>NZ_JAQGPL010000001.1:3912500-4252500 GCF_028826105.1 Paenibacillus humicola
CCGTGAAGATCAGATCGGTAAAGGTTCCCCCGACATCGATGCCAATCAATTTCACAAGCTGCTCCTCCTCGGCCCTTTTATGTCATGTTTTATACCATCATTAGAACGAAAGTCTTAAGCTAGCTGTATTATAATATAAGGAATGCCGAAGAAATCTCGTGATTTTACCGGAAAAGACATGCATTTTTCGGGAAAACAATGACTTTTGGCATTTACATTCGAATTCGGTTTCGATAGTATGTGAGAAAAATAGACAACGAATGTCATTGAAATCGGGATATCTCCCGGGAAAAGGCGGATCTGATTATGAAAGCTGAGGAACGCGAACAAGAAAACCTGCTTTTCGGGCTGCGGCTGCGGCTGGTGCAGTATGAGCTGCTGATCGATGCCGCGCAGTATTTGACGTCCAGTCTGGCGCTGGATGACGTGTTCACGCGGATTCTCGACCGGGCCCAAAACGTAATCGAGGCGGCCGATGCCGGCGTTCTGTCGATCTACGACAAGGAAACGGTCTTAAGGCCGATGGCCTGCACGGGATTTCTCTGGGAGAAGATGCGGCATCTGCATATCGCGCCGGGGGAATCCATGACCGGCTTGACGTTCGAAAGCCGGACGCCGAGAATATTTCAACAATCGCACGACGTCATCCGGCATACGGCTTCGATGTCCGCAGTGAACAAAATCTATTACGAGCAATCGCTCGCGCCGATCAAGCGGGACATCGGCCAGCATTTTAAAATTAAAAGCGTCATGTGCGCCCCGCTGCTCATTAAAGGCGAGTGCATCGGCGTCATGGCGATCAACAGCTTCATGCACGGCACATTCAGCGAAAACGACCTGAGCCTGTTGATCACCCTGTCCAATCTGGCGGCGGTCGCGCTCGAGAACGCGCGGCTGTACCAGGACGAGAAGAACAAGAAGGAGAAGCTGGCGGAGCTGAACGATGTCATTCAATTGCAGAACCACCGGCTCTACCGGATCAACCAGACGCACGAAAGCTTGATGAAGCTTATCCTGAACGGCAAATCGGCGGTTGAGTTCGGCGCCGCGGTCAGCGGCATACTCGGAAATCCCATCCTCATTTATGACAGCCTGTTGGGCGTGCTGACCCGGGCGCCGGCCCGGCTCGATCTTGAGCTGGGCGCCCCTTCTTTTGTCGCAGCCCTGCAAACGGTGCTGAAAACCTGGAAGCCCCGCCGGGTTCAGCCGAATCCGAAAGGAAGCCCGCCCTGCTCCGTCCTGCTGTGCCCGATCGTCACCTCCGACGAAATATTCGGCATACTCGCCGTACTGGAGATCAATTCGAAATTAAGCGAGCAGGACGTCGTGCTGGCGGAGCAGTGCTGCCTTGTGCTGGCCCTCGATTTTCTGAAGAAGGAAGCGGTATACGAAACCGAGCAGCGGATAAAGGGCGAGTTTCTGGACGAGCTCATTTCCGAGAAAAACGTCGCGACGCTGCGCGAACGCGCCAGATCGCTCGGATTGGAGGCGGAGAACCCCCTCGCATTCATGGTGGCGGAAATCGATTTTGCGAAGGCTCCCCGGCAGGAGGGTTTACGAAAAGCCGCGCACCGGCGCATTCAGCAAACGATCGAAGCCGAGCTTCACGGCTTGAACCCCAGCAGCCTGGTCATCCGCAGGCTGAACGCTTTCGTCATGATCCTGCCGTTGTCCCGGAGCGCCGATGCCGCGGCCGCGCTGAAAAGAAGCCGGAGCATTGCCCGCCGCCTGAGTGACGTCCTGCGCACACACCATCCGGACGCCAACTGCTCCATCGGCATCGGCCGCATGTGCCGCAATTTCGGCGGAGTCATGCAGTCGTATCAGGAAGCGAAGCAGTGCGTGGCGCTGATCAAAAGCCGCAAAGACAAGCATGCGGTCAAAGACTATGTCGAGATGGGGGCGATTCAATTCGTGCTGGACCGGCCGAAGGACCAGCTGCTCCAGTTCGTTTACGGCCTGCTCCAGCCGCTGCTGGATTACCCGCCGCACAAAAGAGACGAATTGATGAAAGCGCTGGATGCTTTTATCGTTTCCGGAAAAAGCCACAAGCAGGCGGCCGCCATGCTGAACATCCACCCGAACACCTTCGCTTATCGCCTTAAACGGGTCGAGGACATTCTCGGCATCCGGATTGACGATTACTCCACGTTTTTCGATCTCCAATACGCCTGGCAGGTGCTTGAAATGCTCGATCTGAAGAACGGTCTGCTCGGCACCGAAAGCGATTCTTGATCGGGCGTATATAAACCGCCGGGTTGCCCGAACGGCTTATCATGAAGCCTTATTGCCCGGAACAGCCGGCCGCTTTATACTGAAACCATTAGAATGAAAGGAGTGAGGTTATGGCCGCTCTTGTGCCGCCATTCACAGAAGAAACCGCAGCCGCCAAAGTCCGGATGGCCGAGGACGGCTGGAACAGCCGGAACCCGGAACGCGTCTCGCTGGTTTATACGGAGGACAGCCGCTGGCGCAACCGCGCCGAGTTTATTACCGGCCGGCCGGAAATCGTGGCGTTTCTGAAACGCAAATGGGAGAAGGAGCTGGACTACCGCCTGATTAAGGAGCTGTGGTCGTTCGACGGCAGCCGCATCGCGGTGCGCTTCGCGTACGAATGGCATGACGACAGCGGGAATTGGTACCGTTCCTACGGGAACGAGAATTGGGAGTTTAATGCGGAAGGACTCATGCAGCGCCGCTTCGCTTCAATCAACGACCTGCCTATCGCCGAATCGGAGCGCAAATTTCACTGGCCGCTCGGCCGGCGCCCGGACGATCATCCGGGTCTTACCGAGCTCGGGCTGTAAAGCGGACATGCTCCGAAAAGGCGAAAAGCCCGGGCGAGGGCCCGGGCTTTTCGCGTCTGCCGTCCGTCGCGGTATTGCCGGAAGTCGTTACGGCAGCAGGCAGCAAATCCTCAGCCGGCGGCGGAATCGGTGCGCTTCTCGCCCGGGACGGTCAACCCGATTTTCGGGGCAGGAGAACCGCCTTTGAACACGACAAGAATGACGATAAGGATGGTTAAGATCAGGCTGACCTCGCCTTTTCCCATTCCGAGACCGCCTTGACTGTGTGCGGCGGAAAACCAGTCCGAGAAAGAGGCCCCAGCCGGACGCGTCATGATATAGGCAAACCAAAAAGCAAGGATCTCGTTAAGTCCGAGCAGCCAATAGCATAAGGCCGGAACGGCAAGCAGTGCGGCAAACAGCAAACCGGAAGCGAAGTAGCCGAGGTGCATGGCGGTTGCGGTCATATCGCCTGCAGCCGTGCCAAGCGCAAATGTCGTGAGCACGGTGATCCAGTAAAAAATTTCGCGGCGTTGGGTGAAGATGCTGTGCACGGAGAGCGATTTCTCTTTGACATACCAGAGCAATAGGACAGCGGTCAGTGCCAGCGCAAAGAATACCGTTGATATAACGTAAGGGATTCCCAGTCCTACGCGAACAACGTCTGCAGCCGTAGTGCCGAAGATACTGACCATGACGACGACCAGCCAATAAATCCAGGCCACATACCGGCGTACGTAGAACTGCAATACCATCGCGGCCATAAAAATGAGCACGCTTAGAGGCGCCGAAAGGAACGGATTCAGATGCTCGAACAAATAATCCGAGGTCACTTCGCCCATCCCGGTTGTCAGCAGCTTCGTGACCCAAAAATACAAAGTGATTTCCGGAACCTTGGCGGCCATTCCTCTTGTACCGTTGAAGCTTTTCAAAAACGATCTGACCATATGACGTTCCTTCTCTCCAGATACATTAATTTCCATTCTCATTATGCTGCGCTAGCTATAATGAATCCTGAACTGCCGTCGTATCACTACCACCCTTCCGTCTACTTTACAGCACGAATATGAAAAAACGCTGTGAAATCAAGAAAAACTGAAATCATTCTCTGTTTGTTTGCACGATTACCGGCAAACAAAGAGGAGAACCACATGCGTCCGGATCGACGCCTGCGATTCTCCTCATATCAATTACATTTTGGCAAGCCGAATGACATTCCAGGATGCTCTCCCCAACCGGGCATGAACCCGTCCATCCTGAAGCTGCGATTCTCCTCCGGTATGGGGCTTTACATGTTCCCGGTCTGCCGTGTTTACGGCTTTCAAGTCGTCATGCTCAAGAACTAGATGCTCGACGATTCGATATCCCGAAAATCCCCTCACGTCGCATTCCAGCAGAAGCGAATCCTGAAGATGCCGGTTGACCGCAAAAAGGGTCAATTCCTCTGTTTCTTCCCGATAAACGGCTGCCGATTCCAAATACGGCACGTCGGTAAATTCCGCACTGTCGTATTTCGGCGAAGAAACGACCGGGTGAAGCGACACTCCGCGGCCGTATAGCGATGCATGAAGAAAAGGAAAAAAGATCGTTTGCTTCCAGGAGCCTCCACCGTTATCCGTCATGATGGGCGCAATAACATTAACCAGCTGCGCCAAGCAGGCAATTTTCACCCTGTCCGCGTGCTTCAGCAGCGTGATCGGCATACAGCCTACCAGAAGCGCATCCTCAAAATTGTATCTGTCTTCGATTTGAGGGGGAGCGATGTGCCACGGTTCGGCCAGCTTGTACGGTCAACCCCTATAAACTCACTTTACAAATATTGGGAACCAACTCCCTATCGCTCAAACCGGAACCAGCCGAAATCGAATTGGCATCCCGGCAGGAAGACGAAGGTCACGTTTTGGACACCCGTTATGTTTTCCAGCTCGAATACCCGCTCCTCGTAACCGCCGGATTGCGCGAATTCGACGATTTGGCTGCTCTCCCCGCTGTCGCCCGCGAAACGGATATGAATGGTATTATCGATCGGCGCTCTGCCGTACAGGACAAGCTTTGCGGAGCCTTCACCCTCAAAATCCATTTGGTTGAATTCCAGGGACACGTTATTGCCGATGCCCTCAACGCCGTTACCGGTTATGGCAAACGAATCGCCGTAAATATGGTCGCTGTCCGCAGCGCCGATTTGCTCGAAGGCCCGATTTTGTTTCCGGAACGAAAATCCTTTGATATGGACCTTCTGCCGAAGCACGAAGCAGATCGACGTAATCCCGCGGAGCCTTTTGGGCAGAACGTACGTTTCTTCCTGGTACACGTTCCATTTGGACGGTTTCTGGTAGATCACGTCGGCCAGCAGCTCGCTGCCCTCTTCGCCGGGCATGCCTTCCCAAATTTGCATCGCGTATTTGTCGCTCGACAAGGCGAAAATCGGGAGCGTGATCGTATCCGAGCCGTACGGGCCGAAATCGATGTCGCGGAAGCCGACCTGGGTTTCGCCGTCCCGGCTCGTCGCCACGCCGCGCTCGTTGCCGTTGCTGACTTCGCCCTTGCCATAATCGTAAAGCCCGGCCGAGATAAACCCGTAAGGGTCTTTATAGGCGGTGCCGAGATCTACGGCCTTCAGCTCGAGCTGGGAGATCAGCTTCGTCTTGCCGGTGCCGTTCCTGCTCGTGCAGCGGATCCGGAAATCCCCGTCGCCCAAAGCCGTAATTCGCGCTTCAGCGCCGAATGCTTCCACTTTGGCGATGTTCGATTCGATCCCCGCATCGTTCACGACGCTCCACTCGACCTCCGGATACGACGTGTTTTCGGGGTACAGCTTCGCCCGTACCGTAATTTCCCGCCGGGATGGATCGAGCAGCTGCCCGGAGGGGCTGACGATGTCAATTTTGCGCACCGGAATTTCTTCCGCGCTCCCCGTGACGCAGGGCCGTTCCTCATTCTTCATCCGCGCGGAAATTCCCGTAAGGTCCGTTCCTTCGGGTACCGGCAGCGCCCCGAATTCCGCCGAAACGGTTTCGAAGCCTTTCGAGGATACCTCGATCCGAATCGTTCCCGGTTCCAGCTTCGCCCCGATGATCGCCATCAGCCTGCCGCTGAACAGTCTTCTGCTCAGCCCTTTATACGGGTCGTAATCCGTGCTGTCTCCGTTGTCCAGTCCCAGCAGCCGGCCCGCGCCCGTCACCTCGACGTGCACCCGGTTATTCGCATTGTCGACGGGATTGCCGTCTTCGTCCTCCATCGCGATTTCGACGAAAATGAGGTCCGTGCCATTCGCCAGCAGGCTGTTTTTGTCAGCCTGCAGCCGAATTTTCCGGGCATCCCGGAACGATCGTCTAGCATCGGTCGCAATAACGGCGCCCGTCTCGTCGTACGCGATCGCTTTCAACTCGCCTTCCTCATACGGGAGCTGCCACCAGCCGCCCAGCTGCGCGCCGTGCGTTTGGTCGATGTCGAAGGTGCCGATGGAGGCGCCGTTGAACTGCAGCTCGACTTTTGGCGCGTTCGAGCAGACCCGGACATCGATCAGCTGCCCTTGACTGAAATCCCAGTACGGGAAAAGGTGAACCATCGGTTTTTTCTTATAATCCGTCCATGCCGCCTGATACGCGTAATACGAATCCTTTTTGAAGGTCGCGGTATCGATTTGGCCAAAATAGGAATTTTTGGTATGGTAAGGAGTCGGTTCTCCGATATAGTCGAATCCGGTCCAAATAAACTGGCCGAGGGAGAACGGCGTATCCCGGTCGGCAATGATGCACGCTTCCGTGGATCTGGCCCCCCAGCTCGTGGCGCTGTTGCCGAGCGCGGAACACTGCTCGTCGTCGTCGGCCAGCAGCGATTGTTTAAACGGAAAATGGTAAATGCCTCTGCTCTGCACGACCGATCCCGTCTCGCTGCCGTAAATGATCCAGTCCGGATGCTCCTCGTGATGCTTCCGGTAATATTTCTCGGCGTAGTTATAGCCGGCAGCCTTTACGAGGTCCGCACATTTCTGCGCGTTCTCCCAGGGCATATAATTGGACCCGAGCGTCACCCATCCGTTGCCCTTCGGATCGTGCTTCCGCACTTCCTCCATCAGCATGCCCGTAAGCTCCAGGCCTCTCTCGCCGGCATGGGTATCGTAAATCTCGTTCCCGATGCTCCACATAAGCAGGCTCGGATGGTTGCGGTCCCGCCTGATCCAGCTTCTGACGTCGGCGGCGGCCCAATCCTTGAAAAACCGGGCGTAATCGAATTTCGATTTCGGCCGTTCCCACATATCGAAGGCTTCCGATACAATGAGGAAGCCCATTTCGTCCGCGAGGTCCATCAGCTCCGGCGCGGGCATATTGTGCGCGGTGCGAATGGCGTTCACGCCCATGTCTTTCAGGATGATGAACCTTCTTCGGAGAGCTTCCTTATTAAACGCGGCCCCGAGCGCGCCTAAATCGTGATGCTCGCATACCCCGTTCAGTTTCATCCGGCGTCCGTTAATCCGGAAGCCCTCATTGGGATCGAGGACGATTTCACGGAATCCGATCCGCTGCGTCACGGTTTCAACGGTTTCCCCGCCCCCCGCTGTCGACTTCAGCTCGGTGACAAGACGGTACAAATGAGGCTCGTCCATGCTCCACAGCAGTGGATCCGTTACGTGCAGCCTTTGACGGTTGTACGCTGTTCCTGCTGAAGCCTTGTCCGAAGAAGCGGCAACGATTTGGTCCCGATACAGGACCGTATGCGAGAGCTGAGCATCGTCCGCCAGGACAAGCTCCGTTTCGGCTTCGACGATCCAGCCGCTCCCTTCCCGCTTCACGGTGATATACATGCCGTCCGTCGCGATATGATTGCGGCCTCTTGTCTTCAGCCACACATTGCGGTAAATTCCGGCGCCCGTATACCATCTGCTGCACGGGCTTTGGTGCACGACCTTTACGATGATTTCGTTTTCCCCTTCGACGAGCGCATCCGTAATTTCGTGCTCGAAGGAAGAATAGCCGTATTTCCATTCGCCGATGAACCGGCCGTTCACATAAAGCGACGAGTCCATAAATACCCCGTCAAAGTACAACAGCACCTCCTGGCCGGCTTCCTTGGCATGCACGAACCGCTTTCGGTACCAGCCGATGCCGTCCTCGTACAGGTTCAAGGTATCGTATATGAGCCAGTCATGGGGGATATCGACCGGTTCAAAGCTAAGGCCGTCGTGACCCGTCACCTCGAGGCCGCTTTTGGCAAACGCCCATCCGTCGTTAAACAGCGTTTTTTTGTTCAAGACTTGTACGCCCGCTTTCTTTTTGCTTTTATTGGATTACGCCGTTCTACCCGCTTAGGAAACAACCGCCGGCGCTGCCGTCCGATTTATCCTTTGATGCCCGTCACCGCAATGCCCTCGATAAAAAATCGCTGGGCGAACAGGTAGATGAGGATGATCGGAACGAGAGACATCGTCGTTGCAGCCAGGATGAGCGGGTAATCCGCGCCGTTCAGCTGTTGAAAATACCGGATGCCCATCTGGATCGTGTACAGCTTTTCATTGCTCAGGTAAATAAGCGGCTGGAGAAAGTCGTTCCACGACCCGAGCAGGCTGAATATGCCGAGCGTGACAAGCGCCGGCTTGGCCAAAGGCAGCACGATACGGAAAAAGATGCCGAACTCCGAACAGCCGTCAATGCGGGCCGATTCGTTCAGATCGTGCGGCAGTTGGATGAAAAACTGGCGAAGCAGAAAAACGCCGTACGGACTGAACAAATGGAGCAGAATTAAAGCCCAGTGCGTATTGACGAGATCCAAATGTTTCATAATGGAAAACTGGGGGATCATAATCGCCTGCCCGGGAATCATCATCGTCGCCAAATAAAGCAAAAACAGCTTGCTGCTCCCCGGAAATTTCAGCTTTGCAAATGCGTATGCCGCCAGCGACGCGGAAATGAGCGATCCTGCCGTAGACAGCACCGATACTTTGATCGTGTTCAAATAAAATGTCCCGAACGGAATTTTGCTCCATACGTCGCTGTAATTCGACCACAGCGGCTGCGTGGGAATCAGCTGCATCGAATGCTGAAAAATCGTCGCCTGATTTTTCAGCGAGCCGGACAGCATCCATACAAACGGCAGTACGGTCACAATACAAACAATCAAAAGCAGTATATAGGTAAGCGTGGTCCGGAGAACCTGTTTTCCGCCGAACCCGATCGTCTTGTTGACGCCTTCGCCCGCCGCCATCTCCATAAGCTCCCGCTCCTTTCGGTCTCTAGTACGTAACCCAGCGCTTCTGCACTCTCAGCTGGATCAGCGTGACGATCAGGATGATGACAAACAAAACATACGACATCGCGGAAGCGGCGCCGAAGTGATAGTTTTGGAAAGCCGAATTGTAAATGTAATAAACAAGAACGTTCGTCGACCGGCCCGGGCCGCCCTGCGTCATCGCCATTACGGTATCGAAAACCTGGAACGAGCCGATGACGCCGGTCACGACGCTGAAGAAAATGACGGGCGACAAGCCGGGAAGCGTCACGTGCAAAAATCGTTTGAACCGGCCGGCGCCGTCCAGCTCGGCCGCCTCGTACAGCTGGCGGGGCACGCCTTGCAAGCCGGCAAACAGAATCACCGCGTTATAGCCGACGCTTTTCCAAATGCTGACCATCATGACGGCCGGCAGCGCCAGCGAGGTCGAAGCGAGCCAGCTCGGCGGATTGCTGGCGCCAAAGAACCGCAGAATCGTATTGATCGGCCCGTACTGCGTGAACATCGCAGCCCAAATAATGCCGACGGCGATGGAGGCCGTAATATTCGGGAAGAAGTAAAGCACGCGGAACGTCTTGATTCCCCGTACCTTCACGTTCATGACGAGCGCAAGCAAAATGGAAAGCGCAATCGTGATCGGCACGGTAACGGCCGTATAATAGAGGTTGTTGATCAACGAAATTTTGAAGGTATCGTCCGTCAGCAAATCGCGATAATTATCCAGTCCGATCCATTTGATCGGCGTTAAACCGTCCCACTTCGTAAAGCTCAAATAAAGCGAATCGACAATCGGATATAAAATAAACACGAGCAGGCCGATCAGACTAGGCGCAAGGAACAAATAGGCGATCCCGTATTGTTTGAAACGAAGCATGTCTTCCCCCTCTTTGCTGTAAGGTATCGGCTTGAGAAACGCTTCCCGCCCGCTGGCGGGCAGGAAGCGCTTGCGGCATGACCGCCGATCACTTGACTTCTTTTTTGATGCGGTCCTGAATGTTCTGCATCGTCTGGTCGATCGTTTGCTTCTTCAGCAGATAGAGGGAAGACTCTTCCTTGACGATATTGATGCCTTGGTTGTACAGCGGATCCATCGGCACCTGGCTCATGACCTTGGTATTGTCGGAGAAGACGCTTGCATGCGCCGGCGTCGTCACCTTGGCGAGGTATGCCTGCTTCACGGCATCGGAGGTCCATGGCGTCAAGAGGCCGTTGCCGGCGATGATTTTCGCCGTATCTTCCGAAGCGATAAATTCCGCGAATTTCTTCGCCTCGTCCATATGGCTCGTTTGTTTGTTGACCATGATGACGGCAAACGAACCCGTCGTTGCCGGCTCCTGATCCTTCCAGTGCGGCAGCGGTGCGATATCGTAATTCAGCTTGACGCCTTTTTGCTGAATGGCGTCGTTCAATTGCTGCACGGCCCAGTCGCCGTTCCACATCATGGCGGCGCTTCCCTGCAGGAAGCGTCCCGCGAAATCGGCTCCCGCATTGCCGACCAGCTCGCCGAACGGCTGCTGCGCGCCGTCCGTATAGGTCAGGTTATAATAATACTCCAGCGCCTGCTTGAATTTGGGAAGCTCGTCTGCTTTCAGCGGATTGCTCGCGCCTTCGATGTTGGCCAGCACCCTCCACCAGGTGTTATCCGACTGATAACTCATGGAACCGTACACTTTATTCTGACCGCTGCCGCTCGTCAGCTTTTTGGATGCGTCTTCATATTGGTCCCAGGTCCACGTGCCGTCGGGATATTTCACGCCCGCTTTATCGAACATATCCTTGTTGTAATACAGCACCCATTTGCTTGTCCGGTATGGCAGGCCGTAGATATGATCGTCGTATTTCAGCTGCCCGATCGAATCCGCGATTCCGGAAAGATCAGGCGAGCCCGCAAGATCGTCCAAGGGCTCCAGCACCTGCTTGGAAATATATTCGGCGAGATTGGATGTGCTCTGCGTGGCGAAGACGTCCATATCGCCGCCGCCGGTCGACAAATTGACGAGAATTTTTTGGATATAATCGCTTGTCGGAACGTAGCTGGCATTGACTTTAATATTCGGATATTTCTTTTCGAATGCGCTGATGACCTGATCCATGTAGGGCTGCTCGTCCGTCCAATCGAAATAATTCAGCGTTACCGTTTTCCCGGATGCGGCGGAACCGTTCGCAGAACCTTGAGCGTCGTCCGTCTTCCCCGACGAGCAAGCGCTTAACATTCCGGTGCCGACGACCGTAACGCCAACCATAAGCGATAATGTAAGCCGTTTCATATTAAACCCCCGTTTGGTAGTAAAATCGTGATGTCGCGACCATCTGCATCTATTTTAGCGGCAAACGTTTTCAGTGAACATGCGTTTACGTTCGGAAAACGGAACAATTTTTCGGGTGTTTTGCAAATGTGATTTCGAACGCAATTCGGCGCATGGCAAAAAGCCTTCCAATTCCTTGGAAGACGTTACCTCTGAAGGTGGCGGTACTCGGTCGGCGTCAATCCCAGCACCATTTTGAACATTTTGCTGAACGAGCGCGGATCCTTGTAGCCCAGAAAATCGGAAATGTCATTAATTTTGATCGTAGGATCGGCGAGCATCGCTTTCGCTTTTTCGATCTTGACGCGGGTCACGTACTGCATAAAGGTTTCCCCGCTCTTCTCCTTGAAATATTCGCTGAAATAGGTCGGATTAAAATGGACTTGCTCCGCCGCTTCCGCAAGCGTCAGCTGGTGCTGGATATTTTGATCGATAAAGGCTTTGACCTTTTTGACGATTTTGTTGCCGTCTTCGGCCTCGCCGATCGCTTTCAAATGCGCGAGCCGGATGCGGATCGCGTGCTTGACGGTTTCCAGATTGCTCAAATCGTTCGAAGAGAGGGAAATCTCCTTTTCGAAGCCGGGCAGCCGATTTTTGCCGAAAAAGTTTGCGGCCACGCGAACAATTTCATCGACGGACTCCGACTTGGACATCGAGCCGTTCAGCAGCGCAAGCCCTTCTTCGATCGCGTGCGAGACCCGGTCGGCGTCAAACGACTCCAGCGCATTGGTCAGCCCAAATTCGAATTGCTGCAGGCGGGTATCCTGGACGCCGGATCGAACGCTGATCGTCAGAAAATCGGTTTGGAATCTCGCAAACACCGCGACCACGTCGCTGTCGTTAACAGGCTTCAGCAAGTAATCGTACGCTCTTAAGCGAAGTGCATTCCGGACAAGCGTAAATTCGTCATAGCCGGTTAAATAGACGACCGGAATCCGGATGCCCTGGCGCGTCAACTCGTCAAGCATTTCGATGCCGTCCATGCCGGGCATTTTAATATCGCATAAAATCAAGTCGAACGCGTGCAGCGTCAGGAGGTCAATCGCTTCTTTCGCGTTCGCGGCTTCTTCGATCGACCAATCGGATTGCAGCCGCTTCACCATGCCGACAATTCCTTTTCGAATAAGCCACTCGTCGTCGACAATAAGCAGACGAGGCATCGATCATCCTCCTTCCTTCAGCGCCGGCACGCCGTCGTCAATGCGGGGGATTCGAATATGAACCGTCATTCCCGCCCCCTGCCGGCTGGCGAGCGCGATCCCGTAAGCGGCGCCGTATTCGAGCCGGATGCGGGAGAGCAAATTTTGCAGACCGATTCCGGAATTCCCGAACGAAAATTGCTTCGATTCGCCGGCCAGGAAGGCGTTCAACCCGGCCAGCTCGTCCGGCGCCATCCCTGTTCCATTATCCGCGACCGTAATCAGAATGCCGTCGCGCGAAGCCTTCACGGCAATGGCAATCCGCTTCTGCCCGTTGATTTGTCCGAATCCGTGATGAATGCAATTTTCGACGACGGGCTGCAGCAGGATCGGGATGGTCCGGCAGCCGAGCAGCTCTTCGTCCAGGTCGTATTCGACCTTCAGCGCGTCTCCCGAGCGGATTTGTTCGATTCGCAGGTAACGTTTGACCTGGTTGATCTCATCCTGAAGCCGAACCTTGTCGTTCTGCTTGGTCAGGCTGTAGCGCAGGATGCCGCCGAGCGCCGTCGTCAGCTCGGCAATTCCTTTGCGGTCCCCGATTTCCGCCAGCGCCCGGACTGCCTCCAAATTGTTGAACAGGAAATGAGGCTGGATTTGCAGCTTCAAATTGTTCAGCTCCGCCTCCTGCTGCTTGAAGCGGATTTCCAGCACCTGATTGATCAGCTCGTCGATTTTCTGATTCATTTTATTGAACGCTCTGCCGACCATGCTGATCTCCAGGTTGCCGCCGAGCGATTGGTACGAAACGTTAAAATCGCCGTTTTCCACTTTCCCCATCAGCATTCGAAGCGTTTTGAGCGGTCTCGTAATCGTATTGGACAGCAGAATGGAGACGATCACGATCGCCACAAAAATAATGGCCGATACCATTAAAATGGTCCGGTACAGAATCGTTTTGCCTTGATTGATCTCCGCCTCCGATACGATGCCGACAATTTTCCAGCCGGTATCGGCCGAATCGATATGATGGACGATCAGCTTGTCGCGGCCGTCACGCAAATTCCGGGGCATACTCTTCGAGAAATCGATGCCGGACAGCCGGTCGATATCGTTGTTGTTTTTGCTGTAAATCATTTGGTTATTTTCGTCCAATACGACGATATTCGATCCTTTGCCCAAATCGACATTCTGGAAAATACTTTCCAAACCGGTAAAGTTGACGTCGATAATCGTGACGCCCAGGACGGGCCCGTTATACAGCTTGATCGCCCTGGCCACCGAAAACGCGGGCTCCGGACGATTGATGATGCGCGTATCGCTCACCTTGCCGGTAAAAACAACGCCTCCGTCCGCTGCAACCGCTTTCTTGTACCACGGCGAATGCTTGAAATCGTATTGGTAGTTGATGCTCGCATTATAGATGGAGCTCGAAAAAATTTGTCCGTCATTCCGGTAAATAAACACGCTTTGCAGGTCTTCTCTCGGATTCCGGATCGCCTGCGACAGCAGGCCCTGAATCTGCTTGTAGTCGGAATCGCTGATGTCTCCCGTCTGCCCCATGATCGTCAGGATTTGGCTGTTATAATACGGAAGAACCGACAGTCTCGTCAGCTCGTCCAAGTACGTATTCAACTGATTGTTGATCAAATTGAGCGAATTCGTCACATTATGATCGATGCTCTTCGAAATTTGCGTGCTGTATATCCAGCTGGACAAGACAGTGAGAAAGATCATCGGAATGAGCACAAGCGGCATGAAGGTGAACATCAATTTTTTTTTGAGCGTCCGCGTCTCCCAGTACTTTCCTAATCGCAGCAATCGGTCACCCCTCCAATAAGGGCATCATACTGATATCCCGCCTAAAACGCAATGCCCGGCAGATGAAAAATATTGGCCGTCCGATTCGGCGAAAAAACCGTTGACCTTCGATTTTACGTTCGGAGAAACGCAAAAAAGGCCGCCCCGGTATACAATCCGGAATGACCTTTCGCCCTTTTAACATGGACAAAACAAGACTTATCGGCTGTCGCCGTCCTTTCGGCGGCGAAGCAGGTTTCTCCTCAAGTAATGAAACCAAAGGTTGCGTTATAAGACCCGAACGGATTCCCGTTCCTGCTTCCCCCTCGTCATCACGCGGTTTAAAATGAGCTTCTCGTGCTGCGCAAAGCCGCCGTCCCGTTCGCGGGGACGAGCGAGCGCGACGGGCACGTCGAACGTAATGGCCCCCTGCTCCACCACGGCGACGCGGTCGGCGAGCGCCACGGCCTCGCTGATATCGTGCGTCACGAGCACCGCCGTAAACCGCCGTTCGATCCACAGCCGCTCGATCAGCTGCTGCATCTCGATTCGGGTCAGCGCATCGAGCGCGCCGAGCGGCTCGTCAAGCAAAAGCAGCCTCGGGCTGCCCGCGATCGCCCTTGCCAGCGCAACCCGCTGACGCTGCCCGCCCGACAGCACGGCCGGCCATTCGCCGGCACGGTCGTCCAGCCCTACGAATTGCAGCGCTACGAGCGCTTTGCCGCGGTCGCCGCCGGGAACGCCGATGCGCACATTATCGAGCACCGTTTTCCAGGGAAGGAGGCGCGCTTCCTGAAACATGAACCGGACGTCGCTGCGCAAGCCGGACGATAAGGCGCCGTCGAAGAAAACGGCCTCGGCTTCGGACTTTTCAAGGCCGGCAATGAGCCGCAGCAGCGTGCTTTTGCCGCTGCCGCTCCGGCCCGCGACGGCAAGAAATTCGCCGGGTCGGATGCGAAGACTGACGCGGTCGAGCACGGTTTTTTCGCCGAAACGGACCGTGCCTTCGCGAATCTCAAGCTCGAGACCATTTTCCCGTTCAGGCACGGAATACGCGCTCCGGCCGTTTACGGCTTTTGACGGTAATGGGGATGCCATTTGAGCCAGCTCCTTTCCATGTATTTGGCGATCGAGTCGGACAGTTTGCCGAGTATGGCGTACAGCAGGATACTGAGCACGACGACATTCATTTGAAAAAACTCCCTGGCGTTCATCGCCATATAGCCGATCCCCGAGTCGGACGATATCGTCTCCGCGACGATCAGCGTAATCCACATGATGCCGAGCGCAAACCGGATGCCGACGAGTATGGACGGCAGCGCGCCGGGTAAAATAACGGTTCGAAACAGCTTCCACCCGCTCAGCCCGTAAATCCGTCCCATCTCAATAAGCCCCGGCTCCACCGACCGAATGCCGTGCAGCGTATTCAAATAAACCGGGAACATGACGCCTAGTGCGACAATGAATATTTTCGCTTCTTCCCCGATTCCGAACCAAAGAATAACAAGCGGGATGAGCGACAGATGCGGGATCGTGCGGAGCATCTGCATGCTGGTGTCCGTCAGCTTCTCCATCATTGGCGCAATGCCGTTCAAAAATCCAAGCGCAAAACCGATTGCAGCGCCGATTGCAAAGCCGATCAGCGCCCGCTGCGTGCTGATGCCGATATACTCAAACAGCTCTCCGCTGCTCGATAAGGCGATGGCGGCTTTTACGATGGCAAGCGGCGTCGGCAGAACGCGCGCGGGGATGAAACCGGCGGTACCGAGCAGCTGCCACACGATAATCAGAAGGACGGGAAGAAGCCAGGGAAGTCCATAGTCCGACCAGAAGGCCTGCAGCCGTTTCGGTTTACTCATACGTCTTCCCCTTTAGCTGACCGGCGTCCGCACGGGCGGTTTAATTTCATTTGCAATCAACTCTCCAAACGGACTGGTGGAAATCGGGCCTGTTGCTTCGTGCTGCGCAAGCGGCAGCAGCGGGAAGAGCAGCTCCGCAACGCGGTAAGCTTCTTCCAGATGCGGATAGCCGGAAAAAATAAACGTTTCGATGCCCAGATCCCTGTACTCGAGCATCCGTTTCGCCACCGTCTCCGGATCGCCTACCAGCGCGGTTCCCGCGCCGCCGCGGACAAGTCCGACGCCTGCCCAAAGATTGGGCGAAATTTCGAGCCCGGAACGGTCTCCTCCATGAAGCCGCGTCATCCGTTTCTGTCCTTCCGAGTCGAACCGGGCGAACACTTTCTGCGCGGCCGCAATCGCATCGTCATCCACATATTTGATCAAGCTTTCCGCCGCTCTCCAGGCTTCTTCCTCCGTCTCCCGCACGATGACATGCAGACGGATGCCGAAACGGACTTTTCGTCCCCGCTGGTTGAAAAGCTCCTTCACGCGGGCAATTTTATTTGCCACCTCCGCCGGCGGTTCGCCCCAGGTGAGGTAAACATCGACATGATCGGCAGCTACCTGCTGCGCCGCCGGCGAAGAGCCGCCGAAATAAAGCGGCGGATAAGGCTTCTGAACCGGCGGATACAGCACCTTGCCGCCTTTAATCCGGAGATGCTCCCCTTCGAGATCGACCGTCTCGCCGGACAGCTCGCGGCGCCACACTTCCAGAAACTCGGAGGTCACCTCGTAGCGGGTGTCGTGTTCCAGAAACAACCCGTCTCCCGCCAGCTCGACCGGGTCGCCGCCGGTTACGACATTGACCAGCAGGCGTCCGTGGGACAAACGGTCGAACGTCGCGGCCATGCGTGCCGAGAGCGTCGGCGACATCAGGCCCGGACGGACGGCGACGAGAAACTTCAGCTTGGTCGTAACCGGAATAAGCGAAGAGGCGACCACCCATGCATCTTCGCAGGAGCTGCCCGTCGGAAGGAGCACGCCGCCAAATCCGAGCCGGTCCGCCGCCTGGGCAATTTGCCGTGTATAGGCATCGTCTACCGCTCTGGCGCCGTTGCCGCTGCCCAAATATCGTCCGTCGCCATGCGTAGGAATAAACCAGAACACTTCCATCTCGATCATCCGCTTTCGTTTAGAGTCGATAAAGCTTTTCGCTAAGAATCATAGGCTCATTTCGTAAAGTCCTTTGACGTCGCGTCCGCAATCCGGATTTTTTGCGGAATCAGCTTCAAGCCGAAGAACGTATCGGCAATGTTTTGCTGCGCCTGAATGACGGATTCGTTAATCGGCTGCAGCCCGTAGCCCCGGCGCTCCGATGCCGTTTCCAGCGACGGAACGTCAATGCCCAGCTCCTTGGAGAGCATCTCCGCGACTTCCTTCTGGTTCGATTTCGCCCACGCATCGACTTTATTCAGCTCATCGAGCACCGCATCGACGACAGGCTTGTTTTGCTCGGCATAAGTCCGGGAGGCAATGTAAAATTCATTGTTGGAAACCAGATTCTTCCCATCCGTAAGCACTCGCGCGCCTGTCGCGGTTTGCACGGCGGCAAAAAACGGATCCCAAATGACCCATGCGTCGACGCTGCCGTTCTCGAAAGCGACCCTCGCATCGCCCGGGGCGAGGAATACCGTCTGGATATCCGAGTATTTCACCCCCGCCTTTTCCAGCGCCTTCACGAGCAGGAAATGAACGTTCGAGCCTTTGTTAAGCGCGATTTTTTTCCCTTTCAGATCGGCGACGGTTTGGATCGGCGAGTTTTTGGGAACGAGAATCGCTTCGCTTTTGGGGCTGGCCGGTTCATGTCCGAGATAGACGAGCGGGGCCCCGGCCGCTTGCGCGAAAATCGGCGGCGCTTCTCCCGTATGCCCGATATCGATGCTGCCGACATTCAAAGCTTCAAGCAGCTGCGGACCGCCCGGAAATTCGACCCATTTCACGCTGTAGCCCTCGGGGCTCAGACGCTTTTCGAGCGTCCCTCTCGCCTTCAGGATGTTCATCGTGCCGTATTTTTGAAAGCCGATGCGCACTTCCTTCGTACCCGGGCTTTTCCCGCCTGCCGAAGCCGAATCGGCGTTCCCGAGGGCGCTCGCGGCGCCGCCTGCATTTACCGCCGTCGTGCTTTTCGAGCAGCCCGCCAGAACCGCCGCGGCAGCCATGACGATCAAGAATGCGGTCAGGACGGATGGTTTGAATGTTAGCTTCATTGTTCTCATCTCCGCTGTTGGAATGACGCAAGGCACGAATCGGATCCTGAAAAACAAAAAGAGATCTCCCGCCGATTCCACAGTGATGGAATAGGTGGGAGACCTCCGGTGATCCGGTCGACCTTCCGCTTATAAACGTTTTTTCGGCAAAGCGGCTTGGAGAGCCGTATTTCCCGCACGACAGCGCTTGCTTCCCGGAATTCCGGTTATCCGGAAATCGCGGGCCGCACCTGGAATGCACTCCGGTTCATTCGCTGATGGGTTTAGTTTATACCAATTAATCATACCTGTAAACTATGAATTATAAAGCGTTACTTATCGAACCGGATTTTTTCCGTCCGGTCGATCTGAACGATTTTGCCTTGATGCACCGTAATATGAACCGTACCGTATTTCAATCCGTCCAGATTTTTCAGAATCCACTGCAGCGTTTCTTCGTCAATACCCGCGGAAAGGCGCCCCGTTTCCTCATTGGACATCCTATTGTCCCTCCTTAAATTCATATCGACCAGCCGCTCCAAAGCCATTTTTTGTCCCTCAAGCCTTTCAGCCAATGAATCGTTTTTTCAAGCAGCTCCTTTCTTGCGGTGCTGGAAGAAAAGGTATGGTCTCCCTGCAAAATGATTTCTTTATCGCAAATGCCCTCCCGCCTGAGCCAAAATACTTTCTGATAAAGAAAACAATGATCGACGGGAACGACATCGTCGTTCGTCCCGTGAACAAGGAGCACATTACCCTGATAACGCTGCAATTCCTCCATCGGTTGAAAGCTCGCCAGCGAACGTATAAAATGCTTCGTCAAGGTGTAATTCAAATAATGCGCGCTGCCCTTCTCCTCGATTTCCTTCCATACTTCCGATCCGACGATGCGGCGAATGTCCCCGCATGGATATGCGACGGCCGACCATAAGATCAGCGTCTTAATCCGCGGATCCCGCACGGCAGTAAGAAGCGCGACACGCACCGCCCAGGCTGTGCCCCAATAAACAAATTTGTTCCTGGTCCACGACATCCAAAGCGGACGCGTAGTCGATGACGTATCTTGTTTGCTCGATAAGCCGGTCCATGCCTCCCGTGCCATACTCGCCGCCGCTTTCGCCGCACCCTCCGTAATCAAAACGAAGGACCATATAGCCTCCCCGGAGAAACGAATTGGCGGCATCGACGAACAATCGGTCCGCCCCAATCCGGTTCCCGATAAAACCGTGACAGATGATCACCAGCGGAAACTTGTTATTACCGCCGGACAACGGATACTGCAAAACTGCAGACAGCTCGGCGTCTGAGGATTGAATGGCGATCATGTGATTCATTTTTCTCACACCTTATTCATTTCTTTTGACAGGTTCATCCGCACAAACTAATGAAAAAGCAGCCACAAGCCTATGACCATACAAAAGACGGCAAACAGCCATTCCCATGGATCACCGGACAGACGGAACCGACGATTGGACATATCGCCCGTTAACTCCTTTCCGCGGATAAATAAAAAGACGCCCAAAGACAGTTCCCAAGTTGTGCGCGTTCGAGAAGTCTCCAGTTGTCCGGTTGACCCAGTGTACAGTTGTCATGAAGCAGCCGATTTGTCTATCCCAATTTTTCCTACCTGTTAACTTTTTTTTGAATCTTAGCATGATCGCCAATCGAAGGTCAATACATCTTTCGCATTTTATCATTGAAATTTATGAACGGAATCAATATTTATTATTGACAACAGCTTGTACCGCTTGGTATATTCAAGATCAAATTTAATTCCAACTTATCTGGTGTGTTTGGTTGGATATGAGGTGTTGATGGCCATGCAGCCCGTTCGCGCAGCATTCCGTTCCGTCCTGATCGGCTATCTGCTTATCCTTGTCGTACTGCCGATTTCGGCCGTTTACGCCAAAGGCTTCTCGCTCGGATGGCAGCCGTTCTGGAACGAAATATCCGGCGCAATCGCCTGGAAAGCGGTTGTTCTTACCGTCAAGCTAAGCATCGTCACCACCGTCATTCAGGCGGTTATCGGTACGCTGAGCGCATTTGTTCTCGTGCGGTACCGGTTTCCCGGACGCCGGCTGCTGAGCAGCCTTGTGGACCTTCCGTTCGCGCTGCCCACCGCCGTCTCGGGACTTATGCTGCTCACCTTGCTCGGCCCAAGCAGCCCGCTCGGCGTTTGGCTCGAGTATGCGGGCGTTCATTTGCTGTACAACGAGACGTCCATTGTGATCGGGATGGTGTTTATTACGCTCCCCTTCGTCATTCGAACCGTCCAGCCGCTGCTCGAACAATTCGATTCATTCGAGGAGCAGGCCAGCTACACGCTCGGCGCCGGGAAATTGTTTACGTTTTTTAACGTTTTGCTTCCTTCCGTCGCTCCCGGCATTATAGCCGGCAGCATGCTCGTCTTCTCGCGGGCGCTGGCGGAATTCGGCGCCATCTCGATGATCTCGGGCAATCTGCCGGGAAAAACGCAGGTCGCCTCGGTGTTTATTTATACGGAAATCGAGAATTACAACACTCAGGGAGCGGCGGCCGTGTCCGTTCTGCTGCTGACGCTGTCTTTTGCCGTATTGTGGACCGTCAACGCCGTGCAGAAGAAAAGAGGGACCCAGCTGTGAGGAAGCTTTTTATAACCGTCACCGTACTGCTGTTTTTCGTCATCCTTATTCTTCCTTTCGCGAGTATCGTCATCGGCGCGTTCGAGGGCGGCTTCGGCCCCTTTATACAGTCGCTCGGCCGCCCCGAGGCGCTTCATGCTTTGGCCGTTACGGGAATCATCACCGCGATCGTGCTGGTGCTGAATACGGTCATCGGTCTTCTGCTTTCGCTGGAAATCGCCAGAGGCACCTGGATTGCGAAATGGATCCGCCCGTTTGTCAATGCGGTGCTCGACCTGCCCTTTGCGGTTTCGCCGATCATCGGCGGCCTCATGATCATTCTGCTGTTCGGCCCGAACACGTTGCTCGGCGCATTCTTCGAGCAGAACGGCTTCAAGATCGTCTTCGCGCTGCCGGGCATGGTGATGGCGACCGTATTCGTGACCTTTCCCTTCATGATTCGGGAGCTGGTACCGGTCTTAAGCGAACTGGGAACGAGCCAGGAGGAAGCTTCCGCCACGCTTGGCGCCGGCCCGGTCCGAACGTTTTTCCGGATCACATGGCCCGCGATCCGCGGAGCGGTCGGTTACGGCCTGGTGCTGACGGCCGCCCGGTCCATCGGCGAATTCGGCGCGGTGCTGGTCGTTTCCGGCAATATTATGAACCAGACGCAAACCGCCACAACGCTGGTCTACCAGGATTCCACCGATTTCAATGAAATCGCGGCGAACAGCATGGCGCTGCTTCTCGCTCTTGCTTCGGTTGCCGTACTGCTGGCGCTGGAATGGATCAAACTTAGAAAGGAAGTCGGCGGACATGTACATTGAAGCGCGAAATTTGGAGAAACGGTTCGGCTCGTTCCACGCGATCAAGCAGGTCAGCTTTGAGATTGAAAAAGGAGACCTGGTCGGGCTGCTCGGACCGAGCGGCGGCGGAAAAACCTCCATTCTGCGCATGATCGCCGGGCTTGAAACGCCGACGGCGGGCGAAATTTATTTGGACGGCAAATTGGCGAACCCCATTCCCGTCCAGGAGCGCGGGATCGGATTCGTCTTCCAGAACTATGCGCTGTTCAAGCATATGAGCGTCTTCGACAACATCGCTTACGGGCTCCGGGTGAAAAAATACGGCCGCGACGCGATCAAAAGCCGGGTGTTGGAGCTGCTGAAGCTGATGGAGCTGGAAGGCACCGAACATAAGCTCCCGCATCAGCTTTCCGGCGGCCAGCGCCAGCGTGTCGCTTTCGCCCGGGCGCTCGCCCCGGAGCCCCGTCTGCTGCTGCTAGACGAGCCGTTTGCGGCAATCGACGCGAAAGTCCGCAAATCGCTGCGGCTGTGGCTGCGCAGGCTGATCAGCGAATTCGGCATCACGACCATTTTCGTAACGCACGACCAGGACGAGGCCATCGAGGTTGCGGACGATTTGATCATTGTCCAGAACGGGCAAATCGAGCAGCAGGGCTCGCCTTGGCAAATTTATAACGAGCCGGCATCGGCCTTTGTCGCTTCCTTCGTCGGCGAATCCAACAAACAGCCGACTCCCCTCCCGCTCACCGGCTTCCCGGAGCTGGAAGCCTTTCGGGACGGCGGCGAATGGCGGGACGGCGTCAGCGTCTTGATCCGCCCGGAATCGATTACGGTCAGACCGGAACGGACGCAGCATCTGAAAGCGGCAGGCCAAACCGGAACGGTAATGCACGTTCATTTTCGCGGCGATTCGTGGTATCTGGAAATGGAACTGGACGCCGGGGCGAAATGGTTCGCCTACCAGCCGATGAGCGAGCGGCCGTTCGAAACCGGAGACCGCGTCAATGTGCTGGTGCACCAGCTGCTGCTTTTTACAACGGAGGAAACACGCGTATTGGAAAACCGCGCTTTGGAAGATCCGATGCCTGTTCATATTTAACCATCGACCGAACGATAAGGAGAGGGAGCACATGAAAAAGAGAAATGGCTTCTATGTTTTGGGGTTAACGCTGCTGCTTACCGCTGCGGTACTTTCGGGGTGTGGGTCGTCGGGCAGCGGAGGCTCTCCATCCGGATCGGGATCAAACCCGGCGGGAAGCGGAAATTCAACGAAAGGGGCCGGAACGGTAACCCTCACCATCGGGGGCTACTCCACGATTAAAGACGAATTCGAGGCGATTTTCCCTCTCTTTCAGAAAGAATGGCAGGACAAAACGGGCCAGAAGGTGGAATTCAAAGAATCCTATCAAGGCTCGGGATCCCAGGCCCGTAATATTACGAACGGCTTCGAAGCCGACATTGCCGCCCTTTCGCTGGAAGGCGATATCGACAAAATCGTCAAGGCCGGGCTGATCACGCACGATTGGAAAAGCGCTCCTCACGGCGGCATGATTACGGACTCCATCGCGGTATTCGGCGTGCGCAGCGGCAACCCGAAAGGAATACACGACTGGGCGGATTTGGAAAAGCCCGGCGTACAGGTGCTCATTCCCGATCCGAAGTCGTCCGGCGGCGCCCGCTGGGATGTGAACGCCATTTACGGAGCGGGGCTCAAATTATCCGAGGAACAAGGCGGCAAACAGGATCCGGCGCAGGCCAAGGCGCTGCTTGCCGGCATTTACAAAAACGTCAAGGCGCTCGACAAAAGCGGCGAAGCGTCGATGTCCACGTTCGACAACGGCATCGGCGACGTCATCATTACGTATGAGAACGAGCTGCTGAGCCGCATCGATTCGGGGAAGAAGTACGAGGCGATCACGCCGAAATATACGACGGCCATCGAAAATCCGGCCGCCGTCGTCGATAAAGTTGTCGATAAGCACGGCACGCGCGACGTCGCCGAAGCGTTCTTGAACTTCCTGTGGACGCCCGAAGCGCAGAAAATATTCGCCGTCCACGGTTTCCGTTCCGTCCTTCCGGAGGTGCAGAGCAGCTACGCGGATAAATACAAACAGCCGGCCGGTTTGTTCGATACCGGTTACTTGGGCGGCTGGGACAAGGTCAATACCGAGCTCTACGGGGACGGCGGCATCTGGGATCAGGTCGTTGCCGGCAATTAAAATGGTTCGGAACGTTCTGCCGATAGGGACCGATGTTGAGCTGCCCCGTCAAGTAGACCGTACAAATAGCGATTTAAGCGGCCTTCGTCCTGAAATCCAGGGGACTGAGGCCGTTTACTTTGTTATGGAGCATTAATACCACCACACGGTATGATTGCCAACTTCTGAAGCGGTATACATTTTTTTGGGCATAAAAATACTCCTCTTACAGTAACCAGGTGTTTGTTATTTCACCTGTCTACCATAAGGGGAGCTTATCATGTCAAGATCAGCTTCGTCAGGCCGGCATACATGGCTCGGCCGCACTGAATCGCCGTCTTGCGCTTCACATCGAAGCGGCTTACGTCTCAAATCCGGATGCGAGCCCGCGAATACCCAATCCGGGCTCGTCGCCAAGCCGCATGCGGCAGGCATCGTAAACGACGCCGCCGATAACGGCATCGGCCGCCATCATGAGCGGAGCGTCCAGGTCGACGTGCGTGATATGCCGGAGCCCGGCCGCCAAATGAGCCGCCGCCGTAATGCCGATTCGCGTCTCCATCATGCTGCCGATCATGCAGGGCACGCCGCAGGCTTCCGCCATCCGGCTGATCACCGCCGCTCGCTGCACGCCGCCCGCCTTCATGAGCTTAATGTTGATGGCGTCGCAGGCCCGGCGCTGCAGCACCTCCAGCGCATCTCGGGGGGTAAATACGCTCTCGTCCGCCATAATGTCGGTATCGACAGCTTCCGTAACCTGCCGGAGTCCTTCAATATCCCGGGCCTTCACCGGCTGCTCGACCCATTCGACGTTCAGCCCTTCGTCCTCGATTTTGCGGATGATCCGGATCGCCGTCTTCGGCTCCCAGCCTTGGTTGGCGTCCAGACGCAGCTTGAGGTGCGGACCGACCCGCGCGCGAACCTCCCGGATGCGCGCCAGATCCAGGTCTGCGCCGCCCAGACCGACCTTGAGCTTCAGGGCGGAAAATCCGAGATCCGCATACTCGGCCGCATCGTCGCCCATGTCCCGCGGATCACCCACGCTTACCGTATAATCCGTCTCCAGCTCGCTCCGGCAGCCGCCCAGCCACACATAGAGCGGCACGCCGTAGTGCTGCGCGATCAAGTCGTGCAGTGCCATGTCGAGAGCGGCTTTCGCGCTGCCGTTGCCCGCCGCCGCACCGTGAATCCGCGGAAGCAGCCGTTCGAATTCGAGCACCGGCTCGCCGGTCAGGGCGGGAGCGATGCCGAGGATGAAGGCTTCGATGCTGGCCAGACTTTCCCCGGTGATCGCCATCGTCGGGGGCGCTTCTCCCCAACCGCTTCGGCCGCAGGCCGTCTCGATCCTTACGATCGCCGATTCGGCCGTATGCACCGTCCGCAGCGCCGTTTTAAACGGCTTACGGAGCGGCACCGCGATTTTCCGGACGACGATGCTGCTGATTCGCATGCTTTCAACCACCTTCATCGGACGATTTATTCGGATGCGGAACTGACTTCCGCAATGACGTCGATCTCCACCAGAATGTGGTCCAGCACGCTGCCGACGGTCGTCCGGACCGGGAACGGCTGCTTGAAAAATTCGTGATACACTTTGTTGTATTTATCAAAATCGCTCATGTCGGCCAAATGCGCCGTGACCTTTACCACATCGTTCAGCGTCGCGCCGCCTTCCTCGAGAATGTAGCGGATGTTGGTCAATACCTGGCGCGTCTGCTCTTCGATCGTCTCGGGCATTTCGCCGTTCGCCGCGTTTTTGGGGCCTTGGCCGGCGACATAGATACGGTTGCCTATTTTGATGCCTTGGGAATAAGAGCCTGCAGGCATGGGAGCTTTATCGGTTACGATTTCAATTTTCATCAGCTGATTCTCCTTGTGTGTAGTCCATATAGATCAGGTTGTGAGCAATCGCCCGGACGCGCTTGATCCGGTCATTGCGGCGATCCGGATGTACACGATTGGTAAGCAGTGCGGCGAACAGGCCCGCCTCCGGGTCCATCCACAGGCTGGTGCCGGTAAATCCCGTGTGCCCGTAGGAGCGGGAAGAGAACAAATCGCCCGCCGGCGAGTGATGCTCATCCTTCGCCTGCCAGCCCAGCGCGCGCGCCAAATTCAGATCGGCGGTAACATTACGGGTCATGCGCTCGACTGCGGCGGTCGACAGATAACGTCCGCGCGCTGTGTCTCCGAGCCTTAACATCATCTGCGCGATCTTCGCCAAATCCTCCAGATTGGAGAACAGACCGGCATGCCCGCCGACACCGCCGAGCACGACCGCGTTCTCGTCGTGAACCTGGCCTTGCACCGTAACGCCCCGCCACGGGCACGCCTCGGTCGCGGCAATCCGCTCGCGCCATTCGGGCGGCGGATTAAACGTCATGCTGTCCAGCCCCAAGGGCTCGAACACCAATTCGCGCATGGCGGCGTCCAGCGGCTTGCCTGCGATCGCTTCAATGACCAGACCGACAATAATGAAGCCCTGGGAAGAATATTCGACGAACGTCCCCGGCGCATGGCGCAGGGGCAGTCCCCGAATCGCGGCCAGCATCTTCTCCTTCGTGTCCGCATGAAGGTACAACGGCTGCTGCCCGGGGATGCCGCTCGTATGCGTCAACAGCTGAAGGAGCGACAGATCCTGCTTGTCCGTTCCTTGATAAGCGGGCAAAAAATCGGAGATCGGCTGATCCAGGTAGCATTCGCCGCTGTCGAACAGCTTCATTAAAGCCAATGCGACGATTGGCTTGGTGACGGACGCCAGATCCCACATCGAATCGAATGCAGCCTCGGGGCCTTCCCAGGACAGCGTGCCGACGACCCCCTGGCTGCTGATGCCGTCTGCGCTTCCGTAGATGTAGGCGGCGCCGGAAAATGCTTTGTTCTCCCTCTCTTGCTGCAAGAACTGCTTTAAACGGCTCACGACGTCCCCTCCTTCCCGGTCAGAAATTTGCGTGCGATCCGCTCATAGATGCAAACCGCCTTGTCCAGCTGATCCAGGTCTACGAATTCGTCCGGCGCGTGGGCTTCCGTCAAGCTTCCGGGTCCGACGATGATCGTGGGAATGCCGGCCAGCTCCGCCAGCTTGCTCATGTCGCAGCCGGCGCTGAAGCCGGCCGGATGCCGCTCCCCGCCCAGCACCTCGTCGGCTGCGGCCAGCGCAGCCGGCAGAATGGCCGCTCCCTCCTGCGTCTGCGACGGGATGGTGGCGACAATCACCTCGACCGGCTCGACGTCAAGCTCCGGCACCCGCCGCTTGAGCTCCGACAGGATCGCGGCCAGCTCCTCGTCCGCTTTGGCATGCGTCTCGCCGGGAAGAAGCCGGCGGTCGACAATCAGCTCAGCCCGGCCGGGAATGGTGTTTTGCCGCGTACCGCCGCTGATCATCGTGACGGCCGCGGTAGCCGGACCGAGCAGCGGGTGGGGCGCCTCGGCCAGTCGACGGTTTAGCGCTTCGCACTCCACGCAGAACAGTGCCGCATGGTGAATGGCGTTGATGCCCAGGTGCGCGCTGCCGGAATGGACCGCTCGCCCGCGAAACGCAATTTTTCGCATATAAGTGCCTTTGTGCGCCACGGCGACCTGCAGCCCCGTCGGCTCGCCGACAACGGCCCCGTCCGCCTGAATGCCTTGACGGACCAGATGGAAGCTGCCGATCCCGCCGGCTTCTTCGCCCATGACGGCAGTCAGCGTCAGCTTCCCGCCGAGTCCCTCGCGCCGCTCCGCCAGCCGCTCCATCGCGCACAGCATGGCGACCAGGCTGCCTTTGGCGTCGCAGGCTCCGAGACCGTACAGCCGGTCCTCGGTCAAGAACGGCTCGAACGGAGGATGCTGCCATACTTGTCCTGCCGGATTGTTGACATCCATATGGGAGTTGAACACCAGCGTCGGCCCCGGTCCGAAGTCCATTGTTGCGAGCACGTTGTCCTTGTCCGGCTCCACCTCCTGGCGCTCCACCCGTGCGCCGAACGAAATTGCCCATTCCTCGATCCAGTCCGCAACCGCCCCGACTTCTCCAGGCGGGGTCGGACTTGGCAGGGCGATGCACGCCATCAGCCGCTGCACCGTCCGGCCGCGAGATTCCGTCATCATGCAAGACCTCCTTTCAATCGAAAGGTTATCGCGTACGCCGCCGATTAAAGAGAGGCCAGCAGACGCGAGAGCTCCTCGAAATTCGCATTTAATTGTAGCGAAGTCCCGGCAGCTGCCTTCTCAATTGCCGACGGCTGCTTCAGCGCGCTTCCCGTAATGACGCACACGATGCGCTCGTCCGGCGCGATGCGCCCTTCCCGAACGGCAATCGCGACGGCTGCGAGCGTGGCCGCCGAGGCCGGCTCCGCCGAAATGCCTTCACGGCCCAGCCAGGCCATCGCTTCGAGAATCTGCTCGTCCGTGACCAGCTCCCCGAATCCGTGCGAGTCGTACATCGCTTTCAGCACGCGCCGGCCGCCTTGAATCGGCGAATTGCCCGCCATGCTTTGCGCGATAGTCCGTGTCGAATCGCCGTAGCTTCCGGCCGAGGTCAAGCCTTGCCGGAACGCGCGCACGATCGGTCCCGTCGCCTCCGGCTGCACGGCGACCATCCGGGGCAGCGAGCTTATCCAGCCCAGCTCCTTCAATTCGCGGAATCCTTTCCACGCGCCCCATATGCCGCCGCCGGTGCCGACCGGCTGAACCACGACGTCTGGCGCTTCCCAGCCGAACTGCTGCGAAAGCTCATACGCATAGCTCTTCATCGCCTCGTGGCGGACGGGATTGATGAAGTTGACGAACTGGTACAGTCCCAGCTCCCGGACGCCACGCTCAAGCATCGAGGTAATCTCGTTCATTTCACGAAAATGCAAAATCGCCGTCCGGGCGCCGTAGAGGGAGATCATCGACCGTTTGACCGGATTGGCCAAATACTCCACCAAAACGGTCGTCCGGATGCCCGCACGCGAGCCATACGCCGCGAACGAGGAGCCGGCATTGCCCGAGCTGTACGTCAAGCCCTCGGTTATGCCCAATTCCTTGGCGAAGCTGACGGCCAGACTGAAGCCGCGGTCCTTGAAGCTCCCCGTCGGCATCAGCGTGTCGTTCTTAAAGTACAATTGGGACAAGCCGAGCAGCGGCCCGGCGTGTATCGACCGGACCAGCGGCGTGCCTCCCTCGCCCAGACTGATGACATGGTCGCCGCTGCGCAGCGGATAAAACTCGTGCCATCGCCACATGGAGCCTTCCCGGCCGTCGAAAAGCTCCGGTTTCAGCTCCGCCTTCATCGCGTCCAAGTCATATTGAACTTCCAGCAGCCCGCCGCAGGCCGGGCATGTATTGAGCGCCCGGCGCATTTCGAACGAGGCCGAACAATCGTCGCACACGTAATGCGTGGCATATGACCATTTCAACTCGATTGCCCCCTAGCCCAGCCTTGATTTGGGATCCAAATAATCGCGCAGCGCGTCCCCGATAATGTTGATGGAGAGCACGACCAGCAGAATGCACAGTCCAGGCAGCACCGAGATCCACCAGGCGCTGGTCATGTACAGCTGGCCGCCGCTCAGCATGTTTCCCCAGCTCGGAATATCGATCGGAACGCCGAGTCCCAGGAAGCTGAGCGACGATTCCGCGATAATCGCCGATGCGATTTGGAACGCCCCGATTGTGATGACAGGCGCGTACACGTTCGGCAAAATATGACGGTACAGCACGCGCAGGTCGCTCGCGCCGATCGTCTGCGCCGCCACGACGAAGTCGCTGCCTCGGATGCTGAGCACCTGCGAGCGGACGACCCGCGCATACGATACCCAGCCGGTCACGCCGAGCACAAAGACCAGATTGTCCATGCCGCCGCCGAGCACCGCCACGATCGCGAGCGCCAGCAGAATGGTCGGAAAAGCCAGCTGAATGTCGGCCAGACGCATCATAATCTGATCGATCGCTTTATAAAAACCGGACAGCAGGCCGATGACCGTGCCGAGCACGCCCGACAGGCAAGCCGCCAGAACGCCGACCATGATCGATACTCTCGCCCCGGCGATCAGCCGGCTCAAGATGTCCCTGCCAAGATCGTCCGTCCCCAGCGCATGGCCGTGCACCGAGCCTTGCAGCCAGAACGGGGGCTTCAGGCGGTTCATCAAATCCTGCGCGTTGGGATCCTTCACAGTAAGCAGCGGGCCGGCAATCGCCAAAATGATGAACAGGCCAAGAATAACCATCGAGAACGTGACGATCGCCCCGCCGGATCTTAATTTCAAAAGTTTTTTAATCATTCATCCGCACCGTCCTATTCCAGCTCGATCCGCGGATCAACGAATACATAGCAGATATCCACCAGAAGATTTATCAGTACGAAAATGCCGGCCAACAGAATAAGCGCGCCCTGCACCAGCGGAAAATCGCGGTTATAGATCGCCTGGACGAGCAGCTGGCCGACGCCCGGCCAGGCGAACACGCTCTCCGTCACGACCGAGCCGCCGAGCAGCGACCCGATCTCCAGGCCGACGACCGTGATGACGGGCAGCAATGCGTTGCGAAGCGCATGCTTGGCCATGACTTTGCCGGGCATAAGCCCCTTGGCGCGCGCGGTTCGGATATAATCCGAACCGCGTGTCTCGATCAGGGACGAGCGAAGCAGTTTGGTCACCAATGCCATCAGATGCAGTCCGAGGGCAATGGCGGGCAAAATCAGATGCTTCCAGCCGCCGATGCCGCCGGTCGGAAGCCAGTGCAGCTCGACCGCAAAGAGCAGCACGAGCACGATCCCCATCCAGAACACCGGAATCGACTGCCCGATCAGCACCAGAGAGATGATGCCTTTGTCGGCCGCCTTGCCGCGTTTCACCGCCGAGAGGATCCCGGCGGGGATAGCGATGATTAACGAGAAGATCAGAGACGCACCGGCGAGCTGAAGCGTCGCCGGCAGTCGTTCGCCGATCAATTGAATGGTCGGCTGCTGATACCGCAGCGACTCTCCCAAATCCAGATGAAGCAGATCCTTCAAATAAATACCGTACTGCTCAAGCAGAGAATGATCCAGACCCAGGGCGGCTCGCAGTTGAGCCTCCTGTTCCACGGTAGCATCGGGAGGCAGCATAATCGATACCGGATCTCCTGTAAGTCGGGTGATGAAGAAGACGACTGTCGCCACGCCGAACAGCACAAAGATCGCATAGAACAAGCGACGGAGAATATAAGCGATCAATTCATTCCACCTCCGAAGTACACCGTCAGTTCACCGATGCATTGTACATCCAGAGCAAGCCGATGGAATTAGGCGTCCAGGATACGCGCTTGGTCATGCCGTAATAGCTGTCGAGCTGATACAGGTAGACGAACGGCGCTTCTTCCTTCAGCAGCTGCTGCAGCTTGGTGAACGCTTGCTGGCGGACCTGCGGATCGATCGACTGCTCTTCCTGATCGATAAGCTTATCGGCGTCGGCGTTTTTCCAGCGGTTGTACTTGCGGTCGCTCTTAATATAAGACTGGAAATTGCTGAGTGCGTCCATCGTCCAGCCCGTATTGCCCTGATAGTACATCGGGGATGCTTTGCCCGCGACGATGTTCGCCGTGAAGGTCTTGCTGTCCATCAGGTTGACGTTTACCTTAATCCCCACTTGACCAAGCTGGGCGGCAATGATCTGGACATAGCTCGCATTGGTATTGTCCGCATCCATCGAAATCGTGAAGCCGTTCGGATAGCCGGCGTCCGCGAGAAGCTGCTTGGCTTTGGCCGGATCGTAGTCGTACGGCGCAATATTGGCGTCATAGCCGAAATTTTGCTTCGGAATGAGCGTGGAGACACGGGAGGCTTTGCCGCCGAGAACCGAGTCGATAATGGACTTTACGTCGATCGCATAGTTCATCGCTTGGCGGACTTCCTTCTTGGCCAGATGCTCCTCGGACGTATTCAGCGAGATGTAGAAGGTGCGGATCCAAGGGCTCGTCACAATATTGACGCTCGAGTCATTTTTCAATTGATTGGCCACGTCCGCGTTGATGCCCGTCGCGGCAATATCGACTTCTCCTGCCCGCAGTGCGGCGACCATGTCGGCAGCGTTCGGAATGATGCGGAACGTCAGCTTCTTAATTTTCGGAGCGCCGCGCCAGTAATCCGCATTCGCTTCCATCTCGACCTTGTTATCCTTCGTCCAGGAGACGAACTTGAACGGGCCGGTGCCGACCGGATGGCTGGCGAAGTATTCGTCGCCTTTCTCCTTAATGTAATTCGGCGGAACCATGACGCCGCCGAACAGCGTCAGCTTGTTGGGAAGAATCGGATCGGGCGCATTCGTTACGAAGTTGACCGTGTAATCGTCCACAACATCGACTTCCTTGACCGAGTTCAGCTCGACAATCGGAGATGCCGTCGCCGGGTCCTTTAAGCGGTCGATGCTGTATTTGACGACGTTCGCGTTGAAGCTCTCGCCGTCATGGAACTTGACGCCTTGGCGCAGCTTGAACTGCCAGGTATGATCGTCAATGGCTTTCCACTCCGTAGCCAGCGCGGGTGCGAGTTTGTTGTCGGCGTCGCGCGTCACCAGCGTGTCGAACATGTTGCTGAGAATGTTCATGTCCGGCATCTTGCCCTGCTTCTGCGGATCGAGCGTGGATGCGTCCGTGTCTTGACCGACCACGAGAGAAGCTTCGCCTACGGCCGCGGAGCCGCCGGCCGAGGGGGATGTGCCGGCATCCGATCCGGCGCTGCCGGATGGCGAAGGCGAGCTGCTTCCCGTGCCGCCCTTCGATGAACTGCAAGCGGACAGAAGAAGAACTAACCCCAGTACCAAAACCAACCATTTCGTTTTCATATTGAATGACCTCCCCATTAAGATATCTTCTTCATTAGATTGCCCGTAATGACGGCTGTCGGCTCAATGATCTGCTTCGGACGGACAACCGATTTGCCCGCATCGGAGTAAATGACGTTCGAAGCGTCACCGTCCGCGATCCGGAACAATGTGGCTTTAGCCAGCGTGCCTTCCAGACGGCACCAGTCGTTCATCCGCAGCACGCCGGCCGGAACGGCCGTGACGCCTGCAATGACGTCGCACAGACTCATGCCGCAGTACATCAGCTTGGTCATCGTCACGGCCAGGCTGTAGACGGGACCGTTGATGTTGCGAATATGGGCATCGGTACTGATCGACACGCCCGATAGGCCTTGATTCAGCGCATTGCGGCAGATGTCGAAGCTGAAGCTTGCCGCTCCATGACCGACATCGAGTATCACCCCTCTCTCGAGCGCTTGCTGCAGCGCCCTCCCGGGCGTGCCGCCGGGCTGCCAAGGATGGCCTGTTTTGCCGTGGAAGCAATGCGTGACCACGTCGCCCTCGCGAAGCAGATGAAGCACATCGTCAATGAGCGGAGGCGCTTCTCCGATATGCACCATCAAGGGCAAGCCGGCTTCGGAGGCGGCTAGCAGCGCCATCTGCAGAGGAATGAGCCCGAGCTTGCCGACGATGGCGCCGCTGGACCTGACCTTGATGCCGCACACGAAAGGCGCCTGACCGACAGCCGCCGAAACGGTCTTGTCGATATCGATCAAGGATAAATCGGTGAACTCGCGGATGTGGGCCAGTCCGATGGAGCTGATATTCAGCCACGACCGGATCTCGGTCTCGAACCGGGGCGCAACGTATTCCCGAAGCCCGCGGATCGTTCCTTCTCCGGCACTGCCGGCGTCGGCGATCAGATGAACGCCGGTCGCCAGACCGATCGCGTCCGCCGGGACGCTGAGATCGGCTACCCCGTCGTAGACATGGGCGTGAAGATCGATCCAGCCGGGCGACAAATACACGTCGGGACGGACGTCTGCGTCCGTGCGGTGCAGCGCGAAGCCTTCTTCCGTCCGTTCCAGCGCGGCCGGATAGACCGAACGGGTCAAAGGATCGACGACGGAAACATAGGATGGATAGTCCATGCAAAGAACCTCACTCTCGATTGTTAATACAGATGGCAGGACACGCTGTGACGCGGAGCGGCTTCCTTCAGCGCCGGCTTCTGGCGGGCACAAATGTCCATCGCTTGGGGACAACGGGGGTGAAACGGGCAGCCGGCCGGCGGATTGGCGGGATTGGGCAGCTCGCCCTCGAGCACGATCCGCTGCCGGTTCGCCTCACGCCTGGCGACCGGCGCGGAAGCCAGCAGCGCTTGGGTGTAAGGATGCAGAGGGCTGCCGTACACATCGCTTTTGTCGCCCAGCTCGACCATGCTGCCCAGGTACATCACGCCGACGCGGGCGCTAATATGACGCACCACGGCGAGATTGTGGGAGATGAAGATGTAGGCCAGGTTCAATTCATGCTTCAAATCCATCATCAAATTCAAAATTTGCGATTGAATCGACACGTCGAGAGCAGAGACCGCTTCATCCGCCACGATGAGCTTGGGATTCAGCGAGATGGCCCGGGCGATGCCAATGCGCTGCCGCTGTCCTCCGGAAAATTGGTGGGGATACCGCTCCAGATCTCTGGCGCGGAGCCCGACCCGCTCGAGCAGACCGGCCGCCTTCTCCAATGCTTCCTTCTTCCGAATCCCCTTGATGACAAGCGGCTCGGACAGAATCTGGCCGACATTCATCCGCGGGTTCAGCGACGAATAAGGATCCTGGAATACCATTTGAAATCGGTCGCGGATGCTTCGCAGCTGCGTCCGGCTCATCTGCGTCAGGTTGACGTCCTCGAACAGAATGTCGCCGTCGGTCGGATCCGTCACCCGCATGATCATACGCCCCAGTGTCGACTTGCCGCAGCCGGATTCGCCGACGATGCCGAGCGTCTCTCCGGCCGCCAATTCGAACGACACATCGTCCACGGCCTTGACATGGCCGACGGTCCGTCTCAACAATCCGGAGCGAATCGGAAAATATTTCTTAATATTCCGAACTTTCAATAAATGTTGAGCCATGTTCCTCTCCTTTCTGTTCCGGCTTGTCAGACGACATCGCACCGGATCCAATGCCCGGACTTGATCGGGCGCAATTCCTTCTCCGACTGCCTGCAGGAATCCCTGGCCAGCTGGCATCGATCGGCAAAGCGGCAGCCGTTCGGAAAATGTGCGGCATCGGGCACGGTACCGGGGATGGAATACAGCTCGTCCTTCTCCTCGTCCATCGCCGGAATCGAGTCCAGCAGCGCCTTCGTATACGGATGGCCGGGATTCGCGAACAGCTCGTCCGCCGGCGCATTCTCCACGATCTGTCCGGCGTACATCACCACAATGTGGTCGGCGATTTCAGCCACGACGCCCAAATCGTGCGTGATAAGCACGATCGCCGTATGGAATTGTTCCCGCATGGAACGCATCAGCTCAAGCACCTGCGCCTGAATCGTCACATCCAAAGCTGTGGTCGGCTCATCGGCGATCAGCAGTTTCGGCCGGCACACCATCGCCATCGCAATCATGACCCGCTGGCGCATGCCGCCGGACAGCCGGTGCGGGTATTCCTTGACGATCGCTTCGGCGCGGGGTACGCCTACGAACTTGAGCATCTCGACGGCTTTCGCGCCGGCTTCCTTGCGGCCGATCCTGCGGTGGCGGAGCAGCGCCTCGGTGATCTGGTCGCCGATCGTCAGTACCGGGTTCAGCGAGGTCATCGGCTCCTGGAAAATCATCGAAATATCATTGCCTCGGATTTCCGACATCTCGCGTTCGTTCAGCGGAACGAGGTCCCGTCCGTCGAACCGTATTTCGCCGGCGACGATCCGGCCCTGCGGTTTGGGCAAAAGTCCCATGATGGACAGGGACGTCATGCTTTTGCCTGAACCGGACTCGCCTACGACACAGACGATCTGGCCCGGATAAACGTCCAGATCGACGCCGTCGACGGCTCGCACCTCGGCTCCGCCGCCGACAAAATACGTTTTCAAGCCTCTAACAGACAGCAAAGGCTGCGACACGTCATCACCTCCCGGAAATAGCTTCTATTTTGTAAAATTCATCATTTGGAGGCCGTTCCTCGTCCCTCGTCGAGGTAGTTGTAGAGCGTGTACTTGGAAATATCGAACAATTGGCAGACGCGGTCCCCCGCTTTCTTGATCAGAAACGCGCCGCGCTGGTCGAGAAACCGGATCGCCTGCATCTTCTCTTCTTTGCTCATATGCGAGACCGGCTTGCCGATCTCTTTCTGGCATTCCTGCAGCAAATAGTCGAGCAGCTCATTGACGTCCTTGACGAACACTTCCTCGACTTCCGGCGCCCGCGCCTCAAAATTGTGCTGTGTGATCGACTTCAGCGTTTTCTCCGCCATGATGAAATCCGAGATATCCAGATTGATGCAGATGGCGCCGATCGTCTTACCCTCTTCGTTCCGAATGTAGATCGAGGTCGAACGGAGAATCTTCCCGTCCTTCGTCTGCGTGATATAATTGTACCGGTCCCCGTTCTGCACGGATCCGCGCAGCACCTCGAGTCCCAAGTTGGTACCGCTGTCACCGATCGTACGGCCTGTCACCTGGTTGTTCTCGATCGCGATAATCGAGCTGTCGTAGCTGCGGGTTAAATCGTGCAGCACGACCTCGCACTTCTCGCCGACCTGAGCCGCGATTCCTTTGATCAACGAAGTCAGAAACTCCTTCTCATCGTTCACGTTCTCCAAGTCATCGCCCCCTTAACCAAAATATTTTTTAGTTCAAAAAAAATATTTTCAATAATGATTATAGCCTCCGTTTTCGGCATGTCAACTAATATTTCATGTAAAAAGCGTTTTCAAAATGTTCCATCCGCTTCTAAAGTGTTGTAATCGCTTCATTTTCCACGGTTACATGGCGCTTTTCAGATTCGTGTCATTAAATATGACTCGCCGGGAAAAGGTGTTTCAACCCTGCCGGCATCGAACCGGTCATGGCTCGTGCCGGGCCCGGGACTTCTTCTCTCCTCCGAATTCGACGTGCCGGTATAAAAAAAGACGCCCTTTCCCCTATCGGGAAAAAGCGTCTTCGGTTAACCGACTAAACCTTATCGGATCCCATCGGCAATTCATTTAATAAAGGGACCGCAATACCTGCGTATCGTATGCTTTCAGCTCGCCCGGACGTCCGCTCCGGATCAGCTCCGCCCAATCCGGATTGGCAAGCAGCGCCCGGCCTACCGCCACAAGATCGAACTCGCCCCGATCGAGCCGCTCCGCGATATCGTCGATCTCCGCCGTTTGAGCGGTATCCCCGCGGCTGCTCCGGAACTCGTTGTCCAGGCCAACCGAGCCTACGGTAATCGTCGGCTTCCCCGTCAGCTTTTTCGTCCAGCCGGCGAGGTTGAGCGGCGATCCCTCATATTCGGCTTCCCAGTAACGCCGTGTGGAGCAGTGGAATACGTCGACGCCCGCATCCGCAAGCGGCGCGAGAAACCGGTCCAGCTCCGCAGGCGTTTCCGCAAGCTTCGCGTCATAATCGGACGGCTTCCACTGCGAGAACCTCAGAATGATCGGAAAATCCGGTCCGACCGACCGGCGGCAGGCTCGAATGACTTCAACGGCGAAACGGGTACGCGCGGCCAAATCGCCGCCGTACTTATCTTCCCTCCGGTTCGTGCGCCCCCAGAAAAATTGATCGATCAAATAGCCGTGCGCGCCATGCAGCTCGATTCCGTCAAAACCGATTCGCACCGCATCCTCGGCCGCCTGCGCGTACGACGAAATAAGCGCCTCGATCTCGTTTTCCGACAACGGCTGCGTCACCTTCTCTCCGGTTAAGTCGAGTCCGGAAGGCCCGATCGGCAGCGTGTCCGGATTCGGCAGATCTCCGATTTTCCGGGCCATCCCGACGTGCCACAGCTGGGGAACGATTTTCCCTCCCGCCGCATGAACGGCTTTGACGGCTTTCGACCAGCCTTCCAGCGCGGCATGGCCAAAAAAATGGGGCCAATTCGGATTGGCGCCGGCTGCCGGATGTTCGATAAGCGTTCCTTCCGTTATGATTAATCCGACCCCATGCGCCGCCCGGCGGCCGTAGTAAGCGGCTACGTCGTCCCCGGGAACGCCGTCCGGCGAATACCCTCTTGTCATCGGCGCCATTACGATCCGGTTGTCCGTGTTCAGTCTATCCGATCGGAACGGTTGAAAAAGCGATGATACGGCTTGCTGCAGTTCAGACACACCAAAAACCTCCTTTAGATAAAAAAAAGGGAGACACATTGCCCATTACAACCTGATATCCGGCTTTCCGGCAGGGAATATTAAACCAAGCGGTTTTATATTTTTCCAATCATACCACACGCTGCTAAATGAATCCAGACGCGCACAAAGACAAAAACTTGTTCATTCCGAGCAATACTTCGTATAATACTTGGTGAAAAGGTTAAGAACGGAGGAATCAGGGATGCCGCTGCCTTGGACGGACCCTATTCGCTGGATTTTTTTCGATCTCGGCGAAACCTTGATCGATGAGTCGGAAGCGATAAACGAGAGCATACGCCAATTTGTGAGCGGGGCGGAGGAAATCGGATTCCGTTTTTCGCCTGAACAAGTCAAACACGGCGTCCGGGAAGCTTACCGGCAATTTTCCGGGTTTCCGATGCGAACCGTAATGGAGCGATTGATCCCTACAGAAGATTTGCGGGAGCAGGTCAGGCGGAGCATGAAGTACCGCAAAGACCTGGAACGTCCGTTTCCGGACTCCCTGCCGCTGCTTGCGGCGCTGTCCCGCCGTCATAAGCTCGGCATTATCGCCAATCAGGGTCCCGGAACCCTGGAACGAATCGCACGATACGGCTTCGCCCCCTACTTCAAGGTCGTCTGCGCATCGGCAGAAGCGGGGATGGCGAAGCCGGATCCGCTTTTTTTTCGAATGGGACTTGAACAGGCCGGCTGTCCGCCGGAACAGGCCGTCATGATCGGGGATCGGATCGATAACGATATCGTTCCGGCAAAGCGGCTCGGGATGCGGGCCATTTGGGTAAAGCAGGGCTACGCCTGCGAGCAGCCGCTTCCGGAAGGTCCGGACCGCCCGGATGCAATCGTCTCGCGAATCGGCGAGCTTCTGCCGCTGCTGCTGGGTCCTGCGCAATAAATACGTCCTGCAGCCGGCGCCTTTAATTTTCAGCTGTGTCCTTGCATTTGCATGCGTATATTTCATACTCCTTAAGAATGTTCAAATCGAACGAATCCGCAGTGCTTGCTCATCGGCCTCAATAGCCGCCCTGCTGGCAAGCAGCAAATCTTGATGCGATATCCGATACGGCTTTCCTTCGATCCGGTTCAAAAAATCTTCGATCACCGTAACGGCCGGCGATTGCAGTTCAACCCGGTGCAGCTTCTCGCTGTTCGTCTGTACGAACATCAATTCCTCCATGGCAACGGATGGATCTCCATACAAGCGAAGCTCGGCGCAGCCTTCCGTGCCGGAAACGAAAATGCGGCAGTCCCCGAATGCCCAGCAGGTTTCGGGCGTATGCCAGTCGGTATACAGCTGCGCTAAAATATTACCTTCCATCCTAACCTGCACCGCAGCGGTATCGTAGAAATCCGGATATTCCGGCAGCACGTTTTTCGCCATCATGCCGTTCATCCCCGCAATTTCCCGGTCGGTTAACCATCGCAGCAAATCGAAATCGTGAATGAGCAAATCGACGATCGGGCCGCCGTTTTGTTCCTTTGCGAAATGCCAGGGCTCTCTTGCTGCCGGCGACAGCCGGTGCGGCTTGCGCATCGTGATGCTGACGATTTTGCCGAGCCGCCCTTCGTCGATGGTTTGCTTTAGCGTATAAATCGACCGGCTATCCCGCGAGGTAAGCAGCATGCCGACCTCAATGCTTCCGCGGGCGATCACGCCCTCCAGCCTGCCGAGCCCTTCCCGGCTCGTAACGAGCGGCTTATCGAGCATGACCGGCTTCCCGTGCTTCTCGCACATTTCGATCACATCGATTTTTTCGTTATTAACCGCCGCGCATCCGACAACGCCTACTTCGGGGGTCAGCAATCGCTCCGGATTGTCAGTCAGCGGGACGCCGAACGAATCCGCCAATGCAGCCGCGACCGGCGATTCGTCCGGTTCGCAAATTCCCGCGCAGCGATAGCCCAAGGCGAGCATCTCGCGAATAAAGAGGCCGATATGGGCATGACGGCAGCCGATGACGGCAAAAGCCTTGTTATTCACGGCCGCCCTCCTTTCCCTCGCAAGCTTCATAAATAACCGTTCCGCCCGAAACCGTTTGTACGATGTCGAAAGGCCGGTCCTGACCGGAACGATACAAGATAAAATCGGCGGGCGAGCCGGCTTCCAGCCTGCCGATGCCCTGCCGGTCCAATCCGAAGAGCGCGGCCGGGTTCAGCGTCGCCATCCGCACGGCTTCATCCAGTGAGCAGACGTTCGCGCGGACCGCCCTTTCCATGCCGATGTGCAGAGGCGTGGCGGCCCCCGCCAAAATATCGCGGGTATGGGCCACGTGCAGCAGCCCGTCTTCTTCCAAGATCACATCGTCGTTAAATCCCGTCGCGTAACGGCCCGGAGGCAGGCCAGCCAAGTGAACCGCGTCGCTGGTCAGAATGGCTTTGTCTCCTTTGACGCGGATCATGCACTTCAGCGTCGAATCCGGCAGATGGTGGCCGTCGGGAATCAATCCGGCCCACAATCGGTCGTCCGCCAGCTGCGCCCAAATATAATTCGGATGCCGTTTAAGATAAGGATGTGCGCCGTTTCCCAGGTGGGTGCTCATGGAAGCGCCGGCGTCCACGGCCTGGCGGATCTGCTCTTCGGAAGCGCCGGTGTGGCCGATCGCGGCAACGATGCCCATACGCTTCAGCATCCGGATGAACGCGATGGCGCCCGGCTTTTCCGGAGCCAGCGTCACCTTGCAAATTTTTCCGCCGGCCGCATCGTACCATTCCATAAATTCCGCCTCGTCGGGGTCTCTCACCCAATCCTTGTTGTGAGCTCCCCTCGGCCCGTCTTCCGCGCTTATAAACGGCCCTTCCACATGGATGCCGATAACCGCGCGGTTCACCGTCGGATCGGCGGCGCAGGCGGCCGCGATCGTCCGGATGCCGTGGAGCATCCGGTCCTTCGGTCCGGTCACGACGGTCGGGCAAAAACGGGTGACGCCTCCCCGGTAAAGCTGCTTGACCACTTCGCGAACCGTCTCCGTCGTGATCCGGCGATCATTCAAATCATGTCCGCCGATCCCGTTCACCTGAATGTCGATCAGCCCGGGTGCGATCGACAGCTGCGCCGCTTCGTCCGTTTCCGCGATATCCGCGATGGTGCCGTTTGCAACGTCAACCTTCACGGTCCGTCCGGTTTGCCAATGCCGCGCCGTAAACACCGTTTCCATCCCTTATCCTCGCCTCCTCGCCTGGCGTCAATCGTTTTTCACAAAAGCGGCGGACTCGCGGTCCAGGACAAGCGTCCAATCGGCATGCGTCTTCAGGATCGATGCGGGCACTTCCGGCCGAACGCCGCTCTCCAGCGCCAGCTTGACCGCGTTCGCCTTCACCCCGTGAGGCACGGCGGAAACGATGGTCCTGCTCTCCATAATTTGGTGGACGGACATGGAAATAGCCTGTACCGGCACCTCGCTCACCGACGGGAACCATCCTTCACGCACCTGCTGAAGCTTGCACGCTTCATCGAGGCTGACGACGATGTACGGCTCTTTGCGGCCGAAATCGGCCGGCGGATCGTTGAAGGCGATATGCGCGTTTTCCCCGATTCCGATAAGGGCGAGATCGACCGGGGCCTTGGCGAGCTCTTCCGACAGCCGCTTCATCTTGTCCTCGTATTCGCCTTCGCCGTCGACAAAATAGGCGTTTTTCAACGGTACCCTGCTCGTAAAGCGCTCCTTCAAATATTTGCGGAAGCTTGCCAAATGCTCTTCGGTAATGCCGATATATTCATCCAAATGAAACATGTCCACTTTCGTCCAATCCACGTTCTGCTTCCGGAGCTCATCCAGCGTTTCGAATTGCGATGCGCCGGTCGAGAGCGCGATTCGCGCGCCGCCGCGCGCCGCAATCGCCTTATTGATCGCTTCCGCCGCAAGACGGGCGGCTTCCCTCCCGAGCTCCTGCGGATTTTCCGTCACCATAATGTTCATTGCGGCTCCTCCATCGTAAACAATAGTAATCGATTTCTAAAACGTCGATGCTTTATCCCTTTTCCTTCCGAACGAACGGGCCGGAATTTGCGAAAATAAAATTCGTTGCTATAATACAAACAGACAGAAATCGATTACGATCATCATAAAACATATTTGGAGACTATTCAATGAAAAAAACGATAACGATTCACGACATCGCCCGAATAGCGCAGGTTTCCTCTGCAACCGTTTCCAGAGTGCTCAGCAACAGCACCTATCCGGTCAGTCACGCCATGCGGGAAAAAATTTTAAAAACCGCCTCCGAGCTGAAATATATTCCGAATCAGCTGGGCAAGCAGCTGAAAACGAATACCAACATGACGCTCGGCGTCATCATCCCGTCGATCACCAACCCTTTTTATTCGTCTGTTATTTCGGGGATCGAGGAGATCGCCGTCGATCACGGCTACCATGTCCTGCTCTGCAATGCCAGGCAGGATCCGAAGCTTGAGGAACAGTTCATGAAGACCATTTTCGAAAAACAGATCAAAGGACTCATTATCTCGTCCATTTCCAATAACACCAAGCTTTTGAAGCAGCTCATCGATTTGGGGCTGAACGTCATTGCGCTGGATCAGGATATCGACGAGAAGGAAGTATCCCGCATCGAGTTCGATTTCCGCAAAGGCGGATATATGGCGGCGACGTATTTGATCGGCAAGGGGCATCGGAATATCGCTTATGTCACTTCTCCCCTCGACCGTCCGAGCCGCAAAAGCACCTGCCAAGGATACTTGGATGCCATGCGCCAGTTTGGACTGGAGCCTGTGGTCGAAGAAGCCGGCGCGGAATCGAAAGCCGCTTATGACGGCATTTACGAGTTCGACAACGGCAAGCGGTTGACGGGCAGGCTGCTCGACCGCTCCGACCGGCCGACGGCGATTTTTGCCTGCAACGATATGACCGCGTTCGGCATTATTAACGAATTGACTTCGCAGGGGCTTTCGGTGCCGCAGGACGTGTCAGTCGTGGGCTTCGACGGCATTGAATTCGGGCGCATGATTACGCCGGCGCTGACAACGGTCAAGCAGCCCGATTATGAGATGGGGCGAATGGCTTGCGGCATGCTGATGGACATGATGAACGGGAACAAAAAGCCGTATCTCAATTTCATGCTGCAGCCCGAGCTGATCGAGCGCAGCTCCGTCGCCGCAAGAGCCGATTAACGGCGCGAAGCCGCCGGGGGCCGGGCACGGTAATAACGCGGGGGGAAGTGCAGCAAATAAAGCAAGCCCGCCATTCCGAAGAATGGCAGGCTGCTGCGGCCGTTCCGCTGTAAAACGACTTCTGCTATAAAACGACTTCTTTTCCCGTTCTGGACGATTCGTAAATGGCCAATATCAAGTCCACCGCTTTTCTCGCTTCTTCTCCGGTAATGAGCGGATCGCGGTTTTCCCGCACGGCCTTGATCATGTCGTCCACCAGAATATAATGGCCGTCTCCGGCAATGTTGGCGGGATCGCTGCCGGAGTTGACCATCCCTTCCGCCTCGGGCATTTCTTCGTCGCTGCCTGCGAAGCTCCACTGTTTAAAGCCGCTGTCCCGAAAATGATCGTGCCCTTCTCGCCGTGAAGCTCGAACCGGGTTTCCTGCGCCGGATATACGGAAGTCGTGCCCTGAATGACGCCGAAAGCCCCGTTTTTGTATTTCAGCACGGCCACCGCCGTATCCTCGACCTCGATGTCTCGAAGCAGGGGAGCCGAATACGCGAACACCGATGCAACGTCGCCGGCCAGCGCCGTCCATTGCCCATGTGCCTCTCCAGCCGGCACTGCGGTAATAGTCCGGACTGCGGTAATATTTCAAATAAGCGTCTCCGAGCACGAGCTTGCCCAGCTTCCCTTCCGTGACCGCCTTCTTGGCGGCGATGGACGCGGGCATGACCCGCCGCTGAAATACGCAGCCCAGCTTTACGCCGCTCTGCCTGCAGGCATCGATCATCCGGGTCATAGGTTCGGACGCAATATCCAGCGGCTTCTCGCATAAAACATGCTTTCCCGCCTGCGCCGCTGCGATCGCGACCTCATGGTGAAGCCCGCTCGGCACCGCTGCGCAAATGACGTCGATGTCGTCCCGCTTCAGCATTTGCTCGTAATCGGTATAGACGAGTGGAATGCCGTGCGTTTCGCTCAGCCGCTCCGCTTTATCCTTCTCGATGTCCGCTACGGCAACCAGCTCCGCGTCCGGGTGCAGCGCAACCGCCTTGGCGTGAAACGGCGCAATGACGCCGGCGCCGACAATGGCAAATCTCATTTTGTCCGCCATATCATTCCCTCCCCGTTCATTCCGTTCCGAGTTTGACGAAAGAAGCGGTTTCGGACGAGCGATGGGCGGCCAGCGTAACCTCCAAGGTCTTCATCCCTTCTTCGTATGGAGCCAATATTCCGGCTGGATCCAAGGCGGCGACGGCTTCGATAAAGGCGTCGTCCTGCTCTTTGTAGAAGTTGACCCGGCTTTTATACGTCATCGTCCAATTCTTTTCCATAATCGTAAGCGAGGTGCCGTCCAAGACGACCCGGAAGCCGCGCCCGATAATTTCCAGACCGGAACGGCTGTCGGGCTGGTCGACGAACGAGGTGTCGAGATGGCCGACCGCGCCGGAAGCAAACCGGAAGTTGACGGAATACACATCCGGAATATCGATGCCGTCGATTTCCTTCATGACGTTTAACGCCATATCCGCCGAAACGTGCGTGATCTCGCCGGCCAGGTAGCGGAGCAGATCCACATTATGCGTCGTTTGCTCGATCAGCTGACCGCCGGATTTTGTCCTATCCTTCCACCAGGGCACCGTCACGAAAGAGCCGAAGCGGTGGGCGCGAACCATGGCAATTGTCTTGCCCTGTAAATATTCCCTGGCTTTTGCGGCGGTGTCCAAGTACCGCAGGCAGTAGCCCGTTCCGGCGATAATGCCGGCTTCGCGAATCGCGCGGGCTTTTCTTCGGACCGTTTCCAGATCCAGCCCGAGCGGCTTCTCCACAAACAGATGGATGCCGCGCGCGGCGGCCTTCTCCTCCATATCGCCGTGTGCGAACGGCGGAACGCAAAGGAACAGCGCATCGATGGATTCATGGTCCAGCATCGCGTCGAAATCGGTATACGGGACCGCCCCGTACCGTTCGGCCGCCCGTTCGCTGCTGGCTTGTACAATATCGCATACGGCCGCCAGCTTGACTTGTTCGTTGTCATGCAAATGCTTCAGATGCTCCGCCGCGATTCCGCCGGCGCCGACTACAGCAACTCGCACCATAAACAGCCGTCATCTCCTCTGATTAACGATTCTCCTCACGCCTCGGCCCATAGACGCTTTGCGTTTGCCATCCCGATTCTCGAGCCCGCTTTGCACTCCTCCATGCCTTCGAATTCAATCGACAAGTAACCGTCATAGCCGGAAGCTTTGATCTGCCGGATCACTTCCGGCACGTCGATATCCCCCTGCCCGAAAATCGCGCCGCGCAAATAATTGCCGCTTAACGTCTCGAACCATCCTTCCCCGGGATTCCGGTAAGCCGGCCGGAGATAGAAATCTTTCAGGTGAATCATGGAGGCATAGGCAAGATTTTTCTTGACCGCGGATACCGGGTCCTCGTCCACGCACATGAAATTGCCGATATCGAGCGTCGTTTTGTAATTCGGACGATCGACGGCATCGACCAGGCGCTGGATCCGGTCGCTCGATTGAATAAAAAATCCATGGTTTTCAACGGTTGTCGTAATGCCGTATTTGGCGGCGTAATCGGCTACGATTCGGCAGGCGCGCGCCAGCCTTTCCAGATCCGCTTCAAACTGCCGGATCGAGCATTCGTTTTTCGGCCGGGAGGCGACGTCGTGCCGCATCGTTCGAACGCCGAGCCGGGCTGCGATGTCGACGCTTCGGATGACGCGTTCGATCTCGGCTTCGTACTCCGCTTCGCTCGGCCTTATAAAATTGGCGGAAATGTTGAAGCCGGACACTTCAATCCCCGCCTCGCCGGCTTTCTGAATGATGGCGTCCGCCAGCTCGGGGGTTTCCTCCAGATTAAACCCGAACTGCGAAATTTCCACATGCTCGCCGCCGTTTTCCGCAATCCATTCGATCGCCTGCAGGACGTCCATTTCGCCCGATCTGACCGCCCGGGACAAGCTGTATGTGCTTAAGCCTACCTTCATCTCCTAAAACCTCGCTTTTTTATCCGATTTCTCCGCGAATGATAAAATCCAGATGTCTCGCCGTATCGAAAACAAGCTGCTCGGGCGCGGCGGCGTACGGATCGAGCTCCGCGGTCAGCGTGTCCGTATAGCCGATTTCGCGCAGGGCCTCCCGTACGCGGCCCCAGTTGACGCCCCCGGCCAAGAGGGGAACGAAGCCGCTGTAACCGCCCGCTTCCGGCTTGAAATCCTTCACGTGCACTTTCTTAATCCGGCTGCCCAAAATGCGGATCCATTGATCGGGAAAGCCGATGCTGAGCGTATTCCCCACATCGTAATAGGCGGCGGCATACGGTGAATCGAGCTCGTCGATGTACCTCGCCATCTCAAGCGGGGACTGAAGAAACTTGTTCCACACATTTTCGATGCCGACGAAGATGCCGCGCGCCTCTGCTTCGGGCATCATACGCCGCAGCTCCTCCTGGCTGCGCGTGTAGCAAACATCGTAGGCAACCTGCTCGGTCACCCTTCCCGGCACGACCAGAATCGTATCGATGCCGAGCGCGGCGGCAAGCTCAAGCTGTTTCCGGATCACGCTTCGGCCCGTTTCCCGGACGTGCTCGTCGGCCGACGACAGCGGATATTTGCCGAGAAGCCCGGTGGACAAGCTTCGCAGCTGCAGGCCGTATTTGCGGGCCATCGCGCCGATCGCTCCGGCTTCGCCCGGCGTGGTGTCCATCGTGAGCCCGGCGCCGCCGGGCGCGTAAAGATTCAGCTCCACCGCGTCATAGCCGGCCCGCCTGCACGTATCGAACACGGTTTCCAGCGGCGTTCCTTCCGGGAAGCACCATTGATTGATCCCTTTCAGCATACAGCTCCTCACCTGCCTACTTCAAATTGTTCGACCAATTCACCGCACGCTTCTGCAGGTCGTCCAGGTACGTTTGAATGTCCGGCGCGTTTCCTTTCGCCGCCTGGCTGGCGAAGCCGTTGAAGGCGGGAACGATATCGCTCAAATAGAACGGGTTCGCTTCATCCATCAATTCGGAGTGGCCGAGGTCGGCAATCTTGAGCGCTTCCTTGACGTATTTGTCTTCGGGAAGAATGAAATCCGGATTTTTCAGCGTCGGCGTAGAGGCGAAATACTGATAATTATGCTTTTGCGTCTCATATCCTGACAGAAATTTCATGACCTCCCACGAGGCCTGGACGTCCTTGGCGTTTTTGGCCATCACGAACGGGTCGACGGCGACCCAGCTTTCGCCTTTGGGCCCGATGTTCATCGCGGTATCGAATCGATCGAGCAGCGTCGTGTCCTTGGAGGATTGAAAATCGCTCATCGTGGCGCCGCCGGACTGGTCGATCCCGATCGCAATGTCATTTTTGGCCAAGCCGAAGTTTTCCGCGCCCTGTCCGTTCACGAATCCGGGAGGAGCAAGCGGCGCCGCCTTTTTAACCCACTCGAAAACTTTGACCATCTCCGGCGAATTCAGCTCCCACTTGACGTGCTTCATGTCGCTGAGGGAGCCTTCCGCCCCTTTGGCGCCGAACGCAAGCGTGAGACCGACCAGCATCGAAGCGTTGAGCGAGTTGCCTTCCCAATACAGCCCGTAATTCTGCTCGCCGGTTTTCGGATTTTTGCCCGTCATCTTCAGCGCCGCATTCAATATATCCTCGGGCGTTGCCGCATCGGAAAGCGGCGCGACGCCCCAATCGTCAAACAGCTTCTTGTCGTAAATGGTCATCCGTCTTCCGAGCACGGCCGGAATGCCGTATTGATGCTTCTTGTCGAGCGATTTCGTGCTGTAGGAGTTGTTCCATACCCCGTCCAAATAAATGCTCGGATCGAACGTTTTGTCGCCGGCGATCAGGTCGTCGATATTCCGCAGCAGGCCTTCCTGATAAAATTGGGTCGCATACGCCCCGCCGGTATACATCACGTCGACCTCGTTCGAAAGCAGCATGGAATATTGTTTGGCCTTCGCATTTTCCCAAGGAACCTGAGAAATTTCCAGCTTGATGTTCGGATACATTTTCTTGAAGGTTTCATTCAGGAATTGATTCAGTCCGATCGAATTCGAACCGGTCAGCGGATCGATCCCGTTATCCAGCTGCCAGCCTGCCAAGGCAACCCTTACGGTTCCCGACATGTCGGATACCTTCTTGACGGCCGGCGCCGCATCGGAAGCCGAATTCGTTCCGGAAGAACAAGCCGCAAGCGACAATACCGTCGTCACGACCATTATAAGGAGCATCCATTTTTTCATACGCAAGACTCCTCCTCCATATTTTTTCTATTTACAGCCGGGCATTCCCTGCAAAAATTGAAATGCACAGGGCCCGCTTCCCCGGAAAGCCTGGCGGATAGCGGAGCCTTACTGCTTGATTCCCGTCAATGCGATGCTCTCGATAATGTAGCGCTGCAAGAACAGATAAACGAGAATGACCGGCACGAGACTGACCATGGTGGCGGCCATAATAATCGACGGGAAACGGTTGATGCCGCTGTTATACGTGAACATGGCGAGACCGAGCTGAATGGTGAATTTGGACGCGCTCTTCAGCACCAGCAGCGGCCAGAGCAGGTCGTTCCACACGCCAAGGAACAGCAGAATGACGAGCGTGGCGACGACAGGCGTGCAAAGCGGAAAATAGATTTTGCCGAATACCGTGAACTCGTGCGCCCCGTCGATGACGCCCGCTTCGCGCAGGCTTGAAGGCAGCTGATCGAAAAACGCCTTGGCCAGGAAGGTTCCGAACGCATAGTTGAGCGCCGGCAAATAAAAGGCGACGTACGAATCGGTCAGGTGCAATTTGCTGAACAGCAGAAACTGCGGAATCATAGTCATTTCAAACGGGATCATAATGGTGCTTAACGCCATGACGAGCACCAGATTGGAGCCCCGAAAACGGATTTTGGACAACGCATACCCGGAAAGCAGAGCGGAAATGACGCTGACGACAATAACGCCGGCGCCGACTACCAGGGAATTGAATATGTATTTCAGCATCGGTACGTTGGTAAACGCCGCCTGGTAATTTTTCAAAGAAGGCTCTTCGGGCCAAAATCTCGGCGGGAATCCGATTTCGAGTCTGGCGGACCAGTCGAAGCTGGTGCTCAGCATCCAAACGAGCGGAACGATCATGACGATCGAGCCTGCGACCAGCAAGGCCATCAGCACTCCTTGCGTGACGGCATCGTTTCGGCGTCTGGAACTCTCCTTAAATGCAGCAGCAGACACGGTTCATCCCCTCCCGCTAATCGAAACTGTCTTTCTTCCGGTTCAATTTCAGCATAAGCACGGTCATGATGAGAATGACGAGAAACAAGAGGTAGGAAGCCGCCGTTGCCAAACCCATCTGTCCGGCCAAAAAAGCGTTCCGGTAAATGTACAGCACCGAGGTGAGCAGCGTCCCGCCGGGATTGCCGGCCGTTCCGCCGATCAGCCACACATCCGTGAAGCGCTTCATGCTGCCGATCGTGCCCAGCACGATCATAAACACGAAAATCGGACGCATGTACGGAATCGTAATATGCCGCCATTTCCGGAGGCCGTTCGCGCCGTCAACCTCGGCGGCTTCGTACAGATCCCGCGGCACGCTCTGCAGTCCGGCGATGAAAATAATCGTGTTGTACCCAAGCGCGCCCCACATGCTCATCAGCACAATACTGATCCGCGAAAATTTGGGATCCGTGAACCAGCCGACCGGGGGGATGTGAAACAGACCCAGCACAAAATTGAGCAGCCCTTGATTGGTCGGAAAAAACAGAAAGGAGAACAACAGCGTCGACGCTACGGCGGACACGACATTGGGCAGGAAATAAATGCCCTTGAATAAATTTTTTGACCGGGTCCCTTTGAGACTGTTGATCATGCTGGCCAAAACAAACGAAACGAAAATACCGAAAACGACGGATAAAACGCCCATGTAAAACGTGTTATAAAGCGATTTCCAAAAAATAGGGTCGTTAAAGACGTAGTTGTAGTTGGAGAGCCCTACCCATTTTCCCGCCAAGCTCGCACCCGAGGTTTGCTGGAAGCTCAAATACAGCGCGGAAACCATCGGATAAACGGCAAATGCCAATATGCCGGCGACGAGCGGCGAGACGAACGCAAATCCCATCAGATCGTTGCGGCCGATCCATTTTTTTCTGCGGATCGTCCGGACGGCCGGGCTGCTTGCAGGCTTCATGGTAACAGCCATGTTTAATCCCCCTTCCCCCGGCTTTACCGGTACAGGATGAACGAAATCCAAGGAACGATTAGGCCCGAGAGCAAACGAAAAAGACGATTCCGGCGGCAGGTCAGCTGCAAATGCAGACTGAAATTTCAGTAATCGATTTCTTATTGAAGTGAAGACTTCTTATTGATTTTTGCAGCTATTTCGCACGTCTGGATGAAGGTATTGAAGCAGGACAGAGCTGTTGAGTGGGCGAACTTCGATGAAAAGAATGGAGTTTTAGTAATCGATTTCTTAAATGGGAAAAATAAAAGCTGCAATCGGTTTGACTTTACGGCGCGTTCCGGATTCTTTCGATCTACTCCCCCTTCGCGAATTGGTTGAATTTGTATGGAATGGAATGTTTGATTTCATACTACTAAGACAGCTCATTCGTGTCAATAGATTTTTATTTTAAAATAGTCATTTTTTTGCAAATTTCAAGCAAAATAAGTACCGATGACGACATTTCAGGCCATTGAAGACGATACGCCGGCTGCAGCGTCTAAATCGAAAAACGACACCGTTGGATCGATGCCGTCGAACGTTGCCTGCGGAATCCTTCCAATAAATGGGGCCCCTTCAGGGATCGTCAAAATTTTATTTCGTTACTCGCTTGAAAACCCGGTCCGGAACGTATAAAATAATGCTACATATTCAAATACGCCGAAGAGGACTAGTACGATTTCCGAAACGACCAGAGAGCTGCTGGCCGGTGCGAAGCAGCCGTGAAGGAGATCCGAACTCGCCTTGGAGTTGCCCGCTGAACTCGTCAGTAAGCGGAGCCGGAGCCTGACCGTTATCATGGGAGGATACGAATGTTATCATTCCTATCCACCGAGTGCATACCGTTTCGGTATGAATGAGAGTGGTACCGCGTAAGATGTTAAAGTCTTTCGTCTCTTTGGAGATGGAAGGCTTTTTTTGCATTCCGAAAATCCGTAACAGGAGCAGGAACCCCTAACGAAAGGATGGCCGCCAGCATGAAAAATTACGAAAAGTACGCCCGTGGCTACTTTATGCCGCCGCAGTCAAGCTTGAATTGGACCCGGAAGGAATACATTACCGAAGCCCCGATCTGGTGCAGCGTCGATCTTCGGGACGGAAACCAGGCCTTGATCGTCCCCATGAATCTGGAGGAAAAGCTCGAATACTTCAAATTGCTCGTCGAGATCGGGTTCAAGGAGATCGAAGTCGGCTTTCCCGCGGCATCGGATACCGAATTCACCTTTTTGCGCACCTTGATTGAGCAGAATCTGATCCCGGACGACGTAACGATTCAGGTGCTGACGCAGTCCCGGGAGCATATTATCCGCAAAACGTTCGAATCGCTGCAGGGCGCGAAAAAAGCCGTGGTGCATTTGTACAATTCGACCTCCGTTGCCCAGCGGGAGCAGGTGTTCCGCAAATCCAAAGCCGAAATTATCGATATCGCCGTTACCGGCGCAAAGCTGCTGAAGCAGTGCGCCGCGGAAACGGAAGGCAATTTCCAGTTCCAATATTCGCCGGAAAGCTTCACCGGCACCGAAGTGGATTTTGCGCTGGACATTTGCAACGCGGTGCTTGACGTATGGCAGCCGACAGCGAACAATCCGGTCATTATCAATCTTCCGGCCACGGTGTCCATGTCGATGCCGCATATTTACGCCAGCCAGATCGAATACATGAGCGAACATATGAATTTCCGGGAGCATGTCATTTTGTCGCTTCACCCGCATAACGACAGAGGAACAGGTGTTGCGGATGCGGAGCTGGGGATGCTCGCCGGCGCTCAGCGGGTGGAAGGCACCTTATTCGGAAACGGCGAACGTACGGGGAACGTGGACATTGTTACGCTCGCCCTGAATATGTATTCGCACGGGGTGGATCCCAAGCTGAATTTTGAGAATGTTCCCGGCATCATGGCCGTTTACGAACGGCTGACCAAAATGAAGGTGAGCGAAAGGCACCCTTACGCCGGCGAGCTTGTGTTCACCGCCTTCTCCGGCTCGCACCAGGACGCGATTGCCAAAGGAATGAAATGGCGCGACGTCAAGGAAGCCCAGCGCTGGTCGGTCCCTTATCTGCCGATCGATCCGAAGGATATCGGCCGGGAATACGAAGGCGATATTATCCGCATCAACAGCCAGTCCGGCAAAGGCGGGATCGGCTACATTTTGCAGCAAAAGTACGGGCTCGATCTGCCGCCGAAAATGCGCGAGCACTTCGGCTATTGCGTGAAAAACGTATCGGACCGGCTGCAAAAGGAGCTGATGCCGGGTGAAATCCACGATATTTTCGTGAAGGAATACGTGAATATCGGGACGCCGCTCGAGTTTGTGAAGTACCGTTCCGACGGCGACAACGATTTTCAAACCGTCGTCACCGTTCGAACCGGCAGTGGCACCCAAGAGCTTGCCGGCACGGGAAACGGCAGGCTCGATGCGATCAGCAATGCGCTGCAAACCCATCTCGGGCTGGAATATACCGATTTGGTCTATACGGAGCACGCACTGGAAACCGGCTCGAAATCCCAGGCGGTCTCCTATATCGGCATCACCTCTCCGAACGGAAGCGTCTATTGGGGCTGCGGAATGGACGCCGATATTATGACCTCGTCGGTCAAAGCCCTGTTCAGCGCCTTAAACAACATGAGCCGGTAATGGCGAACCGACTCCCCTCCCGGTTGTCCGCGGACGAACGTTTCCCCGGTCACCGGAAGGGGATTTTTTTCGGCTTATTTCATCCTCGCTTGCTCCGCGGCCGGTTCGGCCGATAGCCGCAGGGTGACGGAAATGACCATCGAAACCATCAGGACGCCGGACAATAGCAGAGTGATGATCCGAAAGCCTCCGACAGGGTGAAGCAGCGGCCCGGCGCTTGCTCCCAAATTGAGAATAAACGTATACAGCGCCGCGGCGCCGCTTCTGTCCCGGCTGCCCAAAATGCCGACCAAATGAATGAAGGTCGGAATCAATACGGAAACGCCCGCTACAAAAATGACGGATGAGCCTGCGATTTCATACACCTTCGGCATTCCGGATTCGAGCAGCAAGCCGCAGACTGCGCCCGCCAGTCCGCCCGCCAGCACCCTTTTCACTCCGAAACGGGCGATCAATCGACCGGCGAACGGCGATACGAGCATACCCGCCATGCCCATTGCGCGGATATGAAGCACCTGTTCAGGCGCCAGCCCGTACGTAAAGATGAAATAATCCCCCATTGCGGCATACATGCCAACGAAGGCCAGCGATAAGGTAAAGGTGACGCTATAAGCACCGACCAGCTTCGGGCTTCGCAATAAGACGATCATGTTCTTCCATGCCGCGAGGAAGCGTGCATCCCGATTCGGTTTTTCTCCCGCCGGCAGAATGATCCACGTCACAAAAAAACCAAGCCCATACAGCGTGCCAAACAATACGAATACGTTTGACCAGCCATAGCGCTCCGTCACCCACGAGCTGATGACCTGGCCGGCGATTCCCGCCATCAGAAATCCGGTACTGAGGATGGAAATGGCCGTTCCCTTTTTTTCAACGGGGAATCGTTCAAATACGTACGCCAGCGCTACTGGCTGAAAGGAAGCCGCAAAAAATCCTTGTACGGCACGAAGAAGGACAAGCTGGCCGGCCGTATGGACGAAACCTGCCAAAAATGTGGTTAACGTCAACAACAGAAGGCCGGAAACGATGATTTGCTTTCGCCCGAATCTATGGGATAATGGTCCGAACACCAAGAAACCGACGGCATACCAAATCGAGAACATGCTGCTAGACCAAACCGTCCTGCCGATTGAAGCGTGCAAAGCTTGCGCAACGTCCCCCGTAATGGGAATCATCGTATAAACGTTTGCAATGACAACCAAACCGCACAACGCGAATAACCAGGTCATGAAAGAGAGCTTCCACGCGGCTATTGCAGGGTTCGATCCGTGCTCCGTTCCTGCTGCGCCCGATTCGCCGTTTTCATCGCTGCGTTCTGCCATGTGAGGTCTCTTCCCTTCCGTAACCTGATGCTTAATGTCATTCGAAAGCCGGTTCTCTACATACAATGCAATCGATCCCATTTTGGACCGTGCGTTGTTCCCGTCTCCCCAAAACCTGCGAGGCCGATGCGATCGGCGATGCCGGCGAACAGAACGCGCGCAAAAAAGCCGCCTTGCCCGATTCGGCAAAGCGGCTTTAAGTACGAAAAACGGATGCACCGGCTTAGCGGCCGGTCGGCCGGTCAGTCGCCCGGATGACCGGCCGCCGGCGATGGGCCCCGGTTCTGCCGGTTACGGCTTCAGGTTTGCTTTCCACGATGCCGGCGTAACCGCAGGCTTCGCGTCTCTGGCAAACGGCCTTGCCTGAATGCTCATGCCGCCGTCGACGGCAACGGTTTGGCCGGTCATGAAGCTGGACTGCTCCGACGCCAGAAACAAAGCGGCGTTCGCGATATCCTCCGGCGTCCCCTGCCGGAGAATCGGCGAGGCGAAATCCGCCGGATCGCGCCTCTGCAGGACGCTTTCATCCATTTTTTTGACCGGCGTTCCCAGTATGGAAGCCGGGCTGATCGCATTGATGCGGATATTCCACGGCGCCAAATCGAGGGCCGTCGCCTTCGTGAACGCTTCGATCGCCCCTTTGCACGAGTCGTAAGCCACCATTTGGCGGTGAGCCCTGGTCGCGCCGATCGAGGACAGGTTGACGATCGTTCCTTCTTCCTGCGAAGCCATCATCGTCGCCGCCCGATGCGTAGCCAAATACACGCTCTTCAAATTGTTGCGCACAACCAGATCCCAGAACTCTTCGTCGTATTCGAGAAAATGCCGGCCGCAGGTCGTCCAAGCCGCATTGTTCACCAAAATATCGATGCGGCCAAACTCGGTTTCGACGATTTGAAACAGCTCGTCGACCGAAGCCTTCAGCGAGATGTCACCGACATGGGCGTAAGCCCGGCATCCCGGGATGTGCCCGAGCAGCTCCATCGTTTCCTGCAAGGCGTCTTCTTTGATATCATTGACGACGACATGCGCTCCGTTTTGTGCGTAGGTCAGCGCAATCGCTCTGCCAATCCCCATTCCTGCACCCGTAATAACGGCGATTTTATTGTTCAGCATCCGTCAGCTCTCCTCTTCATTCGATCATTTTGACGATGATTGCATCTTTCGCCGGCAGCTCCGCATGCAGCAGATTGCCTTCGACCTTCGGGACGTTTTGCCCCCACCTCATCTCGGCGGACGATATTTTGGCGAACGCCGGAGAAATGCGAATATCGGTCCGAACGGTTTCCGCCGCGTGATTGAGAATCCAGGCAAACTTTCCGCCAGGGCCGTCATGCAGGCGCACCTGCACCTCCGGAGCGCTTACCCGGACCTGCGGTTCCTTCCCGGACCAGCGCAGGACGCCCGCGAAAAACCGCTTGTTCTCGGGATCACTTGCGCGGTAATAAGCCGCCGACGGAAACGTCCCGATCAGCATCGTTTTGCCCGCTCCGAAGGCATGCTCGATGACGGCCGTCCGGCCGTCCGGGTACTTGCCCGCCGGCGTGCCCGACGTCGCCCGGTACGACTGCAAATAGACGCCGCCCCTGACCTCGCCGCCGCCGGCTTCGAAGGTGATGGAATCCGCAATGTCCGGCATAAACTCCACGGTTTCCTCCGCAGCCCCGAACATTTCGTCGAGACCGTAATTCGGCTGCACCGGACCGACGCTGCCGCGGTCGCCGAAATAGGCCGGGCAGCCTTCGCTGATCAGGATCCCGCCGTTCTTGACCCAAGCTTTCAGTTTTTCCGCATGCTCCCGGGTCAGCATCAGCGGGAAAGGAAAGTAAAGGACGTCGTATTCGTCGATCCGGTCGATATGGACCCAGTCCGCCTGAATATGATTGTCGAAAAATCCGCGATATGCGCCCCACATCGCTTTGGCGTAAAAATCGTAATCGCCCTGCAGCGAGAAGATGTAGTTCAGCATTTCGGTCTCCGGAACGACGAGAAGACCGATCTCCCCTCGAATCGGGGAAGAAGCAAGCAAATCTCGCTGCTCCGGCGCATTGGCCCACTTCGCGATCGTCCCGGCCATGCGGGAACGGTCCGTTCGCGAGCCGTCCATTCCGTAAGGGCCGAAGGCGCCGAACAGCGGTCCGTCGAGCAGCGGGCGCCACCGGGGAAACAGCAGCCCGCGCGCGCCGCCGGCCAGCGAGGTCAAGTTCCAGAGGCGGATATCTTCCGCCCCGGTAACCCGGCCGTCCGATTTCGGCCGTCCGACCACCTGCGGCTGCAGCCAGAGCGGGCCGCCCTGCATCTCGGCATGCCAGAACGGCTTTCCCGCGGAGCCCGCCCGCGTCAAATCCACCGCGTGCCACTGCTTCCATGGCTCGCTTCCTTTCCGCGAAGCCACCCAGGTAAAGCCGTAAATGTCTACCGGCTTGGCGGATTCCCAATCGTCCGACCCGGCGGCGGCCATTTTGACCAAGCTGGCCGCTTCGCCATGCGCCGTAATGAAGCTGCGGCTGTCCAACGCGGCGATCAGATCGCGCCTCCAGCGGATAAGCTCGTACAGCTTATCCTTGTTGAATTGCAGCCAGTCGATCGTTTCCGGATACAGGCCGAGCTTTGCCGGCGGCTGAACTTCGCTCCAATCGGTATAGCTGTACCGTCTCCAGACTTTCGCCAGCTCCTGCACCGTGCCGTATTTTTCCTTCAGCCAGCCGCGGAACTTCTCCCGCGAATACTTGCAGCAGCAGGCGCCGCTCATCTGATAGTTGCATTCGTTGTGAATATCGTAGCCGGCCATGCTTTCATGATCCTTGTACCGCAGCACGAGCTCCGTCAGAAACCGGCCGGCCAGCTCCTTCGCTCCGCCGCAGTCGAGACAAAGCCCGCCCATGCCGCCGGTCGCGCTGCTTCCGCCCATCTGGCTGTACACTTTATGCCCGTGAATATCCGTGTGCAAAGCATCGGGGAAGCGGGCATACGCCCATTCGGGCGCATAGACGATCATCTCGGCGATGATGGTCTTGATCCCGTTTTGAGCCGCCAACTCAAGCTGACGGTCGTAGTCCTCCCAGTCGAATACGCCGGGCGCGATTTCAATCGCGCCCCACATGAACCAGTGCCTGAACAGATTCATGCCGTCCTCGCGAGCCGTCCGGTAATCGCGCTCCCAATCCGCCTTCGGCGGATTCGATTTGCGGAAATACACGGCGCCGTACGGCAGCTGAGGCAGTTCCTTTTTGGACATCTCCGCACCCTCCCTTTTCCCATTTTAACCCTTTAACGCGCCTGCCGATATCCCCTTTACGACGAATTTTTGCAGGCCCGCATAAATCAAGGCAAGCGGTATAATGGCCATCATATAGCCGGCAAAAGCAATATTCCACTTTGTCCCGTACTCTCCGTAAAAAGCATACTGAGACAACGTGATGGTGAAATGCTCACTGTTTTGCAGCACCAGCACCGGCAGCAGAAAATCGTTCCAGATCCAGATCAAATCGAGTATGAACAGCGACGCCATGATCGGCTTGAGCGAAGGCAGCACGATTTTCCAGAACAAATCGTACACCGAGCATCCGTCAATCGTCCCCGCCTCCATGATTTCCTTGGGAAAGCCTCGAATGAAACCAACCGTCAGGAATACGGCGAAGGGCATCCCTTGCCCGATATAGACGAGAATCAATCCCGGCATTGCGTCCATAAGGCGCAAATTGTTCAGCAGCTGCAAAAGCGGGACGAGAACGGTATATACGGGAATCATGACGCCGGATAGGAAAAAATAATACAGAAACCGGTTCAGGCCGTTCGCCTGCTTGGCAATCGTAAACGATGCCATGGAAGCGATGAGGATGATGCCGATGACGGAAGTCAGCGAAACGATCATCGTATTGAGCTGCACATGCGGGAAATTGCTCGCTTCCCAAGCATCGATATAATTTTGCAAATGGAACGTTTTAGGCAAAGCTAAAGTCGACATCAGAATCTCGGGCGGCGTTTTCATCGAAGTAGAGACGATTAAATAAAACGGAAAGCAGTACACCAAGGTGAAAATGATCATAAACAGCTCAAACAGCTTTAGTCCGGGCTTTCGGCGGATCCGGTCAGCTAACATCTTCCTCCCTCCTTCGTAAAAACTTCAATTGAATCAGCGTGCAAATAATGATTAAGATGAACAACAGGATGCCCACCGCTGTGCCGTATCCGGCTCTGGAGAAAAAGAAGGTTTCCCGGTAAATGCTGAGAGCGATGATCGAAGTGCTATCCCCCGGTCCTCCCCCGGTCAGGGCGAAAATGGTGTCAAAATCCTTCAATCCCCGTTCAAAGGTGAGCACGATATTGACCGTAATAGCCGGCGCGAGCAGCGGAATGGTGATGCTCCTCAATTTTTGCCAGGCGTTCACGCCGTCGACGGAGGCCGCTTCGACCAGATCCTTGGGAATAATCTGCAGGCCGGCCAAGTAAATGACCATCGTCCATCCCGCGCTTCGCCAGATCGAAGCAAACGCCGCGGCATAAATCGCAAAAGGACGGCTGCCCAATATATTGTTAGCCAGAACGTCGATACCCAGAAAACGGCCAAGCGTCATGAGGGGGTCGGAGTACATAAAGCTCCAGATATAGCCGGTGATCAACGGGCTGAGCGTACAGATAATAAAAATCAAGGTTCTGAGCAGATGCTTGGTTTTCAAGCTTTGGTCCAGAGCCACGGCAAGGAATAATGCCAACGCATTCTGGAAAACGGTTACGGCGACGGTGTACTTCATCGTTGCGCCGAGCGTATGCCAGACATAAGCATCCGACATCAGGCCGGCGTAATTCTTCAAGCCGATCAAATGGAAACCTCCGGTCTTTCCATCCCAATCCGTCGCACTGTAAAAGAAAGCGCCAAGCAGCGGCACGATGACAAAAGCGCAATAAAAGATCACCGCGGGCAGCAGCAGCGAAGAAAACTGGACTCGGTCCTTGAAACGGCGATTGGTAAGCTTTGAGGTTAGCATCACTTTGACCTCATCCGTTTTTTCCGTAGTTATTGACGAAATCCGGGTTTTCCTTCATTAATCGCTGATGCTGCGCTTCCCAGTCGTTTAGAATGCTGTCCAGGCTGTCGCCCAAGAACCATTTTTGCGTTTCCGTTTTCATCACGTCCTTAATCCCCGGGATCCAGGTCAAATCCGCATGCGGTGACGTCTTATCCGTTTTGTCCCCGTTCAGGTAAGGCAGCAGCGGCTGAAGCATCGGGTCGAATACGGCGTTGACTCCTTTGATGGTGGAAAGCTGCTGCGCGACGGTCGCATAGGTATTCCCGACTTCAGGCGTAAGGATATAGGCTAGAAATTTCTTGGCCTCTTCGGGATGCTTTGAGCTTTTCGTCAGCGAAACGCCCAGCGAAACGCCGACATTCAGCACGCGTTCTTGATTCGGTTCCTGCAGCACCGAAGGAATCATAATGACCTTCATGTCCGGCGCATACTGCCTGATCGGCTGAATCCGCCAAGTCCCGTCCATCAGCATGGCCCCTTCGCCCTTTATGAACCGTTTCACCGCCGTGTCCGCGTCCACACCGAGCGAATCCGGTGACATAAAAGCTCTTAGCTGGGCATAGCGATCGAACATCTTTTTCATGAGCGGGCTGTTGAAATGAAGCTTGCCGTCCAGGATTTGCTTGTAATAATCCGGCTGATTGTACAGCACCACGGTTGACAAATATTGAAAATCAAACTGCGAGACGATGCCGACGTCTTTCCCCGCCATGACCATCGGATATTGAAGACCTTTTTGCTGGAACGCTTTGTTCACTTCGATTAACTGCTGAAAATTTTCCGGAGGAGTCAGCCCGTACTTGCTGAATACATCCTGGTTGATAAAGACTCCTGTCGCCTGGTAGTTCGTCGGCGCGGCATAAATACCGCCTTTGTAAGTAACCAAAGCAAGGTCCTTCTTCTGAATGTTCTGAAGCAGCTGCGGATCGCCCGACAAATCCGCAAGCAAACCGGCGGCAGCAAATTCCTGGGTTCTCGCCCCGACCTGAAAGGAGTACAGGTCCGGCGCGTCGTTCGCGGAGAATTTGGCTTTCAACGCCGTTATAAACGTTTCGGTGCCCGGAACGACCGTCATTTCGACTTTAATATTGGGATTCTGTTTTTCAAAATCACTGATAATGGTTTTGTAGGCGGTGGCTTCCGAGTTGTCGCTTGTCATGAATCTCAGCGTAACCTTGCCGCCAGTGTCTTTGGCATCCGGCGATTTGGCATCGGATCCCGTAATCGACGTGGACGCCGAGCAGCCGCTCATCGTCAAAGCGGCAGCTAGGATAGCGATTAGACACGGAATCATGAATCTTCTCAAGTTCATACCCAATGTCCCCCTCATAAGGATTAGCGTTATTAAACGCTTACAATTAGATTAAGGGGGCTGTCGGAATCTTGATAGTTCAGGATTAAGATTCGAACTAACACAGGTTTAAGATTTTGCTGCGATATTCCGAAGGGGTATGACCGTATTTCTTCCGAAACAGCTTATCAAAATAACTGTAATTGTCGTAGCCGACTCTCTGGGCGACGTCGGATATCCGGTATTCCTGCTCACGGAGAAGCTCGGTCGCCTTCTGCAAGCGGATATTTTGGATGTATTGATGGATGGTGGCGCCGGTCTCGTCTTTGAAACTGCTGGCCAAATATTCTTTGCTTACAAAAAAGGTTTGGGCAAGTCCCGTCAGCGACAAAGCTTCGCTGTAATTCAGCTCGATATACGTTTGAACGGCTGCGGCTCGTTCTTTGCGCGTTGCCGGTCGCTTTGCGCAATCGGAGTTTTCACCGATATTTTTCAAGCGGGCAAGCAGCCGGTCCAGCAGGAAACAGGCGTTCAATTGCGCCTTTAGGCAAAGCGTCAACGGATCTTCTTCATGCAGCGCATCCGAATCGCTGTGCACCAAGGAGGAGAATAGCAAATAGACGAATTGACATGTCAAAAGCTTGTTATTGAGCCAGCATGCAAATCTCTCTTGCAGCGCGGCCGCTGCTTGCTCATGCATCCCGTAATCGATAAAGAGCTGGATGTTATGCAGCAGCCGTGATAATTCCGACAGCTTTTCGTCGGTTAGCGGACTTGAGATCGCCTGGCCAACGTCGATGACAGCAGGATCGGGTTCAAACTGCGATAGATCGATATGTAATAAACGGTGCTCCAGTTGATGAATCGCGACGGAAAATTCATTTTTGGTCAAGATCGATCCTTCTCTTAAGATCATGCAGTCGATTTTCACCATTTTTTTCATCACACCGGCGATTTCACACAGCTTGTTCTTTGACAATGCATTACATGGCGTCAGCAGCCAAAATACAAGCCGGCAATTATTCCCCGCCGGTCCGAAAATATACGGAATACTTGATGATTGAAGAATCTCTTCAAAGAAATTGCACAGGACGTATTCAACCAGCTCAAGGTCTCCGTTATATTTTTCTTGTAAATCGGAAAAATAGTTTCGAACAACCACGAGATGAGCCGACCAACATTCGGTATTGAGATAAAACGGATATCGCGCCTGTTCGTTCACCGTCAGCTTCTCTCCGTTATAAATCTTTCGAATGATTCGCGCACGGGCTTTCGACGTTTCTTCACGTTTATGCCGTATCGCCGCATATTCCGCTTCGTTCAAGAATGCGGCGCTGTGCATACGCTGAATCGCTTTGTCAAGCGCGCGGGACAGGTCCTTCTTGTCGAAGGGCTTCAGAATATAGTCCACGACATTATATCGCAGCGCCTGCTGAGCAAAAGCAAAACTGTCGTGTCCGCTGATGATGACGACCTGACACTCATGACGATTTGTCTGCATATGCGCGATAAGCTCCAGCCCGTGCATCCCCGGTATAGCCAGGTCCAGCAGCATCAAATCCGGCTCCGATTCCTCGATTAACCGCAATCCCTCAAGTGCGTTTTCAGCTTCGCCGGCGATTTCGATCGGTTCATCAAGCGCTGCCAGAATCGATCTGAGCGCTTTTCTGACCTTGGGTTCGTCTTCAATGATAATTAATTTCATCACCGCGCTTCACGCTCCATTCCACAGTTACGGTCGTTCCGGTTCCGGGTTGGCTCTCGATTCGGATAGCGCCGGAATCCTTAAAATAATGAAGGATGCGCTGCTGAACGTTATGAAGACCCAAATGGTCGCCGCTGACACCGACGGACATCATATTCCGCCGAAGGGCTTCCAGCTTTTCCTTAGATAGTCCGACACCGTTATCCCGAATGCTCAAACTGATTCGGTCTCCTTGCCGTTCGGCCGCAATAACGACGGCGCCAAACCCTTTTTTGGATATGCCATGGATGACCGCATTTTCTACGATGGGCTGCAGCGATAATTTGAGACATGGATACGAAAGTAAATGCTCGGCTGCTTCGATCCGATACTCCAGATTTTTTTCGAACCGGAATTGCTGGATCTGCAAATAATTCCGGACATGCTCGATTTCCCTTCCCAAAGGAACGATGTCCTCACCCGACTCGATTGTATACCGGAACATCGAAGAGAGCGATTTGATCATGCTGCATATCGTTTCGGAGCCGGCATCCAATGCTTCCGAGTATATCGCGGTCAGCGTGTTGTATAAAAAATGAGGATTGATTTGCGCCTGCAGCGCCTTTACTCTGGAGTAAGACTCCTGCAATTTCAATTCATATTGACTCTGAATCAGTTCGTCCAATTTTCGAACCATGGACTGGAACTGCCTCGCCAAAAACCCAATCTCATCGCCTCTGGATGCATCGCGGCCGTCGCTCAAAACCAGCTTAAAATCACCGTTTCCCACATCCTTCATGGATCTGACCAGCCTGACGATCGGACCCGATATTTGCCGGGAGAATGAGAGCCACATCAATGCCGCAACAGCGATCATCATCCCACCCAGATAGATGGTATATTTAATCGCATCCCATGCCGCCCGGGCCAGGAAAACGTTCGGGATATATTGGATGACCCTCCAGCCGAATCGATTGGCGGAGCTTTTTACGGCAATCATGCCGCGTTTATCAATCGGGGCCGCTAGTGTCGTATAGAGAGCGGTTCCCTCCGCATTTATCACCTCAATCGCGTCGCGGTTCGAAATTTGATCGGCCAAAACACTCTCGAAAAAACGCGGATTCAAATCGATCCCGAGAACGCCGATATAGGTTTTTCGAATCACATCCGTTATGGATCGGCCGATAATCAACTGCCCGGAAGGCTGATCGAAAGAATAATTGATCGTCATGGCACCGTTTCGATTCCGGGTTTTGTCCAGCCATTGCCGCTCCTCACCCGTAAGCTCCGTACTTTTTTGCAAAGACAAGTCCTGGTATTCGATCTCGTACCATAAATGCTCATCGTTCAGGTACAGAAAAACGTTGTTGGCTTCGCGAAGCGACAAAGCCAGCACCTGCAATAAGCTCACCATCCGATTTTCACCTTGAAGGGAGTATCCGTAAGGATTGGTCAAATAATCGTATATATCGGGAGATTCGTATACGCTCATCAGCTTGTCGTCTACTTCGATAACGGCATTCTGCAGGCTGATATTCAACTGGTTCATCAACTGAAATTGAGCCGCTATCAAGTTATCTTTGATTTGCTGCCGGATTTGCTGGTAAGCGATCAATAAGCTGACGGTCAGCGGAACAGCCATCACGATCAGCAAGAGCAAATACTTCGACTTAAGCCTCATCGTCCACACATCCCGTTTGCGATCAGCATTCTGCCTGTGCCGCAAGATAATGAAAAACCATCCCTAAATCGGCCCGAAGACCCATATAGGAATGGTATGGAACGATATCCTTGTTCTCCAAACCAGCTTGACAAACGTTTTTTGAGCCCGTACTCCCCGGCTCTAAGGAGCGATGCCCGGCATGTTAACGCTTGCCCGCGTTTGCCGCGTCCTTAAAGGCCGAATAGAGCATCGGCGTTATGCCGACGCCGACGTAGCGGGCGCCCCAATCCATTTGCTGCGTGACCCCTTGCGCATTGCCGACCTGCGTGCCGACGGCGACGCCGTGCTTTTTTCCGCTTTCCAGCACGCGGTTCATCGCCTTCTGCACTTCCGGATGGCTCGGCCCTTCCGAGGCATACCCCATCGTAACGGACAAATCCGTCGGCCCGATATAACACACATCGATGCCTTCGACTGTCATAATCGCTTCGATATTGTCCACGGCCTCCGGCGTTTCGATATGCACGGCGACTAGAATCTCATCGTTAGCCTGCTTTAAATAGCCGGCTCCGCCGTGCACGCCATAAAGCGCGGCGCGGCACGAATAGGCGGTTCCCCGCCTGCCTGCCGGAGGGAACTTCGCGCGCTGCACGATCTCGATCGCCTGCTCCTTCGTATTGACCATCGGGACATGGATGCCGTAAGCGCCCCTGTCAAGCGCTTTTTGAATGTCGGAGGCATCGTACGCAACCCGAACGAACGGCATCGTGCCGGCGAGTTCCGCCGCGCGGATCATTTCCTCCACCTCGCCCCATGACAAGGGGCCGTGCTCATTGTCGATGACGACAAAGTCGAAGCCGGAATAACCGACCATCTCCACGACGGAGGCCGAGTGAAAGCCCTGAAAACAGCCGACAACGTATCCGTTTTCCTTGATTTTCTTTTTCACCTTATTATTCATCAATGGTTAACTCCTTTCGGCACCGGATGATTCACCGGCCAGCTCGGACTTTTACCGGTTAACACTTCGTCGATGCTCATCGCGGCATGCAAGGCCATTTTGGCTCTGGATTCTTCGGTTAACGCCGCATTGTGGGGAGTCATCAGGACCTGCTCCATTTGAAAAAACGGATGGCTCGCAGGCAGCGGCTCCTCCCGAAAGACGTCCAGCCCCGCTCCGGCAATCCTGTTTTCGTTCAAAACGGCGACCAGATCGCGCTCGTTCACAACCTCGCCTCTGGCAGCATTCACGAAATACGCGGAAGGCTTCATCAGCTCCAGCTCCTTCCGGCCGATGATCCCCATCGTCTCCGGCGCTGCGGGCAGGTGGACGCTTACAAAATCGCTTTGCTCAAATATGGCGTTCCAATCGGCCTGCCGCACGCCCTCCGGCAGACGATCGGCTGGAACGTAAGGGTCGTATCCGATTACGTTCATCCCTAATCCGTGGTAAGCCTTCTTCGCAAGCATGGAACCGATTCTGCCCAAACCGAGAATACCCAGCGTTTTCCCCTCAAGCTCCATACCGAATACTTGATTGCGAATCTCCCAGTTGCCTTTTCTGAACGCCCGGTCGATCGCCATCAGTTTCTTGGAGAGGGCCAAAATGAGGGTCAAGGCGTGCTCCGCGACCGAAACGGCATTCGCCATGGGAGTCGTGGTGACGTAGATACCCAGCTCGGTCGCCAGCGGTACGTTGATGTTGTCCACTCCGACACCGTGCCTGGCGATGACCCGTACCTTTCGGCCTGCCCGGATCACGTTCTCGGTATACCTTTCCGTACGGGCCAGAACCGCATCGCAAGCTTGAATCGCTTCGGCGAGCTCGTCCTCGGAAATTCCGCTTCCTTTCACGATCTCATAGCCTCTTTCCATCAAAAAACGGGCTCCTTCATCCGCAATGGTTTGCGGGATCAGCACCTTCGGCAACGCTAATCACCCTCTCGTCCAGTTTCCCTATTTTCGCAAGCGCTTACAAACGAGATGGCAAAGTCCCGTCACCTTGAGGACGGCACTTTGCAATCGATTGCGCGATTTCAAATTCATGTTAAGGATGAACATGCAGGATGTCAATACAAAATGATCATAAATTCGGAATATTCAGTTCGAGTCGGTTCAAGACACACAGGATCGGCCGATGCCTACGCCCGTGCTTCCGTCCCCTGCTCGAAGCTTATACAGGCCGAAGCTCGGCCTAAGCGGTTGTTATTCCCCCCAAATGTTCCAGCATGTCGAGTGTCATTTTCTCCAGATCGTATTCCGGCCGGAACCCCCATTCGTCTCGCGCTGCCGTGGCGTCCATCGATTTCGGCCAGCTTTCGGCGATCGCCTGCCTCAGGGGGTCAACGGCATAATCGAGCTCGAATGCCGGCAAATGCTTGCGGATGGCCGCGGCAACGGTTTCCGGCTCCACGCTCATGGCCGTGACATTAAAGGCATTTCGGTGAATCAGCCTGGACGGATCGGCTTCCAGCAGCGTGACGACGGCCTGCAAAGCATCTGGCATATACATCATGTCCAGATAGGTACCTGCGGCGATATAAGAGGTATACCTTCCATGTGCGACCGCGTTTCTGTACATGTCCACGGCATAATCCGTCGTGCCGCCGCCGGGAGGCGTTTTGTACGAGATGATCCCGGGAAAACGCAGCCCGCGCGTATCGACGCCGAATTTTCGATAATAGTAATCGCACAGCAGCTCCCCGGATACTTTATTGATGCCGTACATCGTCGCCGGTCTTTGGATCGTATCCTGCGGCGTATTTTCTTTGGGCGTGCCCGGACCGAACGCGCCGATCGAGCTTGGCGTAAAAAACAGGCAGCCCAGCTCCCGGGAAACTTCCAGGGCGCAGAGCAGTCCGCCCATATTCACCTGCCAGGCTAGAAGCGGTCTCGCTTCCGCGGAGGCGGACAATAACGAGGCAAGATGGATCACCGTGTTCACGCGGTGTCTCCGGGCAATGTCGAACATCGCATGCACATCCGTCACGTCCAAAATCTCGAACGGTTCATATCGTGCCGGATCGGCCGCTTTTCTGATATCCGTCGCGATCACTTGATCGTTCCCGTACCTTTCTCTCAATTTCCCGACTAATTCGGAGCCGATTTGGCCAAGGGCGCCGGTTACCAAGATCCGTTTCATCTCATATGCCTCCCCAATGAAGCATTTGGTTGTTTGAGAAGGAGCTTAACCCGGTATGACGGCCAATTGTTTGCCGACTTTTTCATAAGCGGACAGCGCCCGGTCGAGCATGTCTTTGGTATGCGCCGACGTCGGCATGTTTCTCACTCTTCCGGTTCCTTTCGGCACGGTCGGGAATACGATGGCTTTCGCATACACGCCTTCTTCATACAGCCTTTGGCTAAATCGCTGCGTCAAAATCTCCTCCCCAACGATGCAGGGCGTGATTGGCGTTTCACTGGAACCGATGTTGAAGCCGAGACCGGAAAGCCCCTTCTTCAAATAAGCGGCGTTTTCCCACAGCCGCTTCTGCAGCTCCGAGCTGCTCTTCAGGATATCGATCGCGGCGATCGAAGCGGCAACCGCGGCGGGAGGCAGGGAGGTGGAGAACAGGAACGGCCTGCCGCGCACCTTGAGCCAATCGATCAGCTCCTGCGAGCCGGCCACATAACCGCCCACGGACCCGATAGCTTTGGACAAGGTACCGATTTGAAAATCGATGCTGCGTGAAAGCCCGAAATGCTTCACTGTCCCCGCTCCGTCTCCCAATACGCCGGAGCCGTGCGCGTCGTCCACGTAGGTGATCAGGTCGAGCTCCCCGGCAATGTTGACGATTTCCGGCAGCTTGGCGATATCGCCGTCCATGGAGAATACGCCGTCCGTAATCACCATCATTTTGTTGTACTGGCCGCTCTCTTTGGCTGCCTTCGCTTTTTCGCGCAGGTCGTTCATATCGGAATGACGATATCGGATCACTTTCGCTCTCGATAAACGGCAGCCGTCAATGATCGAAGCATGATTCAGCTCATCGGACAAAATCGCATCCCGCTCATCCATAACCGCCGAAATGGCGGCCATATTGCAGTTAAAGCCGGACTGGAAAACGATCGCCGCCTCGGTATGCTTGAACTCGGCCAGCTTTTGTTCCAGTTCCACATGGAGCTTCAGCGTTCCGTTGATCGTTCTTACCGCTCCGGACCCGGCCCCGTACTGCCGCGCGGCTTTCACGGCCGCTTCGACCAGCCGCGGATCCGAAGCCAGACCCAGGTAGTTGTTGGAGGAAAGATTGATGAACGATTTGCCGTCAATTGCGATCACCGGACCGTTGGCCCCCTGCACCGTATCAATCGCATTGTACAGACCCTTGCTTTTCAAAGCCTCCAAATTTCCCTTTAAGAAGGCCGATAACGTTTTGCTGGACATCGGAATCCCCTCCATTGTGACGCTTGCGGATAGCAAATTTGTCCTTTTGCAGCGGACGATCACGACCCGGTTTTTTTCGGTATCTCCTGCTTTTAACATATGACATTGAAAGGAGATCTAAACATGAACGAAACGCAAAGCGTCTGCCCGAAGCTGCGCTTCTTAGAAAACAGGCTTAGGACTCCCATGAGCATGACCAGCGGCAGCGGGTGAAATGAATGTCATTAAATTTATGGAATTAAATTTAGTGGAATTTTATCTATTTTTTAGGGTTAGCTTCTATACAAGTCGGTATGCGATATTTGAGCCCTCTGAGAGATCGAATTCGCGCATAAAAAAGAACCTTCATCACCGCTTGAAGGCGGATTTGAAGATTCCTTTGCTTTATATTTTTGATACTAGTTCATGGCTTTAGGCGTCGCTTGGCTCCATTTTCGCGATATGCTTGATTAAAGCACGTCAAAAAGGCGGAAACCGGCAGGTCTTATAAAAGGCCGTTCGGATAAACGACGACTTTCAGGCTGCCGCTTTTGTTGGTGCGGGCCCGTTCCATCGCTTCCTTCGTTTGTTCGAGCGGATACCGGTCGGTGATCAGCGAACGTACGTCCGCGATATCGGAGGACAGAAACGAAATGCCTTGCGGATACGTGTTGGCGTAGCGGAAGACGCCGAAAATGTCCAGCTCGTTATCCGCGATCCACGGAATGTTCAGCGGAATTTCATCCTGCGGCGGCAGGCCGACGATCGCCAGCTTGCCTCCGCGGCGTACCGCATACAGCGCCGACTGCAGCGCCTTCGGATTGCCCGCTGTCTCGAACGCGACGTCCGCGCCGATGCCGCCCGTCGCTTCGCGCACCGCCTGCACCGGGTCGGCGTCCCTGATGTTGACCGCGTGCGTTGCGCCAAGCCTCAACGCCGCCTCCAAGCGGATCGGCTCCAGGTCCGCGACGACGATCTGCTTCGCGCCGAACGCCTTGGCCGCCACAACCGCCATCAAGCCGACCGGGCCCATGCCCATGATCGCGACGGTCTGCCCCGGCTTGACGCCGGCCCGTTTGGCGGCGTGGATGCCGACGGAGAACGGCTCGTTGAGCGCAGCCTCTTCATAGGAGAGCCGGTCCGGAATGGCAAACAGGAAATCTTCCCGGTGGGCGATATACTGCACGAACGCCCCGTCTACGGGAGGGGTCGCCAGAAACTGCACGTCCGGGCACAGGTTATAACGCCCTTCCTTGCAGGCGGGACATCTGCCGCAGGTGACGCCGGGCTCGACGGCGACCCGGTCTCCGGGCTTGAATTTCGTGACGGCGGCGCCGACCGCCTCCACGATGCCGGCGCATTCGTGGCCGAGAATGATCGGCTTCTCCACGACGAACCGGCCGATACGGCCGTGCTCATAGTAATGGATATCGGATCCGCATACTCCGACCGCCATCACTTTCACCAATACTTCATCGTCCCGAAGCTCGGGCAGCGGCATTTCGACGATATCGATTTCAAACGGAGCGCTCATCACGGCCGCTTTCATTGTTCCATTCATCCAAGCTCACACTCCTTATTCGCGCATTTGCCCCGGCCTGACCGGCCGGGGCAAATGTCTGCTTTCCATTTACGCGGATGGCGCGTTATTCCCACGGCTTCAGCATGATTTTGGCGCACTGCTGGGAAACGGAGGTTTCCAGCGCCTCCTGAATGCGGCTCATCGGAAACACATGGCTGACGAACGATTCCGTCATGCGGGAACGGCGAATAACGTTCATCAGCAGCGGAAAATCGTTCAAGTTGTAATGCCACGAGCCGATGAGATGAATGCCTTTGCGAATCATATCCCGGCTGATTACGATCGGCGTTTCGTTATGGGATTCCCCGACGAAAGCGACCTTGCCCTTCCGCTTGACGGCATCGATGCACAGCCGATGGGCGGCCGGCACGCCCGAGCAGTCGACGGCGTAATCCGGTCCTTTGCCGCCGGTAAGCTCTGCAATCTTCGCCAAGGCTTCGGCGTCCCGCGGATCGATCACCGCATCGATGCCCAGCCGGCGGGCGGTCTCGATCCGGTACGGATTCGATTCCACTCCGATCACGACGGCGCCGCAAAACTTGGCGTTAATGACGGCGCCGAGCCCGACAGGCCCAAGGCCGGTAACGAGCAGCGTATCGTAGGCCGACACGCCGAGCTTCCGAATCGCACCGAATGACGCGCCGAGTCCGCAGCAGGCCAAAGCCGCCTGCTCGTAGCTCAGATCGTCGGGAATTTTGCGCAGGCAGACTTCCGGTTTCACGATATACTGCGCCATCGCCGAATCCATCATCGGATTGCTCAGGCAGTGGATGTAATCTCCCGCCAGGCAAAGCTCGCACTCGCCGCAGCCGGAGAGCGGCATGGCGACGACGCGGTCGCCGACCTTGAACAGTCCGCCCTCCTGCGCCGTCTCGACCACTTCGCCGACCGCTTCGTGTCCCAGGCAGTCATGCGGCTTTCCTTCCAGAAAAGCTTTATACTCCGTACACATCGGCGCGACGTGCACCTTGATCAGCACTTCTCTGCCCTGCGGCTTCGGAATCGGCCGCTCGACCAATTCCGCCATGCGCGGGCCAACGATGGCCGCTTTCTTCATCATACATACCCCTCCAATACCGGATCGAGCGCGCTCTTCGTGCGCTGCGCCGCTTCTTTCGAACCGAGCAGCGGAAGCGAGTCGCTGAAGGTCTCCACGGATACATAGCTGTCATAGCCGATTTCCCGCAGCGCGGACAGCATGCCCGGCAAATCGATAATTCCTTCCCCCGGCAGCAGGCGCTGGTTGTCGATCTGCTCGTCCGCGGGCTTGTCTGGCGCGTCGTTAATATGCACGAGCACGATTTGCTCCGGCCGCAGCGCCAAAATATCTTCGCGGGTCGCACCCGAGGTAAACCAATGGAAGCTGTCGAACAGCACGCCGACGTTCGGCACGTCGATGGCTCCGATCAGCTCGAGCACACCAGGCAGCGTATGGATAAAATCGTGCTTCATCGTTCGCAGCGTCTTCGGCCCGACCCACTCGATGCCGAAGCGGATTCCGTTATCGTCCAGCACCTTGGCGCACTCCCGCAGGCGGCGGATGAAGCGGCTCGTATATTCGGCAACCGGCTCGTCGGTGGCGGGATACAGCCACGTGCAGCAGTTGGTCGCGCCGAGCTCGGCAGCGAAGCGGGCGATGTCGGGCAGCGCCGCGAGCTCCTCCCGGAACAGCGCCTCGTCCTTGCGGAATTCGACCGGCAGTCCGAACGAACCCAGAACGAGATTCCGTGTCGACAGCATTTCCCGGGCGGATGCGAACGATTGCGTTTTGAATGTCTCGTAAAATGGCAGTATGCTGTAGTCGATCGCCGGAAAGCCCGCCAGCGACGCCGCGTCCAGGAACTCCTCCGCAGCCGCGTCCCTTCCTGTCGTGACCGGATTCAGTGTCGGTATCATGCTCGCACCTCTCTCTATGAACCTGTTAGTCTAGCAAATCGTTTTAAATGAACAAACGGGAGCCGCACGGACTCATCCTTTTACCGCGCCGGCGACCATGCCTTGAATGATCCGTTTGGACAAGCAAAGGTAGACGATGATGACGGGTAAGATCGAAACGTTAATGCCCGCCATAAGCTGCGGATAGTTGATCGTGTACTGCCCGACAAAATTGGTCAGGCCGACCGGAATCGTCTTTAGCTCCTGCGAATTGATCAGGATCAGCGCAAACGGAAATTCGTTCCAGATGTTCAGGAAGCTGATGATGATACAGGTGGACAGCACCGGCCTGCAAATCGGAAACACGATGCGAAACAAGGTGGAAACGGTATTCGCTCCATCGACGTAAGCCGCCTCTTCCATCTCAATCGGAACGCTCTTCATGAAGCTCTCGATCAGGAAGATGACAAGCGGCAGCGCAAACGTGACCTCGGGCAGCACCAGGAACAACCGGTGATCCAGCAGATGCAGGTTGCGATACTCGATGAACAAGGGTACCAGCAAACCGTAAACGGGCACCAGCATGCCGAACAAAAACATCGTGTACACGACGTTTCGGCCCCGGAAGGAAAACCGCGACAAAAAGTAACCGCTCACAAAGCCGATCAATATCGTGAGAACGACGGAGATCGCGCTGACGAACGCGCTGTTCCACAAATAGAGGTACAGCTTGCCGTCCCAAAAAGCCGTCACGTAATTGTCGAAATGCAGGCTTTTGGGGAGCGATAAAATGTTAAAGCTGAATTCCTGCTGATTTTTCAGGGAAGAATACATCACCCACAAAATCGGAAAAATGCTGACGAGCGAAAACACGGCGATCAACACGTTGGCGGCCGACTTGACGCCGGCGACCGCGATTTTACGATTCAAGGGAACGACCTCCCATCAATCTGCGGCTCAGCAGGATCAAGCCGAGACTAAGGACGATCATGCCGATGGAAATCGCGCTTCCGTACCCCAGTTGAAATTTTCCAAACGAAGTGTTGTACGCATACTGCGCCATAACGGTAGAGCTGTTGCCGGGTCCGCCCCCGGTCATGACGAAGATGTTGTCGAAAATCTTCATGTTGCCAGCGATGCACAGCATGATCGCCACTCTTAAAGTATCGTACATCATCGGCAGCGTAATATAGATGACCTTCTTGAAGCCGGTGGCCCCGTCAATCTCGGCTCCTTCGTAAATTTCCCCGGGGATGCTCTGGATCGATGCCATGAAAATAATCAAATACAAGCCGATCCACTGCCAAATGATCGGGATCGTAACCGAATAGATGACGATCTTCGGGTCGTCCAGCCACGGGCGAATCCAGTCCGCCAGATGCAAGCCCTTGAGCAGGCTGTTCAAAATCCCGTAATTTTGGCTGTAAATCAGGTTCCAGATAAAACCGACGACAACGGCCGGCAGCACGACCGGCAGAAACAGCACCGTGCGGTGCAGCTCGCGCAGCTTTACCCATTTGGCCTGCAAAATGACGGCCAGCACGAACGCGATTCCAAGCTGACCGATAATGCTCAGCAGCGTAATAATCATGTTGTTGCGGAACGAGAACCAAAACTTCGCATCCTGCAAAAGCTGGCTGTAATTATGAAAACCGATAAAATCCTTGGACAAGCCGCCGGACCATTTGTAAAAGCTGAAATGAATCGACAGTGCCAGCGGAACGATGACAATAAACAAATACACGAGAATGCCGGGAAGCATAAAACCGTAAATCGTCGTCCATCTCGGGTTGGGCAGCTTCTTCCCCAAGCGGCTCACCTCCTAACTTCCGCCCTGTCTCCGAAACGGACGTTCCGGAGACAAACGGAGCTTTTTAAGCGGTTACGAACCTTCGTAAGTGCTTTGAATATCCTTCGCGAGCTGCTCCGGCGTAATGCGCTGGATCAGCAGGTCCTGCAGCCCGTTGTTCATCGTTTCAATCACCGCCGGCGACAGCTGGCCGTCATAAATCGGCGACTGCTCGAGGTTCTTGAACATCTCCAAATACTCGTTGAACAGCGGCACGACCTTGCTCTTGTCATAATCGGTCGGAATCGTTGCGGCAACGGCATTGTTCTCGGCTGCCGCGTTCGCTTCTTCCACGCCGGTCAGCTTCTTCACCAGATCGATTGCCGCCTGCAGCTTGTCGCCCTTCAAATTGGCGTTGATCGCGAACGCCCATGCCGCGCCTCCGGATACGACATTCGCTTTGCCGGCTCCGCCTTCCACGCTCGGCAGAATGGCCAGATGCGTAGCGTCCTTGATTTCCTGCGGCGCTTCGCTGGATAAGGAGGATATCGCCCAGTCTCCTTCGAAGAACATCGCCGCTTTGCCGTTGTAGAACGCCGTTCGCTGCTGGCTGTTGTCGATGCTGTTAAGGTCGCTGTTGAACGCGCCCATCTTGCTCAAGCTTTGCAGCGCCGTCAAAGCGTCGACAAACGGCTTATCGGTGAACTTTGCGCCTTGATTGTTCTTGATGCTGTTGAACCAATCCGTACCGGTAAAGCGGTCCCCAAGCTCGCTAAGAATGCTGGATTCCGCCACCCACTTGTCTTTGTTCCCCAGCGAGATCGGCGTGTAGCCTTTCGCCTTCAGCGTATCGATCGCGTCGGTGAACTCTTTCCACGTCTTAGGGAATTCGGTGATCCCGACCTTATCGAAAATATCCTTGTTATAGAAAATGAGCGAGGTGGAGAGCATCTGCATCGGTGCTCCTGCCAATACCCCATTGACGGTAAAATCCTTCAGCGTACTCGGAATAAAGCCCTTCTTCCATTCCGAATCCTGGTTCATGATGTCGTCGAGCGGCATAATCAGCTTGTTGTCGACAAACATTTGGGCGTCCGATCCGAGCAGCTCGAACACGTCCGGCATGTCATTTCCGGCCGCCAGCGTTTTGATTTTTGTTTTATAGGTGGCGTCCTGCAGCGATTCCTCGGAAATTTCCACGTTCGGATGCTCTTTCTTGAACTCGTCGATCATCTTCCGATGGGCAATGACGGCACCTTCCGTGGACGTCTCGAGCAGCCGGTCCTCCAAAGTCAATTTGATGGACGGCGCGGAGCCGCCGTTTGAACCTGAGTCGGAAGCGCCGCCTGGAGCCGCGTCCTTGCCGCCGCTTGCTCCGCAGGCGGAAAGCGCTAACATCGCAGCCGTCGTTCCCAACGCAAGCATCGTAGCCTTTTTCATGTGAAAAGTCCCCCTCGTAACGTGTGGTATGGGTCATGGTCTACATTTTACAAGGAATCGGCTAAAAAAAAGGGCGGCTTTTTTACGAAAACATCCAAATAATTATCCTTTTATCGGTTTCGGTAATCCCTCGGCGACAGCCCCGTATATTTGCGGAACGTATTGGAAAAATATTTGTAGTCGTAGAATCCCACCTTCTCGGCGATTTCATACGTCTTCAAGCGCGTCTCCATGAGCAGCGCCTTCGCTTTCTCCACCCGCAGCCGGCTGAGCCACTTCACGAACGTAATGCCCATTTCCTCTTTGAACAATTTGCTGAAATAAGCCGGCGTCACATTGACGTGATCGGCCACCTCCGTCAAACTGAGCGACTGTTCGTAATGCTTCTCCATGTACTGAATCGCCTCTTTAATCGTCCTCTTGAAGGAATTCCGGCGATTGTCCTCCAAATGACGAACGATCTTGGCGACCATCTGCCCCATCCACGCCTCCAGGTCGGCCACCACCTCAAAGCGCTCGATCGCAACATGCGGGATGAATTGCGGGCCGAAAACAAGGTCCTTGGAATGCCCCGCTTCCTCCAGCTCTTGAATGAAAAAGATGACCAGCCGAACGCAGGCGTGCTTCACTTCGTCGAAGCGCCGGTTCTCGGACGCGAAGCGCTGAAAATATTGGCGGATCATTTCGCGAAGCTCGCTCTCGCTCATCCGTTTCAACGCCTGCGCCATCGACCGCTCTTCCATCGTGAGCGTAGAGAACGGCTCCGCGCCGGCATTCTCCCGCTGCCGCTCTCTCACGTGCATAAAGATCTGCCCTTTTCCCCGATACACCTTCTCCTTAAGCGCCTGGTCCGCTTCCCGGTACGACCTGCCGATCTCGAGCAGGCTCGCGCACGGCAGGCCGATGCCGATTGAAAGCGACAGCTTCAGGTACCTTTTGACGTTCGACTGGATTTCCTTGCAGACGGCCAGAAGCGAATGAACCTTATCCGTAGACACGAGGGCGATCAGCCGATTCAGCTCTCCGTAGCTGACAAAGCCGGAGAAGTAGGACAGCAGTGTCTCTTCGGCGATATTGAAGACGGCGAACGCAAAGGCCTCGTTCTCCTTCGGCGACAGCTTCTGGGAGAAGAACGCGAAATCGTCGATGTCCATAATCAGGATGTGATATTCCGATCCCGTCAAATCGATTTGCAGCGTCCGCAGCTTTTCCTTGATTCCGGCCGCGCTCAATTCCTTTTTGAGCAGACTGTTCATAAATTTATACTTGAGGTAGGGCAGATTTTCATTAAACATGTGAAGCCGGCCGATTTCTTTTGTCTTGCTCAGCTGCTCTTCCCGCTTCCGGTCGCGGATATCGGTGATGGCGGAGATCAGCTTCTCCGCGCTGGCCGGCTTCAACAAATAATTTTGAATGCCGATCTGAAGCGCCGCCTTGGCATATGCGAAATCCTCGTAACCGCTCAGCAGCACGATCGCGATATCGGGATACAGCTTCTTGATCTGCTCGGACAACTCGATCCCGTTCATGATCGGCATGCGGATATCGGCCAGCACGAGGTCGACCGGAGCCGTCTGAAGCTTCTGCAGGGCGTCCCGCCCGTTTCCCGCTTCGGCGGCAATCTCGATGCCGTGCTCCTGCCAGTCGATCGATGTCGCAATCCCTTTGCGAACCAGCGGTTCGTCATCCACGATCATCATGTTGAACATCCTGCTCGTTCCCCTTTATGAATGGTTGTCTGACGATTACTTTCGTCCCTTGTCCGGGCTTACTCTCAATGTGAATTCCGTACGAATTGCCGAAGCTCAGCTTGATGCGGTCGTTGATATTGCGAAGGCCCACTCCCTGCTGCAGGTGCGCCGGGCCCTGCAGCCGGGCGACGACGTCCGGATCCATCCCGACGCCGTCGTCGGTCACCTCGTACACGACCGTATCGCCTTCTTTGTAAATCCGCACCCCGATATGGCCGAAGCCGCCCTTTTGCTCGATGCCGTGCGTGATGGCGTTCTCGATCAACGGCTGCAGAATAAGCTTGATAACCTTGCAGTTCAGCGTATCCGGGTCGGCTTCGGCGGTGAACGTAATGGCGTTCTCGTACCGCTTTTTCTGGATCAGCATGTAATTTTCGATATACTCCAATTCCTTGCGGACCAGCGTAAAGCCGCTGCCTTTGTTCAAGCCGATGCGGAACAGCTGGGACAGCGTCTGAATGAGGGATGCGGTTTCGTACGCCTTTTCCATCCGTCCCACCCAATAAATCAAGTCCAGCGTATTGTACAGGAAGTGCGGATTGATCTGCTCCTCCAGCGCTTTGATCTCCGCTTCCTTCTGCTTAATCTTGACCACATGAACCTCGTTGATCAATTCGTCAAGCCTTCTGGACATTTTGTTGAAGCTGCTGCCCAGCAAGGCGATCTCGTCGTTGCCCTGCACGTTCATGTTGACGTTGAAATTTTCTTTCTCCAGGCTGCCCATCAGCCTGCGGATCTGCCGGAGCGGCTTCAGCACCTTCAGCAGAAAATAGAGCAGGAACAAGAAGCAAATGACGAGGCTGAGGAAAATCGACACGTAGGTCACCTGCTTGATCTGGTCGCCCTGCTTCGTAATCGAGCGCAGCGGGACGCAGTTGATCAGCCTCCACCCGGTCTGGTCGATCGTATAAAACTCCACCATATATTTTTGACCGTCGATCTCCGTATCGTAGTAGCCTTCTCTGTCCGTAAACAGCTGCGGCCGCACATACCGGTCCTCCAGCTTCTGGCCGACCTTCTGATCGGACAGCGTGGACAAAATCGTTTTATCCGCATCGATCATGAAGAAAAGTCCGTGCTCGCTCGCGACCTGCTTGTCGTAAATGCTGCGGATTTGCGGCTGCGACAAATTAATTTTCATAAACCCGAGCACCTGGTTAATGTTGTTAATATCCCGGATTTCCCGGAACAGCGTGATGACATTCAGGTCCGACGTCCCCACATAAACGTCGCTGAGGGACCACTCTTCCTTCCCGTTCAACGCCTTCATTCGCGCGATCTGTTCCTCGCTGAGCAAATTGCGCGCCCCTTGCGTATCCATGCCGCCGCCGCTCAAATCCTGAACGTAGATGGAATATACATATTTTTTGGTTAAAATATAATCGCCTAATAAGGTTTGAATCGAAGGATCGTTTTGGGACATTTCGCTGCGGTTAAACGATTTCAAATATTGATTCAGCCTTTGGTTGTTGATCATGTTGATCGAAATCCCGCGCACGTCGTTAATGATAAACTCGATGTTGTAGGCGATCTGTTTAAGCGTTTCCATATTTAATTTGCTGGCTTGGTCTCTGACGATTTTCGTGGAGCGGACGTATGAGAAGCTGCCGACGATCAAGATCGGAACAAGCGTCATCAGCAGGGAGAAGATCAATATTTTGTAACGCAAGCTGAACATCCTGCGCGTACGCATCCGCGACGATTCCCCTTTCCTGTTGGTCGAAGCACGGAAAAAACATCTGCTAATCCAGTCTTGTTGGGAGTCGCGCCGAACAACAAAGCGGAATGGGCAGATGCAGCACCAGTATAACAAACGAAATGGTAAACGTACCAGAGCGGCTCGTCAACCAGATTTTGTATAACCGGCGTTCCCTGTTGCTCCTGCGCAGTGTGCGGGGACGAAAAAAGTTCTTTATTGTATATTAATTTGGAATATATATCTTATTTACAATAATAATCCATACTGTATTCGTAATTACTTTTGTTATCTATTTTGTTCTTTTTCTGGGAAAATAAAAAGATCAGCCAAATGTTCCGGCTGATCGGATATAAGCCAACCGGATATGGCTGACCTGGTATCGCGCAAATCAAAAATCAACTGCTGCCTGCCGCTATTTATATCTCCTAAATTTCCGCGACGCTTCCATCCAGATTGTAACGCGGTTCATACTGCTTTGACCTGTATGGATATTTTGCAAACGCCTCTTCATTCAGTTCGATCCCCAGGCCGGGGCCTTGCGGCAAAGGAAAACAGCCGTTTTCCGGCTTAAACGACATGCTGCAGATGTCCGTCCGTGCGTAAACCGAATGCGCCGCAAACTCCAGGATATCAAAATTTTGAGCGGCGGCGCTGACGTGAAGGCTTGCTGCCGTGGCAACCGGCCCGTTCGGGTTGTGAGGCGCAAGCTTGATATGATACGTCTCTACCATCGAAGCGATTTTACGGATTTCGGTTATGCCTCCGCAGTGGCAAATGTCGGGCTGCGCGAAATCGAACAGCTGATTTTCAACTACTTCCCGGAACTCGAAACGGCTGAAAAGGCGCTCTCCTGCCGCGATCGGGACATTGCCCGAGTTTTCGCGGATTCTTTTGAACGCGGCGGTATTCTCGGGAGAGATCGGTTCTTCGAAAAAATAGACGTTATGTTTTGCCGCGACCTCAAGCAGCTTGATGGCCTCGGCAGGTGTTCCTTGGCCGTGATTGTCGATGCAGATCAGTTTATCCTTGCCGATTGCCCTGCGGATCGAAGCGAGATTCTCGTCCAGAAACTCGATATCGGACGCCGGATCGTACATCCGTCCGGGCTTTCCGCCCCCCGTTTTAATGCCGGCAAAGCCCATTTCGACCGCCTTCAGGGCGGATTCCGCATTGCCTGCGTGCGTATAGGTGCGGATTTTGTCGCGTACCGCACCGCCGAGCAGCATGTATACCGGGACATTGTAAATCTTGCCGGTTATATCCCACAGCGCCTGGTCGATCCCGCTAATGGCGGACATATAAACAAAGCCGCCTTTCCAAAAGCCGTGGCGGGCCATCTTCTGCCAAATCTTTTCGATATTGCGGGGATCTTCTCCGATCACGCAGCGCTCCGCCAATAAATGAATGCTTTGTTCGACCGCCTTCTCCTGTCCTTCGACGCTTGCCTCTCCCCAGCCATAAACCCCCTCGTCCGTTAAAACTTTGACAAAGAGCCAATTTTGTCTGAGCGTCGATACCAAATAGGTTTTGATCTCGGTTATTTTCATCGCAACACCCTCCTGCCACCCGAATTGAATCCGTCATATCCTGCTGAAACGAATTTACATGCAAGAAACAGGCCGCAAGCTGCCTGCGTGGATTAGAGATCATCCACTTCTTCCGTAGTAAAGGGCGAAGCGGGCAAGCCTTCCCGGTTATACAGGTTAGCGCCTTCCGGATTGTCGGCCCACGCGTATCTCACATAAACGGGACTCGGGATCCGGTCATGCCAAACCGCAACGCAGTCGCCCTCAATCTCGGCATCCGCCCAGACGAAGATTCGGCCGGTGCCGGCTATAGCGAAATGTCCCGGCCGGTCCGCGCCTTTGGCGATCAAACCACTGCCCGTATCCCTGAAGGACAGGACGATCCGGCTTCCGTCCCTTTTCACCGATCGCAGTGTAGGGCCGGAAGAAACTACCGACTCATCCCCATAGGCGATTTTCCGGGCCGCAAGAGCGAGCCGCTCTCCCGCGTCCTTTTTATTGACCGGATGCACATCGTTCCATTCCCCGATATCGATGGTTACCGCCATACCCGTACCGGGCACGTCAAGCGTCCGCCGCTGTGCCTCCCTAATTTGGGCCCAATTGCTCGCGGCAGGCTTGCCGGAAGGCTCCATATAGTTTGGCAGCTGTACATAAAGGAAGGGAAAATCGCCTTGCTCCCACTTCTTTCTCCAGTCGGCAATCAATGCCTTGAACAAGCTCTCGTAGTCATCGGGCTTTTTGGCGTTGGATTCGCCCTGATACCAGGCGACGCCTTTGATTGCGTAACGGACAACCGGCGCAATCATGCCGTTGTATAAGCCCAGCGGCCGCCACTGGATAAAGGATGGCGCTGGAAGCGGATCGCTTTTTACTCCGATCAGGTACTGCCATTCGCCGCTCAAATTGATGATCCGGTCCCCGATTTTCAAATGGTACGACTTCCCTTTATAGAAGCCGCCTTTACCGGAAGTATTGACCACTCGCACCACAATCGAATTTTTGCCTTCCTGCAGCAGACTTTCCGGGAGTTCGTATTTCCTCGGCACGTACTGATTCGGATTGGATCCGATCCGGGTCCCATTGATATAAACCGTATCCTCATCGACCACATGGCCCAGAACAAGCCTTGCGGGATTACCAAGCAGCGATGCAGGTATTTCGATATCCTTCCGGTACCAGACGACGCCGTTGAAATGACCCAAACCTTCTTCTTCCCAATAGGAAGGCACCTTGATGGACGGCCAGGCGGACGCGTCGTAACCGGAATCAAAGCATGGCTTCCCGGCGTCGGGCATTCCCGCGTCATTTTGGTTTACATTGCGGTACCATGCTTCGCCGGATTGTTGATCCGCTTTCGCCAGGGCTTCCAAATAATGGTTATCTTTCAGCTTTTGCGCGGCTTCAACATATTCCGCGAAGGGCGACAGGGCATCCTCGCTCATGAAGGATTCGATCGGCGCCCCGCCTAGACTGGCGTTGATCAGGCCGATGGGGACACGGTACTTGTCATATAGCTTTGCAGCAAAAAAATACCCTACGGCCGTGAAGTTCAGGACGCTTTGGGGATCCGCCGCCTCCCAGCATCCGGCTTCGAAATCCGTTTGCGGCCGTTCAAAGTCGTACTTCACCGGGACCAGAAACTGCCGGATGGAATCGCTGCCCGCCCGGGCGATGTCCCCGGGATAAACCTCCTGAACGGAGAGCATTTTCATGCCCATGTTGGATTGACCGGAACAGAGCCATACGTCGCCCAAAAGGATATTGGTTACGGTGATGCGTTCTTCGCCGTCTCCGGTCTCGATCACCATATCGTAAGGTCCGCCTGCCTCTTCGGTCCGGAGGCTTACCTGCCATTCTCCGTCTGCATCAACAATCGTACTGCAGGATTTTTCCATAAAACGGACCGTGACGATTTCTCCCGCCGGTGCCGAGCCCCATATTTTGACCTGCGCGTTTCTTTGCAGCACCATACCGTCGCCGATCAGGCGGGGCAATTTGATTTTCTTCTGATCCCGGCTCATACGCCCACCTACTTTATATCAGAATTTCATATATTTACTATCCCGTCAAGTCAAATATAGGTTAAGCATAGGAATCGTAGATGCGGTTTCGTCTGGCTCTCTCCTCCGGGCTGAGTCTTTGTGCGTCTGCAATTTCATAGCCGCCAAAGGTATCGTACAGCCTCGACGAAGGGTCGATTTCCACATACGTGCACCAGGGCAGCCAGTGGTAGCGGCTTTGCAGCGTTTGGCTGGTAAAGTTGCCGCTTTCGTGCCCCAGGCCGGGCATGATGTACCCGACACTGCCGTCCACGTCATTGGACTGCCGGGTGTTCTTGTGGATGAACTCGGCAAAATCGAGATAATGCTCGTCGCCCGTAATCAGATACAACCGGTAATAGGTATACGAGCATGCGGCCATATAAACGTCGGCGCCCCCGCCGATCGTAATGATGCTCTGTCCGCTGATCGAATAGTTGTTGAACGGATGCTTCGGCCAAAGAGTGCGTACCGGGAATTTCCAGGCGTACGTCCAGGTTTCGGTATAATCGGCGGCGCCGATCGCGCCTTCCAGCCATTTGTCCTCGCCGGTCAGATCATACAGAGCAAGAAAACCGAATAAAGCGTAGATGCCGGCTTCTTTATCCTGGATATCCATGTTGTCGCACGTGCCGCCGCGGTATTCCAAGTTCCTATAATTGTTTTCGAATGACCATTCGCCCGCCTTGACGGCTGCGGTTTTATATCTTTCGTCGCCGGTCGCCAGATAGAACTGGACCAGGAAACGAATGACGCTCGGCGTGTTGGATTTGGAGTTCATGCGGATGGAATTGTCGGTATTGTACGCGCGGTAAAAGCTGCCGTCATCGTTCTGGATGTCAACCAGCCAATCCGCGGTCCTTCTGCAAAACTCGAGCCAGGCCGGCCGTTCGTCGCCCTTTTTGCGCATATAGAGGGCCGCGTCCAAAATAGCCTCGATCCCGTCGGCAAGCATGCGCACATAGTGCGGATACGGCTCGAACCCCTCGATGTTGGGATTGTAGCACATGTGCGGCAGTCCGGATTCGGTCATGGCCGTCCTCACCCAAAAATCGATGACGTTTACGCCTTTTTCCAAGGCTTCCGGCACGTTTTCCTTGTCGCCGTAGCGAAGCAGCTGGTAGCCGATACCGGGCTGCTGCCCGACAAAGCCGAACTGGAAGGATACGCAGGAGATGTCCATATCGGGCAGCTGGCAGGCAAAGGGCAAACCGTACGAATCGCCGTATTGCCGCGTATATTGGGCAAGCATCTTCATGCAGTTGTGAAAATGGCGCTCGTTATCCACATCGAACAGCCCGTCGCGCAGCCGGTCGTAGGCGATTCGCCAATTGTCTGTCATCATCCGCTGGAAGCTGCCGTAATGGCTGAAGTTTACGGCCACCGCGTAATGCTGCTCAAAGCCCGCTTCCACAGGGTGGTTCACGCGCTGGAACGTTTTTGATTTCTTGTTGTAGTCGAGGCCCGCATACTGATTTCTTCGGGGCATCTGCCCGTCGCAGCCGGGATACACATAATCGATCGACAGGCCGTCGATTTTCGCCTCGAATGGTTTGCGCACGGCAAACCCGTAATACATATAATTCAAGGTCCTGCTTTCCGGCCTGCTCATGCCGATGGCGCCGGCGGTCATGTTCGGGTCGACGTTGTTTTCGGATCTTACAATATCCACTGACGGCATCGTGACGTCTGCGGCCCAGCGCGAAAGAGCCGCCGTTTCTCCCGACGCGATGTTTTGCATGGCAAACAAAGGCAGGGCGTAGCAAGTTTCCATACGATAGAAATATTCGCAATCCAAATCTTTGCCCATCGCGTAATCGGGCGCGAATTCGTTTTGCTTATACCAAACGCCGGGCGCAAAGCAGTTATAGTCGTGCGTATCGTCCGATTCCGCCATCGCAAAGGAGATCTTGGTGGAAAAACCAAGATCGTCCCCTGCCTTCAGCACCTTGACGCTCCGGCTCACCTTGAAACCGGAGCCGGCCCTTTCATAAGTATCCGTAAAGGAAAATTCGGATCCCGAGGGAACGGTTAAGGTGCCTTTGGCGATGATTTTATCGCCGGAAACGGCAATCTCGGCGTATGCGCCGTCGTAAAACTCGCTGACGGCAAAGGCGGTCTTCACCGTCACGAACATCGGGCGTCGGTTGAAATAAAGGAGCCTGCCGTCTTTTTGAACCTCAAGACCTCCCTCCTTAAAGCTGATGGTATAGCCGCCGCTTGCCAGATTCATCGCTATTTCTCCTTTTTCCGTTCATATTCCGGTTCTTAGCCGAGACGCAAATTCAAACCCGACCTATGTCTTCTGTAAATACATCTTGATGACCGCTTAAACGTATGCTGCGTTAATTCACCTTTTCTGCTGCCTTAAAATATTGCTTCACCAGGAACCTCATCAGCTCGCCCGGCCGCTCCTTCGCAAACTCGGGCCGGTCTCCGAATACCATACCGTAGGGCGCCTCTGCCGTGTACGGATCCCACTGCGGCAGCTCCTCTCCGGTGGCATCGGTTCCGTTCGGATTTCCGGTACGGATGAAATTCGCCCAATAGTTGCACATTTGGCGGGCCAGATCGTAATGCTTGCCGACAAACGGCCGCCAGCATTTGGCAAGCGTCTCGAAGAAAAACCACAGATCCACCGAGTGGAACGTGCCGGGATTGTCCCATCCCGGAATGTCCGCGTCGAAGTTGTAATAGTACAGCGGCACATCGGCGCCGGAATCGGCATTGGCCTGCGCGGCAACGCGGATCGCGTATTCGATGCCGTTCACCGAAGCCTGTTTCAATACTTCATCCAAGCTGCCCGACTGCGCCTGGCACAGGGCCAGATATTCGCCGGCGGCGTCGCCGAACAAGTCCGCCGCCATCTGCTTGAATTGTTCCAGCGTCGCAGCCTTCGGAACGCTGAAAAATTCGGAGGACGTGTGGCCTGCAAGCACCGGCACCTTCCAGCGTTTGTTTTCAAGGAAGCGTTCATATGCGCTGCCTACATTAAACACGTGATCGACAACGGTGCCCCAGTGGCCCTTATATTCCAGCGATTTATCGCGGATGTATACCGCATCCAGCTTGCGGGCTTCCGCAAGCGAGGAGACGCCGAGAAATTCAAAGAAGGTCTCGCCTTCGCGTTCGGCTTCCGCCAGCGTGCGCCTGGCTCTGGGCGGGCGGGTTCCGGGGTACAGCGCGGTGAACATGCCGCTTTGAATAATCGCTTTCTGAAAGAGGCCTTCGTTCTGAGGCGAAGTAAGCTGGCTCAGAACGCTCGCGCCGCCTGCGGACTGCCCGCCGATCGTGATGTTGTCCGGGTCGCCTCCAAAAGCCGCGATATTGCGCTTCACCCATTGCGTACCCGCCTGCTGGTCGAGGTGGCCGAAGTTTGCGGGCGCTTCCGGAGCCTCCGCCGTCATTTCGGGATGGCATAAAAATCCGAACGCGTTCAGGCGGTAGTTAATCGTGACCACCACGATGCCCCTGCGGGCGATGCGCTCGCCGTCAAACTCCATCTCGGCCGTATGCCCGACCTGCAGACCTCCGCCGAAATACCAGACAAACACCGGCAATTTCTCGTCCGCGCTGCGCGCAGGCGTCCATACGTTCAGGTAAAGACAGTCCTCGTCCATGGGGATATCGGGATCGACCGACCATTCCCTTGTATAAATATTTTTTTCGTCGATCACCGTCTTGGCCTGCATCGAGATCGGCGCGAAGTCATAGGCTTTGAGCACGCCGTCCCAATCGGCCGCGGGCTGCGGAGCGCGCCAGCGGTTATCTCCTACGGGCGGCGCGGCGAAAGGAACGCCTTTAAAGCTGGTGATCCGCGGGTCGGCGGCCGGCAGTCCTTGAACGACGCCATTTTCGATGTTCACGATTCTAAGCATGGTTGATAACTCCCTTCATATGATGGTTCATTCGGTTTCGCGGTAAATCGGCGCGGTCTACTTCGTAAGGCGGATTACATTCCACGAAAGCTTTTTTGTAACGGCGGACACTTTGCCTTTTTCCATCTTGGTACCTGTATTATTCATGGGCTGAATCGCATCCTGACGTTCGAAGCTGTTTCCCTGCTGCAGATCGCCGGTATACATCTCGATATGTCCGGAGAGCTTATAACCGTCAAACCCGCGAACGTCCAGGTTAACCTCGATGTCATCCTCGATTCCGCGGTTGACGATGAAGATGCTGACCTCGCCCCGTTCCTCATTTTGCACGGCGGCTGCTTCGATGGCCTGAACGTTTTCGTACGCGTGGCATTGATTGGAGCCTGAAAGCGCGAATTGCTCGGTGTTAAAGGTCGGGCCGTCGACTGCGGGAAGGATTGAAACGCCGCCGCGGGTCAGTTTGTTCATCTGGTAATAAGGATAATAGGATGCGTTCTTCCATACATGCGCGCCGTTAAAAGCAAGAGCGTTTCGAATGCCGCCGGTCATGCAGCCGATCTTGATACGGTCCGCGTGGCGGAGGAAAGTCAGCATCACCGATGCCATGGCAAGGGCGTTGAGCATTTGATGGGAGCTTGGTCTGCGCTCGACATAATGCTCCGGGTCGTATCTCGTGAAGACATTGTCCCTGGGAGCAAACTGGGCGTAGCTCTTGGTTACGTCCTGCCAGCCTCTGCGCCCGAAGAGAACCTCGCTCTGTCTGCCGAAGCTCGCGCCGTATTCGTCGAAGGAGATGTACATTTTTTTGGGCGTACGCAGCTTGGTCTGCAAATAATCGCAGACGGCGACGGTGGTTTTAATGTACTCCTCCAAGACCGAGGAGATGTTGAGATAGGCCGCAATGTCTCCCTCCGGTGCGGAGTGGTAATGGTGCAGGGAGACGTAGTCGACCGATTCGTAGCACTGCTCGAGCGCCGCCATTTCCCATTCGGGGAAATGCTTGTGATGGTCGGAGGTACCGGCAAAAACAGTTTCAGCCTGGTTGTCGATCCATTTGACCATCTTGGAAATCTCATGGGTCCGAATGCCGAAGCCGACAGGGTCTTTCTCCCAGGAGCCGATCTGCCAATGGCCGTCCATTTCGTTCCCGAGATACCAGGTTTTGATCGGATAGGGGTCCGAATGCCCGTACTTCCTGCGCAGGTCGGACCAATACGTGCCTCCGGGATGCCGGGAATACTCCACCAGGTGCGCGGCGCTTTTGATCCCTTCCGTACCGAGATTGATGGTGTACATCGGATCGGTGTTGACCCGCTTCGTCCACTCCAAATATTCGTCATGGCCGATAATATTCGGCTCGATCTGGAACCAAGACAGGTCCAGCTGTACCTTGCGGTTCTCGACCGGTCCGATGGAATCCTTCCAGTCCCAGCCCGAAACCCAGTTCCCCCCGGGAAAACGAAGGGCCGGAAGATCAAACTCCTTTACCGCGTCGATGACATCCCGCCGAAAACCCATGTCGTCCGCGGCCTGGTGCTTGGGATTGTAAATACCTCCGTAAACCCAGCTGCCGATCGGCTCAAGAAACGCGCCGAACAGACGTTTATCCACTTTGCCGATTTTATAATCCGGATGTACCGTAACGCTCGCCTTTTTCATCAAATGACCCTCCTTTCTCGATTCGGCGGCTGCTCCCGCTTTTGTGCGCTTCTGTTCGTCCATCGACGGCTTTAATCGGGAACGCTTTCATGCTTTGGCTTTCGGACGTATGGAATCGCCCTGTGGTGTTCTTGCTCGACGGCCGGCGTGTCTACCGTCTTGATTCCCTTGAGAAAATAATCCAGGAATTCTCCCATGATATCCGTTACAAGCCTGCCCCCGAACGCATGCACGGCTCCCGGTATCAAATACATCATGACCGGTACGCCCGCTTTTTCCAGGGCATTTCGCAGAAGTCTTGAATGTTCGGGGGATACCGAAGGGTCCTCCGATCCATGGAGGATGAGAAACGGCGGCTCGCCGCCGTTGATGTACGTCAAGGGACTCGCCGCCGCTGCAAGGCCCAGTCCCTCTTTCGACGTTACTGGCGCTCCGAGCAGTTCGGCGGCGCCATTATTTGGCTTCTCCTCTTTGTCTTGATAGGATAACGGCAGACTTGTTGGCCCGCACATGTCGACCACGGCCTGTACGCTGTAATCTCCCTCAGCGGTTTCCCAGTCTCGTTTGCCTGCGGATACCCCCAGCAGTGCACTCAAATGTCCTCCCGCGGAATCTCCGGATACCGCTATCGTTTCTCCATTATATCCGTATTGTCCTGCATGCTTTTTCAAAAACAGCAGCGCCTCTTTCAGATCCAGCATCTGGGTTGGAAATTGTCCTTCGTCGCTGTACCGGTAGTCCACCGCCGCAACCGCATACCCTTTCTCCAGCATCGGCATGGCAAGGTTCCATGTCCGGTTCAGTTCCTTCCAGCCGCCTCCATGAATCCACATGATCAGCGGAGGATTTTTTTCCTCGGGAAGAAAAAGATCCAAATACAAGGTACGGGTTTCCGCTTGTTTGTACGGTATGTTTCGATATTCCTTCATCATCGCACCTGCTTTTCCAAATTCATGCAGCCCTAACCGGTTCCCCGCAGAATCCGGACGACTTCCCGCATGTCAAAGCAACTGGGCCAACTTCTTTTTAAACGGGATCAGGCCTTGATGGCGCCGATCAGCATACCTTTGACAAAGTGTCTTTGCAGAAACGGAAATACAAACATGACCGGGAGCATCGTTACAATGACCGCCGCCATCTTCATCCCTTGCGAAAACTGCTCGGTTTGCACGTTCGAAACATTCATCTGCGCACTGATCTGGGAATCGATCACGATCGACCGTAAAGCAAGCTGCAGGGGAACCAGATCGCCTCTTCGGATGAAAATCATCGCATTAAACCATTCATTCCAGCGGTCCACCGCGTAGAACAAGATGATGGTCGCGATGATCGGCATGGATAAAGGCAGGATGATTTTAAACAGGATCCGCCATTCGCCCGCCCCGTCAAGCTTGGCCGACTCCATAAGCGAGATCGGCAGCGTCGTGAAATAGTTCATCATAATGATTAAATAAAAGGAATTCACGCCATAAACAAGCACGACCGACCAGATCGTATTAATCAAATGCAGCTGCTTCATTAACAGATACAGCGGGATAATACCGCCGTTAAACAGCATCGTAACCGCAACAAAATAGACGAGAAACCGCTTAAACGGAAAATCGGGCCTACTGAGTCCGTATGCCATGCTGGTCGTCAGGAACATATTGATCGGCAATCCCAATCCGAGGATCAGCAGCGTCGTTCGAAAACCGATCCATATGCGTCCGTCGGCAAAAAACGCCTTGTAGTTTTCAAACGTAACGGTGCTTGGGATTAATAACAGCGTTGTTTTCAGGTATTCCTGCTGGGTTGCAAAAGATGTCGCAACCACGTTGATAAACGGTAATATGATGGCGGCGGCAAAGGATGTGAGGATGACGAGCAGAATAATATCCAACGATTGCAGCTTGTTGTTTCTTTTGCCGCTCCGATAACCTTTTTTCAGTAAGGGTCTGGCCTCTTCCATAGTCACATCCCTTTCCCGCATGTACTCGTTATGTCCGAACCGATTTCTTCGCGGACGGAAAAAGACCTTCCGAGCCCAGCCATTTACAGACGCGGTCGGCGAACAGCAGCAGCGCCAGGTTGATGACGGCTCGAAACAAGCTTACCGCGCTTGAAAACGAGAAATCGGCAGCGGACTGAAACGTAACCCGATAAATATACATATCCAGGATTTCGCCGGCTTTGGCGGTTGCCGCATTGCTGAGGTTAAAAATCTGGTCGAAGCCGGCCGTCATCAGATTGCCGACGGTTAAAATCAGCATCACGACAATCGTGCTTTTAATCCCCGGAAGCGTGATATACCACATCGTCTGCATCCGGGTCGCACCGTCGAGCTGGGCGGATTCGTACTGTTCCGTTTCAATGCCTGCAATCGCCGCCAGAAAGATGATCATGCTCCACCCCGACGACTTCCAGTTGTCCGTCACATACAACAAGGGCTGGAATATTTTCGCCGATCCGAGGAAATTGACCTCATGCCCGCCCAGCATTTTGATGATCCCGTTTACGATCCCCTGCGTATCGAGCGAGTTGATCATGACGATGGAGACGATAATCCAGGACAAAAAGTGGGGGAACGTATAAATGGTTTGGATCACCTTCTTATATCGGCCCAGCCGCAATTCATTCAGCATTAAGGCTAAAATAATCGGAAGCGGAAACTCGAACAGGATACGGCCTGCGTTAATCCACAGCGTCCTCCAGACCGATTCCATAAAAGCCGGATCCCGAAAAACATAGTCGTAATTGACGAATCCGACCCAAGGACTGCCGAAAATCCCGAGATTGGCTTTATAGGTTTTGAACGCCAAGAATAACCCGTACATCGGAATATAAGCGAAAATGACATACCATACGATGCCCGGCAGCATCAGCTGGTAGCTTTCTCTTGACTTCCATATCCGGCGTATTAAAGAGGCTTGATTCTTCTCGATCAAGGACGCCTTCTTCTTTTCCGCGATTATATTTTCCATATCTCAACTCCTTCTGCCGTCCTGCCCCCCGTCACTTGGCAAGCTTAGCATTCAATTCATCCAGAACCGGCTGTATGAGCGGCATCTTCGATTTCACCCAGTTTTGCCAGTTGGCTTCGATATCGCCCGGCATCGTGACTAGGTTGGCATATTCGGTATCGTAATCGAATTGGGCCCTTCTCATCGCCGGCGAATCGTAGGTGTATAAATCCCAGTCCACTTTCGGGAAGGTGTCGGGAGTGCCCATTTTAACCCGATCCGCATAAAGCTGCTTGGATATATCCCTGACTCTTTGGTCGTAATTGGGATTGTCGAAAGCGAAATCGTCAAACAAAATCATGCTGCCCAAAAGATACCCGTTGGACGGATATTTGCCGGTTGTACCTCCAAGCGGCTTGCCTTCTTTAACCGGGTCGTAGAGCGATTTTACTTTGCCGCTGCCGTCATACGTCCAATCGACGTCTTTCAATCCCATATTCGTGATGATATCGCCCTCCGGCGTGGAATTATAATCGAGAATATCCATATAGCGGTCGAATACGTCATCCGACAGGTTCGGATTAAAGATGACGGTTCCCCAGTAATTAATGAGGTCCGTCTGGTGATAATGTCCGTCATCTCCCAGAACGGTTGCCATATCGATGTTTTGATAAGGATCAAGCTTCGTATTCGTCTTGAAATCGTCGTAATAAGTCTGCAGATTGGATGTCGGAGCCTGGGTGAAAACAGCTCCTGCAGTCCCGTTTACGTTAAAGTAAGAGCCATGCTCCTGATTTTTCACCGTGTAAAAATTTTTGCTCAGCACGCCGGAACGGTAAGCTTCGGAGAGCAGCTTTAGCCCGTTTAGCGTATCCGGAGAAGCGCCGCCCCATTTATACTTGCCGTCTTTATCTTTGTAAAAGCCCTGGTAATAGGTGCTGTTTCTTCCCACAAACAGATCGACCGCCGAAGCGGTATCCTCGGCAAGCGGAATTAATTTGGCGCCCGCATGACCGGGATCCTTTTCCTTGATCAGTTTGCCATACTGAATGATCTCGGAGGTCGTATAAGCGGACTTCACCGGGAAACCTACCGCTTTGGCCCAATCTGTGCGCAGATACAGGGACGGATGGTTCGGCAGCGGATCACCGGGCAAATTATGCATAAAACGCGCTCTCGGAAGGAAATAAGTCCCGCCGAACTTTTTTTCCATTTCGGGTCCGAGCGACGTTTCATTATAAACCGCCGCTACGTTCGGCCAGCGCGTTTTCCAGTCGTCGGGAAGCTTCTTGAGCAGTCCCTGTTCGACAAAAGAAGCCGCATCCGGATAATTGAAATTATAAACCGCAACATCCGGCATATCGCCCGAGTTGATCCATATCCTAAGATTTTGGTCCCAGTTGTCCCAGTTCAGCGCGGATACCTTCATGTCGTAATTGAACTTCTGCGAGTAATACTTGGCCAAGGCGTCGCCCTTGGTGTAATCGACTCCGTCAATTGCCTGCACGGACGCATAGGTGAAGCTGACATGCTTGGATAAGTCGATCGCCGACTTCCCGTTTTGAGCTTGCGTTTTCCCCTCGTTCCCGTTCCCCGATTTACCGCTGCATGCCGCCATGCCAAGCAGCATCGGCACGGCAGTTGCGACAAGACACACGGTTTTCATCCGTTTCTTCATGCTTTGAACCCCCCGTCATTGTTCAATTTTGACCCGCAGTCATTCTGGGATCGATGCTGAAGCGCGCTTTCTTGTCGTTCAAATCGGCAATCGGACCGGCCATGCGGTTTCCTTGTACGTCGTTTCCGAAGTAATCGGTGTTTACCTTTGAATCCGCCCTTACCTTGGGGGCTCCCGACTTGAACGCAACCTCCATCGTTAAATCATCGCTGTTGATGGTAATGTCGGCCTCATACATACACCCGCTTAAGTCAAAATCGCAAAACTCCTGCCATGTCGCCAGGTCCAGGCACATTTCCGGTTCCGGGTACATCACGCGCAGGAACCCTCCCGGCATCTTCGCATAGGCATTTCCCTCGGCTTCATTGTGCCGGTTAGGCAGGATAATGGCGGCTTCGCCGCAGTTATAGAACAGGTTGTTGAACAATTTATTCTCCCTGGAGGTCCCCCCGCGCTTCGAAATTCGAAAAGCGACCACTTTGGCAAAGAAGCCGGCTTTTTGGCAATTGCCGATCAGGTTATTGACCATTCTGAGCCGGTCCGTGCCTTCAAGGTAGATGCCGTAGCCGTTCTTCACGGTCAGCTCCGTATTTTTGTACCAGCCTGACGAGCCCGGCTCAGCAGGCACCGCATTCCGGTCGTATCTTCCTTCGACGTTCCACAAAATATTGTTGTCGATCAGGTTTTCTTTATCGCGGGTCATTTCAATAAAGATATGTTCCCTGGAATCGATCCCGTCAAGGAATAGATTTGAAGTGATGCGGCAGTTTTCATTGCCAACGTCAAGCCACAGCGCGTCGCAGCCATAGCATTTTTTGATGACGTTTCGCCGAATGAGCGCATCGATCGCGTTATGGAGCTTAATGCCTCCCGCTTCCCACGAAAGCTCCATGCGCTGCCAGCCCGTTCCGACGATGTTGTTATCCTCGATCAGCAGGTTCGTCGATCCGATTCCGGCAATCCCGCACACGCCCGCATCCCGAATCGTATTTCGCCGGATAATCGTATTCCCTTTGATCTGCCCATCGATCGGCGTATGATGCCAGCATTCGTTCCCGCAATCGATGCCTACCGTGTTAGACCAATCGATGACGCAATCTTCGATGATCCAATGGTGCCCCCTGTAACAGGAAAGGGAACCGCGCTGCGGTACCGGCGCGCCCGTAGCCGCATGTGCCAAAGTCAGCCCTTTCACCCGTATGTAAGACAAGAAAGGAACTTTAGGAGCAAAGCACTGCTCGCGGCTGCTCAGCTCGACCGTATGATTCCGCGGATCGTCGTCGCCGGCAAGCCGGATATGCACCTTTTGTCCGTTCGCCTCCACCCAGTAGGCGTTTTCATTTTGGGCCAGCTGATAATAGAGGGGGACTTGACGCATCGGTTTGCCATCGATAAATACCATGCCCCTGCGATTCAGGTAGGGCGTCATATCGGTTTTGTCAAACTCGATAAAAAGTCTGTCATGGATGATATTCACGGCGCAAAACGGATTATAGCCCTTAAAATCGTCGGGATTCAGCTCGATTTCCCATACCTTGATCCCATCGGGGATGACGGTATTGTCCCTCGGTCCCCTGCGCAGGTTCCACCCTTCGCTGGGCTTGAAGCCGTTCACCTCGACGGAGGCTTTCACGATCACTTCTTCTCCTTCGCAAGCCTCGTAGCTGATCATCCTCTCCGGGCTTTCGCCGCCTACAGCCGGCTGTACCGTCTCGCGATAGACGCCTCCGTGAATCAATACCCTTGTGCCCGGTGTCGCCGCCTGTGCGGCTGCGTTGATGGTCTTAAACGGTTTTAACGCGGAGCCGCAGTTATCGTCCGATGCCTGCGGATGCCGGTTGTCCACATGAATTTCACGATCATAAGCAGATTCAGTCTCCCAGAACGGAAACATTCGCCCGTCCGGAAGCTGGGCGGTAAAATCCTTCTCTTTTGTCACGGTACCGATGTCTGTTCGCATGCCCTTCATCCTTTCGTTATTCATTGGTATCTAGGGAAAACGCTTTCAAAACGATGGGTCAAAGCTTGTACGACGACTGAACCGTGTTTGCTGTTCATTTCAGCCCGCGCTGAGAGCTGCAGCGGAACCGCCGGTCCTTTCGCGGTCCTCCTGATCCGGAGGCGCAGCGGACTGTGCGCTTCGCGTTCATGCACGTCTTAAATGTAAGGGCGCTCGACCGTTCGCGCAACAAATACCTTTCTTCCCGCAAACCGTATTCAAATGAAAGGGCCGGCCGAGGAAAACGGTTAAGCGGGTGTTGTTCCATACGGCATGGATAAAGCCGGTGAACAGCACGGCGGCAGGCAAACTTTTTTCTCCGGACGAACCTGATTCGCCTTGCCCGGAACCGTTAGGGAACCAGCCGCAAGCGCTATTCCTTCTTCCGCATACGGTATTCGCCCGGCGTCAGGCCGGTCACTTTCTTGAAGGTTCGCCGGAATGAGATGGGACTCGTATAGCCCGACATCTCCGCGATTTCCTGGACGGAACGATCGGTATTGACCAACAGCCCGCAGGCATGCTCGATGCGGAGGTTAATGACGAAATCGACGAAATTGATCCCGAATTCATCCTTGAACAGCCTGCTGATATATTTGGGATTTATTTCGAAGCGGCGGCCGAGAAGATCCAGGGACAAGGACAGGTCGGAAAAATGGCGGACGACGAAGCTTCGGATTTGTTCCAATTGGGCCCGGTGATGACGGGTTTCCCGCACGCTGTCCATATGGGAGAAGACCGCCTCCGCCACCTCGTCGGCCATCTCTTCGGCTTCATCGACCGTCTCGGCTTCCTCAAGCCTGTATTCCTCCAACGTGGGGGAATTTGCATTTCGGTCACACGCAGCGCCTATCTCCTGCTCCAGCTGGATGACGAGGTCCTTGACGATCTGTTTCAACGACTCTTGATCGATCCGGTCTCTGCGCATCGCTTCGAACAGGCCTCGGAGCTTGAGCCTCGTGTCCTGCCTGGACACTCGAAGCGCTTCGGCGACCGAACGGGTGAGCGTAAAGTAGCGGCTGATCGGAACCGTCTCGCCCGAAATTTCCACAGCCTCGATCACCCGGTTTATGCCGTGCGCCGCTTTATACTGCAAGGCGCGGATCGCCTCGGCATGGCTTGCCCCCAGGTCGTCCGCATGCATAACGTCATGGCCGACCCCTATCGTGACCGTATACCGGAGATTGGCGTGAACCCACTCCACGATTTTCGCGTATAAAATTCGGGCGTCAACATCCGATGGCTGCGCGACGATGCAGGCCAGCTGCCGGCTGTTCGTCCATTCCGCCCAATTCGCGAGGCGATGCTCCTGCAGCATCTCCTGAACCATCGACTTCAGCACATATTTCAACAGCTCCTGATCCCGTTGGGAATATTTTTCAACGAATTGGCTAAAATGATCGATTCCGATGACGATGACCGTAAACCGGCTGTCGGGCAATATCTTGTTCAACCGGTTATGAGCGGACTTCCAGCTGTCGCCGAACCGCTTCGTTCCGTCCAGCAAGTCGCGGAAAAATCGATGCTCGGCCAGCTCCCGGCTTTCGAGCGATCGGTCGATCAGCGTATGAATCACATGCTCGATATATTTCATTTCGTTTGGAAAGCCGCGCGTGATCCGAACCGCTTCCTTGCGCGTGAACTCGTCAATCAAGGATGTAATGGCCCGAACGGGCCTGTAATTGCGGTATGTGGCATAGACGATCCCGGCAATGCCGAACAGCGAAGCGAGCACCATCACCATCATCCACAGCTTCGGCACCGTATTGTAGATGATCGGCGCTTTCCGGTCGAGCCACCGGATGCTGTAGGTCCAACCCGTATACGAAGAGACCGTTTCCGCAACTGCCTCGTTCTTCCCGCTTCCCGTCGTGCCGACGATCGGTTGACCGTCCTTGTCCGTGATCCGTACATACGGGTAATTGGAGCCGGTCAATTGCTCGATGAAGCTTCCGAGCGAAGCAAGCTTAATATTGATGACCAGCATGCCTGAGTCCGAAGGCGATGGAAAACCTCTGCGAATCAGGGAGACGACTTGTTGAACGGAGCCGTTCCAGGATTTCACGCTTCGCACCGAGGACCAGCCGATCGTATAGGGCTCCCCTCTATGCTTCTCGATGAATGCTTTGTCGGGATAGGCGTCTTCCAAAGCAATGCTCTCGTTCCCTACGACCGTATTATCGGAGAATCTGACGGCATACAAGGAATCGATCAGCGGAAACGCATTCTTGATCTCCTGAAGCTTCGTCATGACCTTGTAATCGATAAGCGGGTCGCTTGCCGCATCGTGCTTAAAAAAAACCATGATCGGGTTATCGGCGTTCATCTCGCTGCTAGTCTGCAGGAAAATGGCTTTCAGATGATTATCGAGCGATTGTTTAATGCTGTTGTCGATATACTCGCTCACCGTCTGCAATTCTTTTTGGTTCCGTTCGGAAAAGGACAGTAGAAAAGAAGTAAACACCAGAGCCAGCACAATAAGAAACAGCGGCAGATAAGAGAAAAGCAATCGAAAAAACCAGTTATGGATCCGGGCCGCCCCCCGCCACCTGAAAACAACTGCCTTTTCCAAACGTAATCCCCCTTTTCATGACAAAAAAGGATTCAAGTTCGATTGGCTTCTATTTCGACTTTTCCTTCCTCATTACCTGCCGGTTGGTAAAAAACGGTTCCCGAGCCGGGGCATTATACGCTCACGCTCGAAAGCAGAAAAGCTCTTGCATATCTTACAAGAACTTTCGCTGCTTTGTTATACGGCTACTCCAGCGTGAACGATGCCAGACTTGCGTTTCCCTTGCCTGAATACGTAAAATATAAGGCTTGAATACCGTCCGGAAAAACGAGCTCCGCGCTATATTCGGTCCAAACATTCGTGAATCGGACAGGTATCGTTCCAAGGACCCGTCCGTTCCATGCGGTTTTGACCTCAAAGGCGCCTTGACAATAGCCCCGTACTTTAATTTTAACTTTGGTGATTCCCTCACACCGGAAATATTTAAAGCCTGCCGTGGCGGAATCTCTCATATTGGCGATATAGCCGGGTTCCTCATCCACATCCTTCCCGTCCTGGGTGATTTTCGGAAACCTGCCGTCCATCCACGCTCCGAACGTACCGGCATACATTTCTTCATCCTTGCAAAATAGATTGCATGCCAGGTACGCGGGATATTCTCCCCGTCCGGCAAGCGCGCCGCCATTTGGCCCGCACGATGTCATCTCGGCTTGGGGAATCGTTCCGTCTTTTCGAAAATGGATCGGCTCCATACAGCCCTGTCTGCTGAAGCTTGTTCCATTGGTATGCCGATGATAGAAAACATACCACTTTCCAGCCAGTTCGACGATGCTGCCATGATTATTCCCGCCGTAAAACATGGGTTTGTCCGCAGGCTTGTAAGAATCGATATGAAGATCGGTATTGCTTACAAGGACCCCCTGATAGACAAAGTCTTTTGTCGGAGACTTGCTCGTCGCATAGCACAGCTCATGCATAACAATGGACGAATAAATAAAATAATAGGTGTCGCCCTTCTTTCTAATGGAAGGGGCTTCGAAAAACGCATGGCCCTCAAATCCGCTGCCCTTGCTGTAGGGCTCGCTTGGTGCCACAAATACCGGTTCCTCCAGAATCGTAAGCATATCGGACCCGATTACCGTAACCATCGCTCCGTGCCTTGTCTTGTCCCCGGCGGCGCAAAAACCGGTGTACAAGTAAGTTCTTCCCTCTTCCGTCAAGACGCCGGGATCGAATTGAGGCTCGTCGCCATCTCTTTCTCCCAGCCGCGTTCCGTCGGCATGCCTTACGTAACCGAGAAATTCAAACTTCCCCGCCGGTGTATCGCAAACCGCAACCGATACAACAGAAACCTTATCGAGCACATAATAGAGGTAATACCGCCCGTCCGGTCCTCTCGTTATATCCGGCGCATATAGACACATGCGGCCGTCAGGATTAAGCGGATCGTCCGTTTTATGGTAAATGACGCCTTCATTCTTCCAGTCGGAAAGATCCTCCACGGGCGCCGACCAGCACACATAGTCATTCAGGCAAAAGGCATGCCCGTTAAAGCGGTCATGTGAGCCATACACATAAACTCTGCCGTCAAAGACATACGGCTCTCCGTCCGGAATGTACTCCCATGACGGAAGATATGGATTTAACCCTTGTTTTTTCACTCTACGCTTTCCCCCATATTCGGCAAAAAGTTGAGGGATATATATTAGAGTTAATACATATCCCTCAGCGGATCGAACGATTATTCAATTACTTGTTCGCTAATGCATCGGCGCGCATTTGAACGATCTTCTGCGCCTTGGCCGTATCTGCGGCAACGACATCGTTCCAGCCGAGACCAACCACGTCTTTCTTCATCTTATCCCACAGCTTGTTAAACTCGTCTTGGTTTTTGGCAAACACCATGTTCCAAGAGGCATTTTTGACATAGTCCGATATTTGGCTGCGTTCGTTTTTAATATCGGATGAGTCGGTGCCCAAGTCCGTATTAATATTGGGGACAATGTCGATCATGTTATGCTTCTGGTAGTAATCGGTTGCGTTCTCTGCGCCATAAAATTTTTGCCAGTCCGTCGTCAGCGCGGTCTTGTTGGCTTCGATCGTCGAGCTCCAGTAATTGGAGTTATAGAACTCGCCGGTCTCCGGATCTTTGACAAAATCGCTCATGATCATGGAGTTGATTTTGCTTTGTCCGTCCTGGTATCCCCCGCCGCCATACTGAGCCGGAACGGGCGTGTTATTTTGGAAGGCGGTCTGCCCGGTTTCGGTCAGCTGGAACTTGCCGTCCGACGTCTTTTCATAGTTAAACCCTTCAATGCCATCCACATAATAACGCAGACCTTCGGGAGAGTTGAGCCAATCCAATAATTCCATGATTCGGCCCGGATCCTTTGCTTTGGAGCCGATCGCAAATACCCTTCCGTTGCCGTAATAAGCGTCGCTGTTCTGAATGATGTGCGTGTCGGCAATCGGAACCGCAACGTTCCCGTCGCCCTTCTTACCTCTTTCGATGGTATTGTAGAAGCCGGTTTCCCATGAGTACCACAGGAGCAGCACTTGTTTGTTGGTCAGCTTCTCGGATACTTTGTTCCAATCCTGACTCGGGGAGTCCGGATCGACCAGCCCCATCTGATTGGCTTTAAAATAAAACTCCAGCATATTTTTATACATGCTCTTGTCGTCGATAAGCGGAACGATATTTCCTTTTGCATCCAGTTGGATAGTCGTCGTTCCGTCCGGCTGATCGTAACCGTACCAGTTGCTGAGCCAGCGCGCATTTTCCATATCGCCGTTGTCCCAATCTTTCCACAGGGTAATCGGGAAGATCGGCTTGCCGTCCGGAGTCTTGGGATACTTCTCATGCATCGCCTTCAGAACATTCAGTAGATCGTCCAAATTGTTCAGCTTTGGCGCCCCTACTCCTTTGTAATAATCCCAAGGCATGATCGGGCTCGAGTAAGGAAGTGTTTCCGAGAAGGTCGTAGGCGATGTGTCGGCTTCAAAAGTCGGCAGCCCGTAGATCTTGCCATCCGGATTCACATCCTTAAAGGCGGCATTGAAAGGCTTGAAATGCTTGTCTACATATTGGGACAGGTATTTGGTATTTTTGATCTTATCCGTAAGATCCATGATCATGCCGGCCTTGATCAAATCACTGAACTGATTGTTGTCGACAATGACAAGATCGCCCAAATCGCCGGCCGCGGTTCTCGTCTTGTATAACTGATCGCCGGCAACCGAAGGAGAAAGAATGTTCAACGTGATATTGAACTTATCCTTGAGCAGCTTTCCATACCACCCCGTCTGCTCGCCTTGGTAGTTGGCCGCATTGTCGAAAACGGTAATCGTCAGCGGTTTGCTGCTGCCGGTCCCGGTCTGGGATGAGGCTCCTCCATTGGCCGAGCCGGTTGCCGGGGATGAAGCCGTATTATCGGATGAGCCTCCGCAACCGGTCAAGGCAGCCGACAGCACGAAGAGAGAACCAAACAGGACCAGCATCGATTTTTTTACGGTTTTACTGCGCTTAAGCATGTTTTACCCCCATATCATTTCATTGTATTATAACGGCGCCATTTAACCTTTTACCGCGCCGATCATAATCCCTTTCACAAAGAACCGCTGGAAGATCGGATAGATCAGCAAAATTGGCGCGACAACGATAATGGTCACCGTCATCCGTATGGATGTCGTGGTCTGCTTCGTTGCCAGACTTTGAATCGCTGTCGATCCGGCATTCTGAAGATTCACCAGGGTGGAGATCGAGCTTGCCTGATTAATATAGTTGTAAAGGATGAACTGCAGACTGTACAGTTTGTTGTCCGTCACCAGCAGCAGCGTATCCTGAAAGGAATTCCACTGCTCTACCGCCGCAAATATGGCCACTGTAGCCAATATGGGCTTGCAGATGGGAAGCATGATTTTGAAAAAGAGCGTCAAGGTCCCGGCTCCGTCGATACTGGCCGCCTGCTGCAATTCCTTCGGCGTCGATTCCACAAACGTCTTCACAAGAATGATGTAAAACGGCATGACAACGGCCGGCAAAATATACGCTAAAAAATTGTTGGTCAAATGCAGCGATCTCATCGTTAAATACCAAGGAATGACCCCCGCATTGAAAAACATGGTGATCACCGTATATCGATACCAGAATTTCCTCCCCCACAGGTCCATTTGAGTGAACATGAAGCCCAGGAACGCCGAGGTTCCTACCGTCAGGCTGGCTCCGATCACCGTTCTCCCCACCGACACAACGGCTGCATTCCACAATCCCGGTATTTTGAACACATCGATATAGTTATGGAATTGAATATGCTTCGGGTATAAGAATACCTCGCCATTCGCGCTAATATCGTTCGCGCTGATGGTATTAATGATGATCGAATAAAACGGATAAATACAAATCAATGAATACAAGGAAAACAGGACGTAGATCACCAGCGTAACGGCTTTGTCGGCAGGGCTGGTATGCGCTTTAATTTTACTGGAGTAATTACCGTCATGAATCTTTTCATCGGTCGCTATTCCTGCTGTATTTTCACTCATACGATGCTCTCTCCCCTAAGTAGTTTGGACATTCCGTTTACCGAAAAGAGAAGCACAACGCTGATCAAGCTCTTTAACATACTGATCGCGACGGACACGGAATAGCTCCCGCCCCCCATTGCCAAATTATAGACATATAAATCCAGCACCTGGATGGAATCCTTGTTGAAGGCATTTTGAAAGACGAAATATTGCTCCAGTCCATTATTCAGGAAGCTCGCAACCTGCAGCATCGTCAATACAAAATAGGTCGGAATCATACTGGGTATCACCACATACCAAATGACCTGCATCCTTGTCGCGCCGTCTACATAAGCCGCTTCATACAACGAATCGTCGATGCTCATAATCGCCGCAATATACAAAATCGCGGACCAGCCTAACGTTTTCCAAGTCAGCCACATCCACATCATAATCCAAACATGGTCCGCGTTTTGAAGGAGCAACAACGGTGAATGGATAAGGCCGATCTGCTTGAGCAGACCGTTTACGATGCCTTCGCTCGAAAACATCGAAAAGGCCAGCGAATAAACGAGCACCCAGCTGATAAAATTCGGAAGCGTGGTTACGGTCTGGATAAATTTCCGGAAACGTACGGCTTTGATCTCCGTCAGGAATATGGCAAACATCATCGGCAGCCAGGAAAATAAAAGACTTAAACCGCTCATCCCAAACGTATTTTTGAGGACCTGAAGCGTTTGATCGATCTTCACCTTATTTTCAACTAGGGAATGAAACCATTTCAGGCCGACAAACGGCGATTGGGACAGCGGGATCGGCGGCGTATAATCAAAGAACGCATACACCCACCCATAAAGCGGATAGTAGGCAAATACACCTAGCAAAATCATAAACGGAAGGATATACAGAAATTTCGTTATTTCCGTCGTTTTCACGCTGATCTTTCGTGCTTGCACCAATCCACACTCCCTTTTTCCTATCCAACCTTTACTTTTTTGGATCATGATTGTTTTTTATAGCGAACGAAGGCATGCCGAAAATACCTGTTGTAGTTGAGTACTACCCACAGGATCATCGATGATGAGCGGGAAACCGTTCAATTGACAACGTTTCCAAATGGTTTAATTGATATAATCATAAGGCATTCCATTACCTAGAACAATGAACTATCCTCACCGATTATTGATCTATTCTCATATCAATTTTTTGACTGATTTTACAAGTATTTTAGAATAAGGATCTCGCATACTCGATATCTTCCTTAATGTATTTATTCACGTTATGTTCATCACTATATTCGGCTGTCAAACATACGACTCCTTGGTAATCCCTGCTCTTCAAATAGCCGGCAATTCGGCGCCAGGAAGCGTAACCTTGTCGTCCAGTGGTAAAATACGGTTCCCACCTGGCTTCTTCGGACTCCGGACCGTTCGTTCTCCGCTGATAAGCATTTTTAAAGTTTACCATGGCGAGATGAGACCAAACCGCACTGAGGCCAATTTCGGGCTCTTCACCTTCCAAAGCATTATGCGCCGCATCCCAAATCGCGGTTACGTGTTTGGGATCGTATTTTTCGAGCAGATATAACAAACCGGAGGAATTGCTTATGAATCTGCCATTATGATTTTGCACGCCGATTGTAATGCCGTATTTTTCGCACCATGCGATCTTTTCATCAAACTCCTGCTGAGCTCTGCGAACCGCGGGAATGAATCCGTCATCCTTAACGGCGATCATCGTTCGGATGATCGGAATGCCCGCTTCCGCGCATGCCGCGAATACGCGCTCATCCAGTGAGCTGGCAACGCTGAATATTTTGAGTCCATAATCGTTCAGCTGCTTTACGAGCACCGGCAGTTCTTTGTCCGCATGCTTCGGTTCGACCTGATATCCCGGCCGAAGCGGAAACTCAATGCCGTCGAATCCCGATTTTTTTACGAATTTCGCCAATTCGGAGGTAGAGGTATCTTTCCACGGTTTTGTAAATACGGAAAATTGAACACCGCTCATATGAATGTCATCCTTTCGGGTTTTAATTAAAGAATCGAGATTAGTCTTCCAGCGCCTTTAGCCGGCACTTATCTGCCGGCTAATACAGCTTGCGCCAATATTTTTTCGGCAACTTCCATTGTTTTCAGGGCTTCGCCGAAATGGGAAGACGGCTGCGTGCCCTTTTTAATGGCGTCGATGAATTCACGGTTTTTGGAGCGAAAGCCGGCATAAGCATAAAGCTCATCGCTTTGCGCAAGGATGCGGGCGTCGTATTCCGTTCCTTTTGTATCTCCGTCCGCATACAAATACCCTTTTCCTTCCAGCTCGGCTTCCGCACATATATGAGGGGCGTGCATTTCCACCGCAAAGATTCTTCTGCCGCTGGACCAGCTGTTCATGAGATAACCGGACGAACCGTTGTCAAAATGCAAAGCGGCCGAAATGAAATTGATATTTGGAACCAGGACCCGCTTGGTCATACTTTCGATGCCAATCACTTCTCCGGAATTCATCCAACGGATCGTATCGATCGAATGAACAGTGTCATCCATCATGTGATCCACCGCATCAAGGCGGGGAGCGATATTGGATTTGTAAAACCTGCAAACTGAATGGACGATCGGCCCGCGTTTCAGGCACTCGTTTCGAAGGAAATCAATCATCGGTGAGGAACGGCGCTGGAAGCTTACCTGAGTCGTATTTCCATTCTTCTCCGCCATGTAAGCCAGTGAGCGCGCCTGATGGATCGTAATTCCGAACGGTTTCTCGATGTATAAGTTCTGCCCTTGTTCCAGGCACCACATCCAGACGTCATACATCAGATGCGGCTGCCCGATGGCATATACCGCATCCGGCGCAACTTCGTCAATCATTTTCTTGTAATCGTTATAGCGCTTGGATATGCCGTACTTTTCGGCGGTCGTACGGAGAGCTTGCTCGTTATAGTCGCAAATGGCCGCAATCTCCACATCATCAAAAGACGCAAGTGACGGATAATGCACCATATTGGCCATTTTTCCGGCGCCTACGAACGCGATTCTTATTTTACCGGAAGTTGTGTTTTTCATCGGTTCACCTCCAAAAATTGGAGTGAAGGAACAACGGGGGCTTTACCCCCGCGCCTTCTTCACCTTAAAATAAATCTGATAGGGTTCGTACCCGATATCCCGGATTCGCTTGAATTGGATGGCCGGGTCCTGGTCGACCGTCTTAAAGAAATAGCGCCAGCTCCCCCATTCCCGTTCATTCTCCATCTCCATCTCGGAAGCAATGTCTTCATTTTCCGCATATAGGATTCTTTCCGTCTCGCAAACGCCTGCCAGCACCTCGGGACCGTAACGGAAAGCGCCCGTGTTCTCATCGTCCGGAAGCGGAATAAAGCGGATTCCGATCGGAAGAATGATGCTGATCTTGTCGCCATCTTTCCATGTGCGGCGAATTTGATAAAATTGGCTGCTGTCCGCGGTTTTTCCATGAAACCCATCATTCACATAGATGACGGCCTCCGACTGGATCCAATCGGGAATCCGGCAGTTGACCGCGAACTCTTTCGGCCGGGACGTGCGTACCGCCAAATCATACTTTCGGTACGAAGGGAGATTTTCATGAAGGGCGGTGATCTCGTTAATTTCCTGATATCCCGTCGTGTTCGAGGAGGTCAGCATATTTCCGTTCATGTGATCCTGCGTTTGAAGGAGCCGGACCTCAGCGCCGTCGATCTCCGTCTTCAACTCGGAATCGAAATATTGGCATATGTAGATATCATTTTGATCTTTGTAATAGATGCCTCTGTTCCAGGCGGCGTTCGCCTGTACCATTGTGCCGTGACAGCAGAAGAAGCTATCCGTCTCCGTACTCCAGTCCTTGCGCAATCCGGCCTTCATGGGAAGGAAATACGTTAACAGCCCCGTGCTGGGATGGTTATGCTTATTACCGGTTAAACCGTATTCTTGATAATAGGCCTGCGCCATGATGCCGTTATACAGATTGTATTCGATATATTGCGCATAGGCAGCGTCGCCTGCATGTCTGAATAGGAACTCCGCCAGACGGACCATATTATACACCGTGCAGTGCTCCTGGTTTTTGTCCCCCAAGCGGGCCTTCATCTTCATCTTCGGCATCCAGACTTCACCGGCTGTCTGGCCGCCCGTCGCGAGTGTTCCTCTTTCCGTAACCGCGCAATTCCAATAGGCTTTGACGATATCCAGCCATCGCTTGTCGCCGGTTACTTCATAGGCCCTGGCGCAGCCAAGCACTTCCGGAATCGTCGTGTTCGCATGCATGTTCGTAAGCGGGTCTTTACCTTCCAGCAAAGGCCGAAAGAGCCTGCTCCGATAATAACGCTCAAGCAGCGTCCTGTATTTTTCCTTGCCGGTTATTTCCAGGAGATCCGCCCAAACTTCAAGCATCCCGCCCGTCTCCACGTCGAGAATATCATCGAATTTATCCCGGGAAAATGTGCCGCTCCATGCTTCGAACCAGTCCGCAAAATCATCCGCGATTTTTAATGCTTGCTCATTCCCGGCATACTGATACGAATCTACGAGCCCCATGAATAGCTTATGCAGGTTATATTGAGGCGCCCAGATTCCTTTTCCGTTTGAAATCCAATGCAAATATTTTTCGGGAATCGGACCTGCCCACTGCCCGCCGTTATCCTTCTGGCATTCGGCCAATTCATGAATGATAAGATCGGATTTCACTTTCAACTCCATGTCCCCGGTCTCATGAAAACGAATGGCTGCAGCCGAAAGCCAGTGGCCGAGGAAGTGGCCTCGCAGCTGACATACCGGCGATTCCCAGCCGCCATGCGCGCCATGCGGGATGTCCCTGCCCGAATATCTGCCGGCCTCCAGCTTATAATTAAACAGAAGATGATCGCTGTTCAGCTTCATCAGATAAGTCCGGTTCGCTTCTTCTCTGCGTCTTAATTCCCGGTCACGAATGTTAACACTTTCACCTTTCAGTTCTTCCACGATGGCACCTCCAGTTTGGTCGGTAAAAACAGCTGCCTGTCAAGCGCTGATGAGTTTGAGCGTTGTAATGCTTAAAAGCCCCGGCTATGAAATTCTTCGATGCCGGGGCGGATGATGTAAGGATTCCGATTAATTTAACGCTTCGCGGACCGATTAATGCTTGGCCGCTGCAAAATTCTCGAAGGGCGATTCGAGTGTATAGCTCCGTCCCGCCTCCACGGCCAACTCGACGGTACCGGTTCCGATGCCCCGGATGCGGCAAACGCCGGTCTGGGCGGCGTGAATGACGGCCCGCTGCAGCCGTCCCTCGGCCCAGTCCATATCCACCGTATAGCCGCCTCGTGCCCGAAGGCCGCGCACGCGGCCGTCGCCCCATGCCGCCGGCCAAGCGGGAAGCAGATGGAGCTCGTCCGAATGGCTCTGAAGGAGCATCTCGGCGATGCCTGCCGTCCCGCCGAAATTTCCGTCGATCTGAAACGGCGGATGATTGTCCAGCAGATTAGGAAGCGTAGAATGACCCAGCAGTGCCTGCACGTTCTCCCGTGCCTTGTCCGAATCCCGAAGGCGCGCCCAGAAGTTAATGATCCAGGCCCGGCTCCAGCCGGTATGTCCGCCGCCGTGAGTAAGACGCCGCTCGAGCGTGACCCGCGCGGCGGCCGCCAGCTCCGGCGTCCGCTCCGGCGTGAACTGCTTCCCGGGATACAACCCGAACAAGTGGGAGATGTGCCGGTGCCCGGGCTCCTCCTCCTCGTAATCCTCCATCCACTCCTGGATTTGGCCGTGCCTCCCGATCGCCGGCTGCGGCAGCCTGTTGAGTGCGGCGGCCAACTCTTCGCGGAACGGCTCGTCGATCCCGAGCACTCCGGCGCTGTCGATGCAGGCGCCGAACAAGGCGCTGATAATCTGAAAATCCATTGAGGCTCCGGCGCACAGCACTCCGGATTCTCCGCTCGGGAGTACATACGTATTCTCCGGGGATACCGAAGGACACGTAATCAATTGTCCGTCTTCACCTTCGATCAAATAATCGAGCAAAAACTCAGCCGCTTCTTTGAGCGTCGGATAGGCCTTGGACAGAAACGCCTCGTCTCCGCTGAACGTGTAATGCTCCCAGAGATGAAGACAGAGCCAGGCCGCGCCGAGCGGCCAGAAGGAAGAAGGCGGATACGTATCCTGCGGCGCCGTGTCCGCCCACAGATCCGTGTTGTGATGCGCGGTAAACCCGCGGCACCCGTACATGACCGCCGCCGTCGTTCTTCCCGGCTCCCGCATGCGCTCGATCAAATCAAACAGCGGCAGGTGGCACTCCGCCAAATTGCAATTTTCCGCCGGCCAATAATTCATTTGCGCATTGATATTGATCGTAAACTTGCTGTCCCACGGCGGCAGAAAATGGGGATTCCAAATGCCTTGAAGATTCGCCGGCAGCGAGCCCGGGCGGCTGGAGGAGATCAGCAGATAGCGTCCGAATTGAAAATACAACGAGACGAGCCCCGGATCGTCGTCTCCGCGCTGAACTCCCGCCAGTCTCTCGTCGGTAGCCAGCACCTCCTTGTCGCCGCCGTCTGAGCCCTTGATCTCCAGCTCCACCCGTTTGAAGAGGGAGCGGTAATCCGAACGATGCCGCTCCAGCAGCTCTCCGTACGGTCTTCTTGCCGCGGATTCGATGGCGGCCTTGCTCGCCCCCTCCGGATCCGGCGACCGGAACGACGTGCCCGCGGCAACGAACAGGATGACCTCATCCGCCTGGTCGACCAGCAGATATTCCCCGATCGTGCGGCTGCTGCCTCCCTTCAAAACGGCTTTTACAGCAGCGTGATAAGCGATCCCGCCTTCCCCGCCGCTGCTGCCGGCCATCGCGATCCCGTCCGATCCCCACGAATCGATTCGATCCATATATCTCCACTGCCCGCGATTCCATCTTGCCTTGAAAGCGATCCTCCCCGGCCGGTCGGCCGTCAGCCGAATGACGAGGACTTGATCCGGATAACTCGCGAACACCTCACGGGTGAAGAGCGCCTCATCCTGCAGATAGGAGACTCTCGCCAGGCCGCTGTGCAAATCCAGCTCTCTTCGATATTCCGAAGCCGTTCCGGACGATCCGAAGTCGAGCAGCAGATCGCCCAGGGGCACATAATGCCGCTGCGATTCGGGAATTCCCGTCAACGCCATGGAAGCCAGTTCCTGGGCTTCTCTGGGCCTGCCGGCCAGGATCAGCCCCCTGATTTTTGGAAGATTCTGAAGCGCATCCCGGTTGTTGCGGTCCCTCGGTCCCCCGTACCACAGCGAGTCCTCGTTCAATTGAAATCGCTCCCTGCCGACGTCTCCGAACACCATGGCTCCTAGGCGTCCGTTGCCGACCGGCAGCGCTTCGTTCCAATCCTTGGCAGGTTTTCTGTACCAGAGTTTATGCGGCTTTGCTGCTTGTTTCACGTCAACCATCACCTTTCCTTCAGAGCGGATGAAATCGATCGGAATTTCAAACGACGGCATTACAGCTCCACGACCGCTTTAATCACCTCGGACTCCGGTTTCAGCCAAGTTTCGAATGCGTCGATCATTCCGTCAAACGAAGAGCGGTGCGTCAAATACCGGCTCACATCAAGATGGGATGCGGCAAGCACATCCAGCACGTGGCGGAAATCGGCGGCTGTCGCATTGCGGCTTCCCATAAGCGTCAGTTCCCGCTTATGAAATTCAGGATCGGAGAAGGCAATGTCGCCTTTGACAAGTCCGACGTAAACCAGCTGCCCGCCGTGCGCGGTGAGCTCGAACGCGTTCATCATGGATGCGGCGCTGCCCGTAGCGTCGAACACGGCAGCCGGAAATTCGCCGTTTGTAAGCTCGGCAAGCCGCTGCTTCGCATCCGATTCCAGCGCGTTGATCGTATGATCCGCCTTGGCCCAAGTCCTGCAAAAGGCAAGCCGCTTCTCGTTGATATCCATGGCGATGACCGTCGCCCCCGCGTATTTGGCGAATGCCATTACGCCAAGGCCGATCGGTCCGGAGCCGATGACAAGCACCGTATCCGCGGCCGCGATTTCCGCCCGGCGCACCGCGTGCGCGCCGATGGCGAGCGGCTCCACAATGGCCGCCTCGTCCAGTGTCAAATGGTTGGCCTTCAACAAGTGCGAAACCGGAACGGCGATTCGTTCCCGCATCCCGCCGTCGCGATGAACGCCGAGCACCTGCATGTCCGTGCAGCAGTTCGTTTTTCCCCGGCGGCAGGCGAGACATTTTCCGCAGTGCAGGTAGGGGATAATCGAAACCTGATCTCCGGCCGCAAGCTCGCCGGTATCCGCATCGATCTCTTCGACCACGCCGGACAGCTCGTGACCCAATATCCGCGGATATTCAAAAAATGGCTGATTGCCTCTAAACGCATGATAGTCGGTTCCGCATATCCCGATTCGTCGAATCCGAACGATGGCATGGCCCTTCGTCAATTCCGGCTCCGGCAAATGCTCCGACATGCGAAACATGCCAACCTTTTCGCATATAATCCCTTTCATATCGCGGCCTCCTCTCTTATTCAAAGATGCTTTCGTTATACCGGGGCAAGCCGCTGACCCATGTTTGATTATGAATCGGTTTCAGAATATCAAGAACCTCCTGCAGCAATTCCCGGTCCATGGGCTCCTCCGTCCACTTTGCGTTTTTCGCGATATTGGCCGGATTGGCCGTACTGACAAGCGTTGTCGGGATACGCTCATTGCCCGTCGAAAATTGGATGGCGAGCTTCGCAATGTCTTCGCCGCGCCTCTCCGCAAATTGAGCGGCCCGCAGACAGGCTTCTTTCAGCTCCGGGCTGGCGGGGTGCCAGTCGGGGGTTCCGCGCGTACTCAGCAGTCCCATCGATATCGGGGACGCATTGACGAGACCGACTCCCCTTTCTTCCAAAAGCGGGAGAAGACGGAGCAGCGACGTGTCGTTTAACGAATAGTGGCAGTACGAAATAATGGCGTCGACCCGAACCTGCGGCAGCATCTGTTCAAACAAGGCGAGCGGCAAGCCGCAAATGCCGCTAAACCGTATTTTTCCCTGCTGCTTCAGGCGGTCCAGCGCCGGGATCGCTTCTTCCAAAATGATGTCCGGCGGAACGAATTCAATGTCATGCAGGAACAAGATATCGACATAGTCGGTATTCAGCCTCCGGAGGCTCTCTTCCAGGCTCGTTTCAATTCTCGCGCGCGAGAAATCGAACGTGTCCATTCCGTATCGTCCGGCTTTCGTGGACAGGTAGAATTGGCTGCGGGACATTTGACCGATGGCTTTGCCCAAAACGGTCTCCGCCTTGGTAGCCCCGTAATAAGGCGAAACATCGATATAGTTGATTCCCGCGTCGATCGCCGCATGAACCGTGCGGACCGCTTCGGCGTCATCCGTCTGACGAAAGACAGAGCCCAGGGACGAAGCGCCGAAGCTAAGCTTGGAAACCTGCAGTCCGGTCTTTCCTAATGGTCGGTATTGCATCCCATCACTCCGTTCATAAAATGGCCGTAAGGTACAAACCTGAAGCTGACTTCGTTATGCTTCCATTTTATCTGCAAAAATAGAGAATAAAATAGCTTAAAGTTGCAATTTTATTCTTGATTTTGATATATTAAACGAAATGCTTTCGATTGGAGATTTTGGCCAGCATGGACCCGATGCGCAAGCCTTTTCATTTGGATCCGGTTTTCCCGTTCGAACTGGTCCATAAAGGCATTCGAACCTCCGGCAACGAGCTTCCCAGCCACCTGCACGACTTGTACGAAGCGGTATATATTCATGAAGGCAAAGGGATGTTTTTTATCGATGACGCCCTTTACGGCAAAGGTCCCGGCGACTTGTTTCTGCTGCCCGGCAATACCGTGCATCGCGCCTATCCGTCTGCCGACGAGCCGATCGTGTCCACCGCCGTGTTTTTCGCGCCGTCGTTCGTGCTGACGGACGAGCTTGGAGACGAATACGATTCGCTCCGGTGCTTCGAAATTGCGCGGAAAAAGAAACTTTATAAAATCGAGCTGTCCAAGGCGCTGCGGCAGTCGATTCATGCGGCAATCGAAGCCATGGCAGCCGAGCTGAAAACGAAGGAACCGGGCTACCGTCATGCCATCCGGCTGCAATTGCAGCAGCTGCTGCTTGAGATCAACCGGCATCCGTCCATGAAAGAGCCGGCTTCCTCAACATCCCGGCTCGGCCCCCATTGGATGCAGAACGCTTTGCGGACGATTGACCGCGATCCCGTTCAATGCGGCGGACTCGCCGAGCTGTCAAGCCAGGCGTGCATCAGCGCCGCTCATTTCTCGCGCGTCTTTAAGAAGCTGACGGGCATGAGCGTGACCGAGTACGTGAATGCCAAACGGCTCGCCCGAGCCAAGGAGCTGCTGCTGACGACGGACGACAATGTCGAAACGATCGCGCAGGCGTGCGGTTTCCTGGGACTTCCGCATTTTTACGATCATTTTAAAAAAATGACGGGTTTAACGCCCAGGGCGTACCGTCATCAGGGAAACTAACCCGCCACAGGCTCGGCTTGTCAGGAATAAACAACAGGAGGGGAAACCGATGACGAATATCTTCTATGTGGAATATGATGCGGCGCACGCAAGCAGTTTTGTTTTCGATATCCCCGAAGGCCATGACGCCTGGCTCCTCGTCATGACCCAGACTCCCGCACTGTTCTGGGTCAATGGCGAACTAAAAGAATACCCGGCTCATAGCGCCATCCTCTATCGGCCGCAACAGAAAATCTATTATCGCGCCTGTGCCGAAGCCTACGTGAACGACTGGATCCGATTTGAGTCCGATGAAGCTTATGTTACGGAAACATCGCTTCCATTCGGCGTTCCTTTTTCTTTGGACGACCCCGAGTATTGCCATAAGTTATTTCAGCTGCTTGTCATCGAGCACTCGTTTAATAAGGATTACAAAGAATCGTCGATCGACTGCCTGTTAAGAACGCTGTTCAATAAACTTTTGGAATCTTACTTTCATGAGGGAATTACCCCCCAGTACTACAACCTGTTAAATCTTCGCGCAGCCATTTACAATAATCCCGGAAACCGCTGGACCGTTCCCAAAATGGCAAATTTCCTTCGCGTCAGTCCCGGCTACCTGCAAACCATTTATAAAAAAACCTTCCATATCTCCTGCATGGATGACGTCATCAACAGCCGGATCCGCCTGGCGAAAGAGTATTTGTTACACGGCACCCATACAATCGCCGAAGTCGCTTTTCGGTGCGGATATAATAACGTGGAGCATTTCAGCCGGCAGTTCAAACAAATGACGGGCTTTACGCCCGGAAAATTCCACAAGCATGCCTATGGACCATCCGATCTGCATGCAAGGGAAGCGACATGAAGCGTTTCTTCCGCTGCTGACGAGGTTCTTCCATTCATTTATTTGAGAGCGTTTCCACATTTATTTGTAGGATAACTATAAGATAACGGCCCATAGGATACAATGATATATCCTCACGATTTATTGATCTATTCGAATATGAGAACCGCCCTCATCACGGTGATGCCGCAGCCATAAAGAACAAGGGCTCCCTGTGGTGCCTTGTTCTTTATGAAGTTCGCGATAACGCATCCGACTGGGGGATTCACACGTTCCCGGTGGGACGGTAAATAAAGGTCTCCCCCGCCTTCACGCCGCCTTGAATCGTCTCATTCCGATATCGAAGCGTGCATGCCGAGCCGTTTGATGAACGGATGACGGCCGTCTCCAGCCAGCCTTTCGACCACGTCAAATCAATTTCGAAACCGCCCCGCGCACGAAGTCCCGTAACGGAACCGTTCAACCATTGAATGGGCAGCGCCGGCAGCAGGTCGATCACATATTCGGCTCCGCCGTCTTGATAACGGGCGCGGCTTTGAAGCAGCATTTCCGCAATGCCGGCAGAGCCGCCGAAATTCGCGTCAATCTGCATCGGAAACGGATCATGCTGATTCAGCATGTTCGGATTCGTCGAGTCTGCGAGCAGATCGACGATTCGGTCTCGAGCCCTTTGGCCGTCCCGAAGGTGCGCATACAGCGCGGAGCGCCACGCCGCCGGCCAAGCCCGGCTTCGTCCGTTGTTCCGAAGCTCGAGGCTGCCCTGCACGGCAGCGAACAGCTCCGGCGTGCCCTCCTTGGAAATCTGGCTGCCCGGATATAATCCGTACAGATGAGAGACATGCCCGTTATGGTCATCGGGGCGATCCCAGTCCTCGGGCCACTCTTGCAATTGTCCGTATCGGCCGATCTGCATCGGCGGCAGCCGGTCAAGCGCGGCTTGAACCTCGTTTGCGAAGTCGGCATCTTCCCGCAGCAGCCTGCTCGCAACCAGAAGACGCTCGAACAGGTCGCGAATCAGCTGGATATCCATCGTGGACGATACGTACAGATGCCGTCTGCGATTCAGGCCGTCGATATAGGCATTCTCCGGCGAATAGGACGGATTGGTCACCAGCATGCCGGCAAATCGGTGTCCTTCCGGCGCCTCAATCAGAAAGTCCAGCATAAACCTTGCCGCCTCTTTCATGGCCGGATAGGCCCGCTTTCTTAGAAAGTCAGGGTCGGGATTGTATTCATAGTGATCCCACAAATGCTGCACCATCCACAAACCGCCGAGCGGCCATATCCCCGCATACGTATCGACGGGCGCCGCCGCCCGCCATAAATCCGTGTTGTGATGGACGACAAAGCCTCGTGCGCCATAATAGATTTCGGCCGTACGCGAGCCGGCGATGCGGAGATCGTCGATCAAATCGAACAGCGGAAGGTGGCATTCCGGCAAATTGCCGACCTCGGCCGGCCAATAGTTCATTTGGACATTGATGTTCGTCGTCCATTTGCTGCCCCATTCCGGCCATTCCTCTTCATTCCAGATGCCTTGAAGATTGGAAGGCTGGCCGCCCGGTCTGGAGGAAGCGATAAGCAAATAACGGCCGTATTGAAAATATAAAGCCGCAAGCGCCGGGTCCTCACCTCGTCGAACGGAGCGAATTCGCTCATCCGTCGGCAGACTTTCCCTTGCGTTTCCTTCCCCGCTGCCCAATCGCAGCGAAACGCGATCGAACAGGCCCGCGTGATCTTCAACATGTTCGTTCAACAATTCCTCGTAAGAACGGCCTGCAATACGCGATAAATAGTGTCGGTTACGCTCTGCCGGATTTCCGCTGATATCGCGATAACTCACGAATCCGGTCGCTCCCGAGAAAACGAATGTTACCGCATCGGCGTTCATGATCCGCAGGCCGCCATCTTCGGCAATACACTCGCCTCCTTCGCAGCAGGCTGTGAGACGGCCTTCAAAGCTTAGCCCGGGACCTTCCCAGCCGGCGATCCAGTGCTTGGCCCCCTTGCGCGTGCCCGTCCGCCCGGCAAGGACAAGCGTTCCATTCCCGTCCGGCTGAACCGACGTATCCGGATGAACGCTGGACAACGAGGCATTCACGCATACAGTTCCCCGTGCGCTGCTTGTAAGCCGGATGATCATGCATCCGCTCGGGTGGGAGCAGAAGGCTTCGCGTGTGTACTGAACTCCGTCCGCTTCGTAACGAACCGTCGTTACCGCCCGTCCCAGGTCCAATTCGCGGTAGTAGCCTTCCATGTGCTGATGGCCCGGAAATTCCAGCCATAAATCGCAAAAAGGGATATACGCCTGCAAATTGACGGGATTGCCCATCATGTGCTCCAGATACATCTGCTCGGCTTCTTCGATGCGGTCCGCAAAAATCAATTCCCGGATTTCCTGTAAATACCGCCCGGCATCCGGACGGTTATAGTCGTGCGGAGCCCCCGACCACAGCGTCTCTTCATTAATCTGGATTCGTTCCCTTTCCGTTCCTCCGAACACCATCGCTCCAAGCCGTCCGTTGCCGATCGGCAGCGCTTCTTTCCATGACGAGCCGGGCGCATTGTACCAAAGCTTCATCGTGAACCCGCCTTTCCGGTCGTTCGGGATGCTTGCTCCCGATAAGATCCCGGCGTTGTGCCGACATATCGCTTGAAAATTTTCACAAAATGCTGCGGACTTTCAAATCCGACGTTCTGTCCGATCAGATTGACGGACATATGCGGTTCTTTCTCGAGCAGCGTCCGGGCCTTTTCGATCCGGGTTGAATTCAGGTACTGGATAAACGTCAAGTCGAGCTCTTTACGGAATAAGCTGGAAATGTAATTCGGATGCAAGCCCGTGTACGCGGCCAAATCGTCCAGCGACATCGGGGTATCGTAATGCTTGTGAATATACCCGGTAATTTTGTCCATATGCCCTTTAAATTCAATCGGTATTTCCGAATGCACGTTCATCTCCGCGGAAATGGTGTTCAGCAGGGCGATAATTTCCTCCTGATTAATCGGCTTGAGCAAATAATCGACCGCGCCTGCCCGAAGCGCCCTGCGCGCATACTCGAATTCATCGTATCCCGTCAAGATGATAAAACGGTCGCAATAGCCCGCTTGCTTCGCCTCGCTGATCAGCTCGAACCCGTCTTTTTCCGGCATGTTAAGGTCCGTAATGACGACATTCGGCGTAAAATGAGACATTTTATCCAGCGCCTCGAACGCATCCGATGCTTCCTCGATTTGCGAGAAGCACGTCGATGCCCCCGTTATGATTTTCGTGAGTCCTTCCAAGATGTAGGGCTCGTCATCGACGATCATCAGCTTCATCATCCGCATCATCCCTTTTCTTTTTCAGGAACATTCGAACTTTCGTTCCGGCCCCCGTCTCGCTGTCGATTTCCAGCCCAGACCGTCCGCCGAAGAAGGAACGAATTCGTTCCGCTACGTTGCGCAGTCCGAAACCGCCCCGCTCGCCCGAAAACGAATCCTCGGCCGGCGCGCCGAGCGTTTTGCGCAATTCAAGCAGCTTGGCCTCCGACATGCCTCCCCCGTTATCCTCCACCGTCAGGACATCGTACGCTTCCTCTTCCTCATACACTTCCGAAATCGTGATGGTGATCCACACCGGACGACGCACCTTGGAAATGCCGTGAACGATGCAGTTCTCGACAACGGGCTGCAAAATGAATCTCGGACAGAGAACGTTCTGCACACGCTCTAATCCGAGGATCTTGAACTGCAGACGGTCCTTCATACGGATGCGGTGAATGTCAAGGTAGCTCGCGACCATTTCGATTTCCTGCTTCAGCTTCGTTTCTTGATTCGCGGACGATAGACTGTACCGCATCAGCTGACCGAACGAAAACGCAATGCCGGCCACCTCGGGCACATTGTTGGCAACCGCCATCATGCGGATGGTTTCCAGCGTATTGTACAGGAAATGCGGCTTGACCTGCGCCTGCAGCGCCCGGTAGGCCGCTTCCTTGCGCAGCGCCTCCGCGCGGTGAACGTTGTCGATCAATTCCTCGATACGCCTGACCATCGAATTATAGGAGGAAGTCAAAAATCCGATTTCGTCCATATCGCCCGGATTGGGATACGCCTTCAAGCTGTTGTTTCCGACCGTCCGCATATGTCTGGCGAGACGGGACAGCCTCTTGGCGACGGAGGAAGCCAGCATATTGTACAGGAAAGACAAGCTCAGCAAAAGCACGATGACGAAAACGGCCAAATCGTTTTCCTTGATCTTGATGTCCCGGAACATATCGTTCTCTTTGGCGTACGCCGCCACATTCAGACCGAGATCGTCGATCCGCAGCTCGTTCGAGATCGTCGTTTTCCCGTGACCGGAACGTGCCGAGCTCAGAACCGCGAAGTCGCGAAAGGACTCGCTTTCAACGGGTTCGGATGCCAGCTGCACGATCTCCCCCCGCTTGTTCAGCAGGTAAACCTCCCAGCTGGAGTCCGCCCGAATGGCTTTCAGGAAATTCAGGAGGACGTTTACCGAAACCTTGATTTGCATAATCCCGATCTGATGGGTGTAATTACTGTCGTACAACACCTGATAGTAATAGAGCGACGTCAGCTTTGCCCCATCCTGGTGATAAAGCCAAACCCCCTGGTTTGGCTTCAGCTTGCCGATTTTTTGCCGCACGGCGGGATCGAGACGGCTCGCATCGGCGATATGGTTCGGAATCGCAAGCACATTCGGTTTATATTTATAAAGGGTTATGTCCGAGATATTGGGGTTTCCCGATAACAAATACATGAGCTGCGGATAAATATAGGACAAATAGTTGTAGACGCTTTCAGCATCGGTGCTGTAATCCCCGTCCAAGTAATCGACGATGAAGGAATTGGCCTGCACAAATTTGTATAACGATTCGTAATGAGCCAGGTCGACCTTCAGGTTGTTATAGGCCTGCTCCATAACCTGCTGATGGTTGATATCGATTTTGTCCATGATCATTCGGCTGACCTGATGGTAATAGAAAAAGCCGAACAATACCACCGGCAGGCAAATGATAAAAATATAGCCGATCATCATTTTCTTGACGATACTGATACTCGATAACCGGTTTTTGATCCCCGCCAGGTTTCTCCCCATCTCGCACCTCATGTCGTTATGTCTGATTGCCTATGACAAGTATAAAACAGGAGGCGGAGATAGGGAACGAAACGCGGATGATTCCAGCAATTACTTCATGAGGTCTTTCTTTTGCGCATACTGCTCAGTCGCCCATTGCTCATATTTGCCCATGCCGTATTGCTGAGCCGTATTTATCATATCCTGATAAGCCTGAACGGCTTCCTGCTCGGTTTTGGCCAAAATGATCTTTGCCCGCTGATTTTTGACCAGATCGTCGATTTTGGTTTTAATCGTCTGCTCTTCCGAATCGGCCGGTGCGTGAATGAGGCCCAGAACGGGACGGATTTTCGTAATCTTTTTGGTTTCGAGCAGCGCTTCCGTGGTCTGCGTGCCCGGCACATAAGCGCGAAGGCCTTCCGCGATGGCATCCGAATAAAAATAATACCATTTGAGCCCTTGCGAATTCACATAGTCGCCATCGTTCGGATTGTAGTTGAAGACGGGATAGCCTTTCGGATCCATATGCCATTGCTTTCCTTCCACACCCCACATGACCAGTTTTTTGCCCTCGTCGCTGGCCAAGTATTGGAGAAACTTGATCGATTCCTCAGGGTGCTTGTTGCTCTTCGTAATAAAAGTGCCGGCAAAACCGATCCCGTCGTTCACCAAAACCGCATCCGGACTGAGTGCCGTCGGCAGCATTTGCCACGTGTAAGGCTTGCCGCTCTTTTTTGCCGCCAAATTATCCGTGTCGGCGATGCTGACCGTATGCATATGGGCGAAAGCTTTTCCGCTGTTTGCATAGTCGTCGTCGATCTGGTCGTTGCTGAACGCGAAATTTTCCCCGATGATCAAGCCTTTCCGGTACAGGCTGTTCATGAACTTGTAGTATTCGAGCATTTTCGGATGGGTAATGAACATGTGCAGCTTGTTGTCATCGCCCTCGTACAGCTCCGTGCCGCCCACGTCGACACCGAATTGGGCTTTAAAATACTGCTCCATCCAGTTCGGATCCATAATGAGCGGAACCATATCGGGATATTTGGCCTTCACCTTCTCCAGCACATTCACAAAATCGTCGACCGTTTTGATCTGCGGATTGCCAAGCGCTTTCAAAATATCGGTTCGCACCGCCACGCCCGGATTTCCGTCGTTGCCCAAAGCGAACGGATTGGCATTCCATTCCTCTTGGGTGGCGAAAGCGTTGCGTACGGTATAAAATTTTCCGTCCGGGGCGCTGTTCACCAATTTCCGCGTCGGGTCGATCTTGAAATCCGGCGCGTACTTATTGATCAGATCATCCCATGGATAGCTCAGGTTCGAATTCGATAACCGGTCGACCTGATTTGCGGTGAAGATCAAGTCGGGCAGGTTGCCGGACGCAATCATGACGGGCAGCTGGTTATCGTCCGTCGAAACGGTAATATTCAGCTTGACCCCCGTCTTCTCCGTGATCATATCCGCGATAGGTCCCTTCCATTCTTTAACCGGGTACCACGGAAAGTCGATAAACATCGAAAGCTCTACCGGTTTCTTGCCTGTCGATGCCCCTGCCGAGCCGTCGCCCGTTTTGGCGGCATTGCCCGTTTCGCCGCCATTATTTCCGGCGTTCGTTCCGCAGCCGGCCAGCAGCACCAAAGCCAGCACCACGGACAGCGCTGCCGCTGCAAAGCTCTTTGTATTCGCCATGCGCATTTGTTAACCCCTCCATCATTTTTTTATTCCTTGACCGATCCCAGCATGATGCCGTGCACGAAATACTTTTGCAGGAACGGATAGACGCACAGGATCGGGGCGACCGAAACGACGAGCGCCGTCAGCTCAAGCGAATATCCCGTTACCGTCGATGCTCCGGCCGCATAAGCAACACTATTCGCCGGAACCTTGCTGCTGTTAATAATTTCGATCATGCGATAAGTAAGCGTCCGCAAATCGTTATTTTGCACAAAATAAGCCGAATCGACCCAGGAATTCCACTGCCCCACCCCGATAAACAAGCCCATTGTCGCAATCAGCGGCTTCGATACGGGAATCATAATCCGGGAAAATATCGTGACTTCGCCGGCGCCGTCGATATGGGCGGATTCCCGCAATTCCGCGGGCAGGTCGCGAAAAAAAGAAATGGCAATGAGCAGAAAAAACGTATTCAGCATGGTCGGAATGACATAAACCGAAAACGTGTTTAGCAGATGCAGGGAGCGGAGCACGACGTAATACGGAATCAGCCCCCCGGAGAAATACATCGCGATAATGACGAGCGTAAAATACAACCGGCGAAACACCAAATCTTTGGCCGATAGGCCATACGCCATCATCAATGTAAAAACGACCCCGAGAAATGCGCCGATGATCGTTCGGGCCACGGTGACCTCCAACGCCTTAAACCAGTTCGCGTCCGAAAAAAATTTGGCGTAATTGTCCAGTGTCAGGACTCTCGGCCATAGATACAAACCGCCGATGGTGGAATCCGTACCCGCGTTAAAGGACATCATGAACACGTAATAGAATGGATAAGCCGTCGTAATAATGACCAGAATAAGGAGGACGTGAATGATACTGTCAACCATCCAATCCTCTGCATTTCGCCTGGACAGCATGCGCGTTCACTCCCCCTTTAGAAAAGACTGGATCCCGATACACGCTTCGCAATCGAGTTGCTGAGAAACACAAGCGTAACGGAGATAATGGATTGAATCAAGTCGATCGCTGCCGCAAAGGAAAAACGCCCTTGGCTCAGACCGACCTTAAACGCATAGGTTTGCACGATTTCCGATGTCGGATTGTTGATATCGTTGCCAAGCAAGAGCGATTGCTCGAAGTTTGACCCGACCAATCCGCCGCCGAGAATACTGCCCACGGTAAGAATCAGCACCACGACAACCGTTCCCTTGATCCCCGGCAGCGTAATGTGGCGAATGCGCGCCAGCCTGCCCGCACCGTCAATTTGAGCCGCTTCGTAGAGCGAGGGATTGATGCCCGCGATCGCGGCGAGGAAAATAATCGCCCACCATCCCATTTCCTTCCAGGCCGCGCTGCCGACCGCAAAGCCCCAAAAGGAGTTCGGATCGGTCAAAATCGTCAGCGGCTTGCCGATAATCCCGATCCCCATCAGAAGACGATTGACAATCCCCACTTCGGAAGAGAAAAACGAGTAAGAGAGCCCTACGACGACGACCCAGGAAATAAAATGGGGCAAATAGCTCACCGTTTGAACGAAACGCTTAAAAACCATATTGCGAAGTTCATTAAGCATAATAGCAAAAAGAATAGGCAGCGGAAAGGTGAAGACGACTTTCAGGATGCTGAGCGCCAGCGTATTCCGGACAATTTGCCCGAAGCGGTAATCGGTGAAAAATTCCCGAAAGTTTTGGAGCCCGGCCCACGGGCTTGTAAAGATCCCCCGAATTCCCGTCACAATCGTGTACTGCTTGAAGGCCATCAAGATCCCGAACATCGGCGTGTAGGAGAAAATGAGCAAATAGACGATGCCGAGCAAAACAAACACCTGAAGGGTACGCTGTTTTTTGAAGCGTTTCCAAATACTCGCCTGGTCATGGATCGCAGGACCGGCCTGCGCGGCGTTTTCTTGAATGAAATTTCGTTCCATTTCATCCCCCCTTTCTTACTTTCATTATAATTGCAGCCCGCAAGAGGACGACAGACAACAAACTTAAGAAAGCGTTGTCAATTCTTAAGACGGTCTTGGATTCGGGACAAAACAAAAAAATCGCCTTCCATCCTGGCCGAATAGGCCAAGTAGAGGGCGATTCGCATTTTTGTGGACAATGTTGGTTGTTTCCAAACCTGCTCCTCGGAACGCTCGCAAAGTCGCAGACTACAGCCCCATGCGCGTTAAAGCGCCTTCAAACGAAACGTCGACGCGATTATCGCCGGTCAAATAGCGCCAAAACTTGGCGATCTGCACTTGATTCACACGGGATTCATCGCCGCACCAGGAGTGGTGACCCGCTTTATAAATGTAGTCCCGAATTTCCTTCTCGTTATATCCCTCCGTGTTGAACAGCGCACGCTGCTCTTGTCCCGGTCGCATGCGCAGCTTAAACACGTAGCGCGTCACATCGGTGAAATTCGGCTGTGCGCAATGCCAGATGCCGTGGTGCAAAAAGGCGATCGAGCCGGATTTCGATACAAGTCTGCGCTGGCCTGCAATGTTTTTGTAGCGGGCGATACTGCCGTTGCTAACCTTGCGCAAATGCGAACCGGGGAGCACAAGCGTCGGCCCCATCTCGTCCGGCGTATCGTGGGCGAAGTAGAAGGCTTGAACGTCAAACCCCATCGGGCGCGTATCGATGATGGAGTCGGCATGGTAAAACTGGCCCTTATGATGCTGCGCTTTGACGACATGCAAGAACGAATGATCGTAGACGGGGTTTGTGCCGACGAAGCTTTGCAGGGCGCCTTTCACCTGAGGCAGCTCGAAAATGTCCCGAATTACGCCGGAATCGAACCAGTAACGCCCGCCGCCGCCGGCGAATTCGCGCATTTCTTTTTCCGCGCGTTCGTTATATTCCTGGGGAACCGCCTCGTTTAGCACCAAGTAACCGTTTACGGCAAAATCGGCCATTTGCTTCGCCGTAAGCAGATGACGCTTTTCCACTGCACCGCTGCTCATTCGACCGTCACCTTTCTTTCCAGAACATATTCATAAGGCAAATGTCCCTGCTCGAATTCATGACCGCTTAGAAATACAGGCATCGTCGGCAGTTGAATCACGTTCCAACCGTCCCGCATCGCGTCAAGCACGGATTCATAAGGCGGTTCGCTGCTGTCTCCCGTCTGCATCTGCAGCGCCCCTTTCGGCTTGCTGCCGTCGTACAATGCCCATGCGACGGTCCTCGTTTCAAGATCCGGCTGAGCGAGATGCAAAATCAAAATTTGCTGCCGTGTACGGTTCATACGCTGTTAACCTCCCTGTAAAGTTTTAACGATCCGATACGATTATAGAACGCGAGAAGGATAATGGGGATGTGTAATATTAGCGATGATTTGCATAATCCTAAGGTGTTTTCGTCTGCTGCGATATCCCGCCTTACAATAAAACGCCGCCGGTTATCCGAAATTCCAAATAACCGGCGGCGAAACGTATTCCCGTTAGGACAGGGATATTCTTAATTTATACGGATTCTCGCTCAGTCCGTCCGAACGAGACTCCCATTGTTCGATGTCTTCATGTACACTCACGATTCGGCCATGGTATGCGTCCAGTTTCCCCTCCGCAAGCGCAAAAGCCAGTTTCGGCGCCCGTTCCGGCGGGACGTCCTTCTTTTGATCGAAAAGATCTTTAATAACGGGCAAATAGTGCTGACCGGCCTCGGTATTTAACTGATATTCGGTCATGTCGGTCCTGTTTAACCCCGGATCCATCGCAAAGCACTGAACCCGGGATCCTTCCAGCTCAGCAGCGGCATTCTCGGTCAAACGGGCGACTCCGGTTTTCGAAACCCCATATGCGCATCCGTATTTGAATGCGTTCCCCGTACCACCGCCGACAACGTTGATGATGCGGCCAAAACCTTGACGGAGCATCACGGGGATCACGGCGTGCAAACATTGGAACGTACCGATCAGATTTGTGGAGAGATCGCCGATCCAAGCGTCGCGGTCCACTTCCCATGTCGGACCGATGGCTTTGAATAGTCCCGCATTATTAATCCACACCGGAATCTTTCCAAGGTCCGAAACAACGGACTGCACGACATCTTGAATATTGGAAGGATCCATAATATCCAGGGCAACAGCCTTGTTGGACGATCCGAATTGCTTTAACTCCTGATCCAGTTCGTTTAACTTGGCTGCGTCGCGTCCCGTCCCCACCACGGTGTAACCGCGACTTGCGAAGTAGAGCGCCATGTTTTTCCCGATCCCGCGGGTCGCTCCGGTGATTACAACTGCTTTTTCATTCGACACGATGGAATCACTCCCTTATCGAGTAAATTTGAGAATGTTTCTTTGTTAACCATTTAGCACCTTCTAATTATAATCAGCCGGCATTCGACTGTAAACGGTTTCGAAAATGGCACGTTTTTTATTCAAGGATCTTTATTTCAACCCTGTTCAATGCTACGATAAATTTTAACAAGCCGCTGTTTGCCCATTAGCTGCCTTCCAGACTCAGGAGGGATGTTGACGTGGATCTTGAAGAGCTTCAGCACCTGGTTCCCGGCATTGTCTTTTTTGTCGACAGGCGTTGTTTTCCGGGCTGGGAAATTACGAAGCAGAAAATCGGTTTTCACGATCTTACTTTTGTCGTGGAGGGAAAATCGAATTATTACATCAATGAAGTCCAATACACAGTGGAAGCCGGCGACGTCATCTACGTTCCGATGAACAGCATTCGAGAGGCGCATACCTTCAAAAATAACCCGATGCATTCTTATGCTTTTAATTTCAATTGGCTGCCGAGCGGAAGCCCGAAGGCACTGCCGCTCCGGACCGTGACGAAGAACGCGATTACGGGTGAAATCCTAGGCTATATCAAGCAGTTTACCCACGTATGGATGAGCAGGCAGCCTGGTTACATCATGCAGGCAAGGGCACTGTTTATGCTGATCGTCCATCGGCTTGTGATGGTTTCCACCATAAATGCCTCCGGGATTAAAGCCGATCCACGGGTGAAAAAAATGATGGATTACGTAATCGAACATTATCACGAGGAGCTGGATATATCGGAGGCGGCCCGAATCGTCAATCTTCACCCGGTTTATTTTGGGAAATTGTTCAAAAAAGATACCGGTCATGCATTTAAGCAATACTTGAACATGATTCGAATTAATCAAGCCGAAATGCTGCTGTCCACCGGCGGCTTTTCCGTCACCGAGGTGGCCGAACGGTGCGGCTATCACGACATTTCGTATTTCAGCAATGTGTTCAAGTCGATTAAAGGGTACTCCCCTTCATTGGTCCCCAAATAAGATGTCAATCATGACCAGTTCATGTTTTGTTCCGCTAACAATTTCTTGATTGCTTGGGAGGCGATCACGAATAGTTCAGGATTGCGAAGACCTTCCGACTTTCCTTTCTCCCATAAATGCGGCTCCAGCGACATAAAACCGGAGAATCGCTTCCGTTTCAGATGTTCGAGGAGCTGACGCAGCTGTCCGTCGCCTTCTCCCGAAGGCACGACCGAACCATTCCCCATGACGGCGTCCTTAACATGGAAATAAGAAATATAATCGCAGATCAAAGGATAAGCCCCCGAAACGGGTTCTACCCTGCACTGCACGAAATTGGCCGGATCGAATGCGGCGCGCAGATAAGGGGATGAAACGGTTCGCAAAATATCCAGGCACCGTTCGCCGGTATCGCCGTAAATATGGCTCTCGTTCTCATGCACCATCACCACGCCCTCGCGTTCCGCCAATTGAGCGAGACGCTTCATTCGCGTCAATACTTCCTCGCGGTATTTCTCGTGCTCCCCGCCCGGAATGTAGAAGGAAAAGATGCGGACAAACGGCGCGCGAAAAAACGCTGCCAGCCGGACGGCATGTTTTGCCTTCTCGAAATGAGGCTCAAAATCGTCGGTAATTTTGATTTTTCCGATTGGCGAACCGATCGAGGAGACGCCGAACCCCCGCTCTTCCAATCTTCCTTTGACTTTCGCCGTTTCTTCTTCCGTAAGCTCCAGTATGTTCTTGCCCCATACTCCTCGCAGCTCGAGATAACGAATGTTCTCCGATTCCAGTACATTCAGCTGCTCTTCCAAATCCGGCGAGATTTCGTCCGCGAATCCGGTTAGTGTAATCATAAAATGGTATCTTCCTTTCAACGATTACTTCTTCCACACTTCATCAATCGACGACTGGAACTGCGCTTTATATTTCTCGATGATCGACGATACCGAAACTCCCTTGCGGAGATCATCGAGCATCGGGTAATAAGGCATGTTCGGATAACCGTCGGTGGCATCGATCACCTTTATATCTTCTCCGGCCATTTTAGCATTGTTGATGTCGTCTTCGTTACTGAAAAACGTTTCTAACGAAGCCTGTTTCGGATAGTCGTAAATCGAATCGATATCGTTGATTTTTTCATAAATGTAGACTAACTGCTCCGGATGCTGGACGGCTTTGGGAACCGTCAAATAGTTCGGAATCGTAACATAAGAATGATATCCGGACGCGCTGGGCCCTTTGGGAAACGGCAGAAATCCGATCTCATAATCCGGCATATCCTTCTTGAACGTTTCCATTTCATAATCCATCCCCGGATACATGAGCGTGTTGCCTTGACGGAAAAATTGACCGGGCTCGGTCCAATCTCCGCCTTCGGTAGGTCTGGCCACATGCTCGGTATCGATGCGGGACACGAAGTTTAACGCTTCGATCGTTTTCGGATCATCGAGATTTTGCTTATTCTCATTCACCAAATTCGATTCGTTCGCCGCCAGAGCCGGGATCAGAAGCGAATCGGTTGCAAGTCCCCACGTATCCAGCTTGCCGTCGTTATTCGAGTCCTTGTTCGCATCTTTGGCAGCCTGAATGAACGTATCCCAGTTCCAGTTATCGTTATTCACATCCTCCTGCAAATTTTTGAGACCCAATTGATTCATCAAGGTGCGGTTGTAAAAAATGCCCGACGAGGCGCCATTGATGCCCGATCTGAACCCGTAGCCTCTGCCATTGTATTCCGAGTACTCATTCGTATACTGTTGAATAAACACGTTTTTGTTTTTTGTATATTCGTCTACCGGCCAGAACAAATCCTGCTTGACCAGCGACGGAATCATCCATGGTCTCGCCAGTCTGATGATGTCGCCGACCGGCTCTCCCGACAACAGCGAAGCCGTTACCTTATCCTTGTACTGTCCGTAATCGAGAACAACGTAATCGATTTTAAAATTGTGCTTTTTCATTAAATCATCCAAATTCTTCTTCCTTTGGATATTGTCCGGGTTATCCTCCTTAATCGACTCATCGTACCAGGATACCCATTTGACCGTCCGGCCGCCCATGTCGAAATCCATGTCAGGGGTGCCGTTATTGTTCGCATCCGACGGCGCGGAAGTGTTAGCCGCTTTTGCCTTATCCCCCTCATTGGCGGCATTACCGCTTGACGCGGCTTCGCCCGAATTTCCGCTCGCTCCTCCTCCTGAAATGCCGCTGCCGCATGCCGCCATGAAAACCAACATCAGACTGCCTAACAACATCAGTATCGTCTTGCGGTTCCTCATGAAACATCCCCCTTTGGAATTGGTTGCACGAATGGATGTAGCGCTTTCAAAATGACGTTCCTGACATGATGTCTGTTCCGCGATATGCTCCTCAAACGCAGCCGATGAGAGGTAACGTTCTATTGAAAATTATATAATCGCCGCATAAACACAAGCCATAGAGGATCTAAACAATAGTTGTAATTTTCCAATATGATTTTGGATCGGCCGACAACCGTAACGCGGCCCGTATATACGATACAACCGAAATTATTTGTACGATCTAAACGTAAAAACGGACCGTTCATTCACGAAACGGTCCGTTTCTTTCCTCTTCACCCTAACCCTATGGCTGAGCTCTTTTGCGGTAAGTCATTTGCCCGAAGCGCTCCTCCTCGCGTAACGGAAAAAGTCGAAATCGACATGACCGCCGGCTTGTTTCGTCGCATAGTTGAACAGCCCGACCCGGTACCCCATGAAATGATGAAGCGTATATTTCATCTGCAGCGGACGGCCGATGGCCCGCCACGATTCGCCGTCCGACGAGTAATAAAAATGGGCCAAGTCCGCGCTGTTCTTGAAATTGAAGTCGATCTTCACATAGACACGATTGCCTTCGTACGGGACGGTTTCGACCTTTTCTTCCCCGCCTTCGCTCCCTTTTACGCTCATGAAGACATGCCGGGAGCCGTTATCGTCCGTCTGAATGCCCACAGCGCCGAAAAGGGAAGCCAGTGCAACCATGCCGGCACGATCGCCAGGCTTCATTCCGAATGTATCCATCATCGTCCAGCCGCTGCATGCCGGACCTTCCGTCCGCTGCGTCAGCGTATTGCGGGCAAACTCGACGCTGCCGGCAATTGCGCCCGTCTGCAGGCGCAGCCAGCCCGGCCGCTCCGTCACGGACCAGAGCCGGTTATCCGGGTTGTGATTCCACTGCCAGTTCAAGGCGAGCTTATTCCCGGCATATTCGAACTCGTCGCCGATCACGAGCGGTTTCGGCTCCGCCGCCGGCAGCGGCGCTTCGAACGAATGCGGAACCTTCCCGTCAACGCCGAAGACCGGCCAATCGTCCTCCCAGGAAACGGGCACCACGCACGGAATACGGCCGACGGCATCGTGGTCCTGGAACAGCACGGCGAACCATTCGCCCCCTGGCGTATCGACGATGCCGCCCTGCGCGACGCCGTTATTGCGGTAACCCATGTCGTCGTCAAGAAGCAGTTTTCGCTCGTAAGGGCCGAGCAGTTCCCGCGAACGATAGACCAGCTCCCGCCGGCGCTTGTTCCCCGTATTCGGCCAATCGATGAAGAACAAGTAGTAATATCCGTTGAGCTTATAGGCATGGCATCCTTCGCACCGGAGCCCGATCCCTTCGCGTTCCGTCTCGAACAGCAGCCGGTTGATTCCGCCTTCTTTGACGGCCGACGCATCGGCCGTCAGCTCCGTTATCCGGATATTGCCGTTGCCATGGAACACGAATACGCGTCCGTCGTCGAACAACAGGCTCGGATCGTGGCGAAGTCCTTCAAAGACCGATCGTTCCCACGATCCGTTCTCGATATCCGTCGTCCGGTAGACGTAAAACCGGTTCATGTCGTTGCATGAGAAAATGACGTAAAACATGCCGTTATGATGGCGCAGGCTTGCTGCCCACGAGCCTTTGCCGTAAATCCCTTTCCCGTCCAGCAGGTTGTGGGCGTCGTTATCCTCGAACGTCTCGAAGACGTAATTTACGATTTCCCAGTGCATCAGGTTCTCCGACTTCATGATCGGGCATCCGGGCATCGAATGCATGCTCGTACTCACCATATAAAATGTCGTCCCGACCCGAATCACGCTTACGTCCGGCACATCCGACCAGATTACCGGGTTTATGATGGTCGTTTTGTTCATCGATTCTTCTCCTTGCCGCATGTAAATTTTGCGTCCAGCCTCAATCCATGTCTCTTTCCATTTTACATGTGGAAAAATAACAAAAAATAGCTCAAAGCTGCAATTTTATTCTTCATTTTGATCTCTTATGATGATACAAGCACCCTGGCGACTAAAGTGCCCTTTCGGCCGTCATGATCGCGTAATTTCCATGACGCTCCAGAAGGACGGCTTCGGATTGTGCTCCGCGTCGAACAGTAACGGCCAGTTCTTGCGGCCTCTGACCGGGAAATTGTCCAGCCACGTATAATCGTCGGCCGCTCCCCAGAAGGTGACGGAATCGATATTCGCGGCATATTCCTTGAACAGCCGAAAAATGCGTTCGTACCGTTCCGCCTGACGCTCCAGCATGCCTTCCTCCGGCGCCGTCAAATCCGTTCGCCGGTCGTCGTGAAGAAATACGGAAACGTCCAGCTCCGTAATCTGCAGCGTCATCCCGAGGCTTGCATATCGCTCGATCGCCTCGCGAATATCGTCGACGGAAGGGCGTTCCAGGTTCCAGTGCGCCTGCAGACCGATCCCGTGAACAGGCACCCCTTGCTCCTTCAGCGATTTGACCAGCGCGTAAATTTTTTCTCTTTTCTCCGGTACGGATTCGTTATAATCGTTATAATAAAGCCGTGCTTCCGGATCGGCCTCATGCGCGTATTCGAACGCTTTGGCGATAAAATCCTCTCCGGCGATGTCCCTCCATTTGGATGGGCGCAGCAGTTCACCGTTCTTGTCGGAAACCGCTTCATTCACGACGTCCCATGCGTAAATGCTCCCCTTGTAACGCGAAACAACCGTGTTTATATGCGATTTCATCCGTGCCAGCAGCGTTTGGCGGCTGGCCGCTCCGCCGTCACCATTCTCAAATACCCAATCGGGCGTTTGATTATGCCATACGAGCGTATGCCCTCTGACTCCCATGCCGCGATCCTTCGCGAACGCCGTTAAGCGGTCCGCATGTTCGAACGTATACTGCGCCTCGGCAGGATGCAAACGTTCGAATTTCATTTCATTCTCGGCCGTCACGCTGTTGAAATGATGCGCAAGCAGCTCGCGCTGCGCAGTCAGCGTCCTCGGATTTACGGCCGCGCCGATTTTGAAATGACCCTTGAATGCCTCATGCAGCTTCGGAACGCCGTCCATTTTGGAATTCACCATGTTAAAACCACCCTTTCTTTCGACACATCCCTATTGAATTAGATGCCAAATCGTACCATATGATAGAAATTATAGCGCTTCCATTCAGCGTCAACAACCCGGTGTTCGTAATCATTTCGTGTCGGCGGCCGTTTCGAACACCCTCATCCGCGGTCCGTCCTGCCGGCTGACCCGCATTATCCGACGATCCCCGTGCGCTCGATGCTCTCGACAAAATAACGCTGCACGAAAATATAAATGATAATCAGCGGCAAAATCGCCATGAGAATACCCGTATCCTGCACCATGCTGAGGTAAAACGGATCCGCGCTGGACGACTGGCCGTCGTTAAGGAGAATCGCCAGATTGTACGGCAGCGAAGCCAGCTGCGTCGACATCACCTTGCTTGAGGTCAGGTACGTCGTCGTATAAAAACTGTCGTTCCACTGCCAGACGAACGAGAAGAGCAGCACGGTTACGATGGACGGTACCGCATTCGGCAGCATAATCCGCGTAAACGTCCTGCCAACGCCCGCGCCGTCGATATAAGCGGCCTCCTCGACCTCTTTCGGGATCCCCCTAAAAAATTGCCTGAAAATAAAAATATAAAGACCGGCTTTGAGCGAACTGGCCGTCATGGAGGTGAGTACGAACGGCCAGTACGTGTTCAGCAAATTCACGGGCTTGCCCGTCAGCAGCGGCACGAGTCCCATCAGAGTGAAGTCCTTCAAATTCAGATAGACGGGAATGAGAATGGTCGTCGGCGGAACCAGAATCGTCAGCACGACGCCAGCGAAAAGCAGATTGCTTCCTTTAAACTTCAGACGCGCAAACCCGTAGCCCGCCAAAGCGCACGAAATTGCGGTCAGAACGGTTGTCATGGCCGAAAGGGTAAAAGTGTTTCCCAGCGTCACCCAATAATCCATGATGGAAATGACCTGCCGAAAATTGTCCAGCGAAACATGCTCGGGAATCCAGATGACAATCGGCGAATACAGATCCGCCTTATCTTTAATCGCGGTCGCGATTTTCTGAAGGATCGGGTACAAGATCACGAACGACAGGCCCGCAATCAGGACGAGCCGAACGAATGACCACAGCCAGCCCTTCCAGGCCTGAATCGAAAGCAATCGGGAAGCAGGCATCCTATTCATCTCCCTCTACTCTTGGTAGAAAACCTTCCTGGAAATCAAAACGGAACTGATCAGCAGAATAACGGCAACCGCCAGAAAATAAAGCCAAGCCATCGCGGAGCTGAGACCAAAATTAAACGTCTTGAAGCCCGTCTCCCGGATCAAATCCGTCATGGCATTCGTCGAGAACGAATCGATGATCGTATAAATGACATTGACGAGAATCAGCGGACTCACCATCGGGAAGGTAATTTTCCAGAAGGCCTCGTATCCGGTCGCGCCTTCCATTTTGGACGCTTCGTAGAGCTGCGGGGATATCGTCTGAATGCCCGCCAGAAAGATCAGAATCTGTACGCCCGATTGACTGACGATTTGATAAATCCGGTTTACGGCGCCGGTCAAATAATCGACAATGACTTCGCTGACGCCGGCTTGAAGCATCATTCTGGCCAGTTCGAAGCTGCCTAACGAATGAATGGCTTTGGCGCCCGAATTTTCATCGTTGATCGCCTGCACCAGGCTCGTGCTCTCCAGATTCATAATAATGCCGGAAGCCAATATAACCGGCAGGAAAAAGATCGCTCGTGCGGCCGTTCTTCCAAAAAATTTCTGATTCAGCAGCACCGCCAGAAATAAGCTGAATATGACGATCAGCGGTACGTTGACCACCATATTGACGATCGATTCCGTCAAAGTACGGTTAAAGCTCGTGTTTACCGTCAAGGCTTCCACGTAGTTTTTGAACCCGATGTAATGCACGATAATGCCGTTACTGTTCGCCGTGATCGAGCTCAGGCTGTATCTGAGCGAGCTCAGCAGGGGAATGAAGAAAAAAACGATAAACCCGATCAGCCATGGCAAAACATAGACAAAGCCCCATAACGCTTTTTTCCCCGTATAGGTTCTGGGGGCTAAGCGAAACCCCGGAATGGATTTCAAGATTCACCACCCCCCGTTACATAACTTTCGGCTTCGATTGGCCTGCCGTCAACCTGAACCTGCGCCCGGTTATAGTTCACGATAATATAAAAGCCGTTATCGTAATCCGTTCTGAAGACGCCATCGCTCAGCTTCTCGTGCGAGACGATCCGTTTGTTCTGAACGTCTTTCAAAACGCCGTTAACTTTCCGGTACATATCCGCGGCTTCGTTCATCCACTGTTTGTAGTTGACGGCGTACAGGTCGTTATACTCGGTATCCTGCACCTCGTAATTCGGCGCATAAGTCCATTCGAAGTAAACGCCCGCTCCGTATTCCAGACATTTGAGCATATACTGGCTGGCATCGGTATAGGTGGATAGATTATACGGCGCGCCCGTATAATCGATAAACCCGTGAACCACCATTTGAAAAAAGGGAACTTCTTCATCCTCAATTTTAAACCTGCTGTCGGTCAGCGGCGCATTCGTGATATCCGTCAGGAAAGGAAGCGCATAGGCGTTCCCGCCGTTTGCCATCATGTCCAAGCCTTGATCGCGAATCCGTTCCAGCGCCTTGACTAATATTCCTTCGGATTCCGTCCGGTCGATTTGGTTGTGTTTCCGGTAATCGCTGTTCAGTTCGTCGGCCATATCCCGAAGCGAGATCCCCCCGGTCCGATAGCGGCCGAAATCCCGCAGCATAGAATCTACGTAACTGCCGACCAGCCGCGGCGCAACGACGTAGGACGGCGGCTTGTTCCTGTCGCGCCGATTCAAGGCAGGATCAAGCGGATAACGCGCTGCGGGAACGCCCCGAAGCGATCTGGCGGCTTCTTTGGACTCCTTGAACCCCGCACCGGTATGGGCGGTCAGAACGGCGACGTCGGGGAAGAGCGAGATGCCTTTGCCCTGCGTAAACGAGACCAGATCCTTAAGACCGCCGCTGCCGCCGACCGTACCGTCGACGGCGACGCGATCCGGAACTTTATGGTCAAGCCCCCCGTTAAACCAGCCGGCATATTGAAGCTTGATATTGCGTATGCCGCGCTGCTGCGCCTCGGTGAGAATGCTCTTCGCCTGTTCGAACGTGGTAAGGGGTTCGAGCGCGCGGTATGGAATGCCTACGATATGCTTCTTCTTGGATATGCTCCCCACCAGCTGCAGGTAGAACGGAATATCCTTTCCCGCTTGATCCGCCTTTTTCAGCTTGGGCAGACCGCCCCGCTCCTGCAGGTATTGCTGATAATACGTGGCCATGCCCTGGTACGACGCGTCTTTCCCGCTGAGGAAAGCGTATCGGACCGTGAAGTCGCTTTTCATCGGATGTTCCTGAAATCTCGGCAGCGAACGCTGCTGCCCGTTGGCGTCCAGGGTGATTTCGTCCTCGTTCACGACATTGAAGCTCGGATAAACGTAGTTATAGCTGTTCAGTCTGCCGCCGACATCCGCATTGATGGTGGCGACCGGCGCGCCTTTTTCGACGATGCCGAGAAAGGCGCCTCCTTCGCGGATCAAACCGAATACCGGCAGCCGGATCGCTTCTTCCCTGGCGGGATCCTCGGTCGTATCCGTCGTCAGGTCCTTCCCGTAGACAAGCTGCCGATAAGCCGGGTACTTCGTTTTGCCGTTATTGAAATGAATCAGCGCGCCCGAGCCGTCCGGAACGAAGATCGCCCCTTTCCCTTCTTGGCCCACCGCTCCGAAAAAGCTCAGTACGGAAACGGCATTGACGGGATATTCCGACGGGTAAAGAATACGGGATACCGGTATGTTGACGACGAGACTGTCGTTATCCAGCGTGTACTCGATCGAAGCCCGGAAAATCCGCGGTTCCGGCTTGGTCTGATTGAGCTTCAGCGCCGCAATATCCTTCTCCAAATCTTTCTCCGTATATCCGACGCTCTCGAAGGCTTTAAGCGCACGCCCCAGCTGAAGTCCCTTCAGCGCGTCGTCGTTTCGGGTATACAATCCTTTTTCCGGATCCTCCGTATAGGCGATCTTTAATGCGCGCTGTCCCGTTTTGTCCATTTTGCCGGTTAATTCCTCGAAACGGGCTTTGCTCAGCATTTTTGGCATGTCGTCGGCCGTTTTCTCGGCCGTTCCGAATTGATAGGTTACCCTGACGCCGCCCGGAATCGCTTCGAATTGGAGCTGCTTATGGGCAACGCTGTCCGTATAAGAATTAATCGAATTGATTTGACCAAAATGATTATAGAAATCGATCTTCAGCTGAGCGGACAATAAATCTTTGTTAACGCCCGAAGCGAGCGAATCGGTGCCGCGTTCGGGCGGATTGCTGTACCAGATTTCGCCGCTCCTCTTAATCAGAACGGCAATTCCGCCCGTCTGCTCGTCGACGAACAACCGGAGCCGGTCGCTCTCGGCGATTCCTTTCATGCCCGCCACGCGGGAATCCGTAAAGGAAGCGCTTAAAGCCCGGCCTTTCGTCAAAGCGGCCGCCGCTGCGGCTTGCCCCTTGTTTTCCGCTTGACCGGCCGATTTGGAGCCGGCGCAGCCCGCGATCATCGCCAAGGCCAGACAAACGGCGGTTAGCGCCGAAGCAGTTCTGGCTCTGCTCATTCCCTTTCGCCTCCTTTCCTAGCTCCTCAAAACCAGTTCCTGATAAATGGTGGATACGAATGCGACGATCTGCTGGAGCAAACTAAAGAACAGCAGGCACAGAAAAGCCATAAAACCCATGGCCACGACGGTTAACAAAATCGTTCCGATCGTCTTGGAGGGCGTGAATTGGTGCACTGTCATATTGCCGACAAATAACAGAAACATGCACCATAAAATCGCAAAGCTGCCCGAAAAATGATAAAAGGACGTCTCCTGCAGCGAAATGACGTTGCTCAGCCAAATCCACGGGAAGTTAACGAGAATGAGCGGGATTAACGCAAAGCAGGTCGAAGTGAAAATGTCGACGAATTTCCCTTCCCCGTCCATCAGTGTCGTGAGCGACCAATTGGCTGCGCACCAGAATAATACCGGCACCACCACGTACAAGATTTCGAGCAGGCTGTTCATGTCGTCCGGATTGGCAAGGTGAACCAGAAAACCGCTGTATTCGTTTTTCATAATGCTGGTCAGAATCAGTAAAAACAAAATCGCAACGGATGTTAACAGGTTGATCTTTCGGCTCCGTTCATATTTGAGATCCCAGAAGCCGTTAAAAGGATGCACGATGAGATACAAGGGATATTTAACCAGCTCTCTGCTGAGTGGAGACAAGCTTCTTTCCCCCTTTTATTTTACGAATCTTCTTCAACAGAAACGCGCAGATCGCCAAAATGAGAATGGTGGTCATCAACGCCGGAAAATATTTGCGCAGCACTTGTTTGCGGTAGAGAAGAAACGCCTTCGAGTAATACGGCTGATCCTTGCTCTGTTTAAAATACTTCATGGCCTCCGCATATTCGCCTTTGCGAAGCAGCGCTTTCCCGATGCCGTCATAGGCGAATTCCAGATTCGCGTTCATGTTGATCGTTTTTTGAAACAGTTGAAAGGACCTCTCTTCGTCACCGTTGTAGTAACTCCTGACCGCATCATTCAGCGTTCGGCCGTAATCCGTCGTCTGAAAGACCGTTATTTCTCCAAGCGCTTGATCCAGGACAAGAAAATCGTCGCCTATCCGCTCGATGGCCGCGGGCGATTTGAATTCGCCCATTTGATTGCCCAGGCCGCCGAACACGTACATCAGATATCCGTCGCCGTTGTATGTAAAAATCCGTCCCCGCTTGGAATCCAGAATGGAGAAGATCTCGCTGTCCGCGACATCGATATCGATTATCCGGGATGGACCGTCTGCCGGCGTGTAGCGAATGTCGCCTTCCGGGGGAAAATAGCCTTCTTTTCTCAATATATCGTTGCCCTGCGCGTTCAGCTTTTTCACGTTGTCGCTCTCTTGACCGTTGGTGACATAGATGAAATCTTCGTCGTTAATATCCAAATTGGTAAACTCCGTCGGCGTAAACATGACCATCTGGCTCCGCTGCGCCTTTGTCGATACCATCTTCCAGAAATAATCGACCGGGCTGAACGAAACGCGATTCGCCCCCATAAAAGAGGTGAACGTACCGTCTGCGCTAAATTCCATCAAACCGTCGAAGACGCCCGCCGCCATGGCATAAATCCGCCGCGCCTTGTCGACGGCAATGCGCACGGGCTGAAATTTAAATCCCGCTTGCAGCAGCTCGGACTTCGGATTTTCGATGATTCCCGCCAATTTATCGTCCGGATTCAGGTGAACGACTCTCAGGTTTCCCGTATCGGCTACGTATACGTGTTTGTCATTCGTAACGAACAGGCCCTGCGGATTTTTAAATGTATCCTTCTTCCCTTCGCGAACGAACGAATCGATGATGTGCACAAGCTTGAATTGTGAATTCAGGACCACGACCCGATTATTTCCGGAATCCAGGACATAAATTTGGTTTGCGGTGACTTGTATGTCGCTTGGATCTTTGAACGCGCCGATCTTTAAGTTTTCGCCGTTTATGAGCGCCGTCGCCTGATAGGCGGCAGGTGAAGCAGCGGTATCGCCCCAGAACGAATAATTGTAGGCTGCGGGACCCGCTTCAGCCCCGGCAAGCGTCCCTCCCGAGGCGATGCCCAGCACACCGCAGAGCGCAATGAGGAGGTACGCGCTCCTTTTCTTAAAGCTTTTCAACATCGTTCACGCACCCCTTCTACTCTTTCATCCCGGAAGTCGCCATCGTCTGGATGACGCTGCTCTGAGAGATAATAAAGAGCGTGATCGGAACCACCATCAGAATCAGCGCGACCGCCGCTCCGACGCCCGCGCGGGCGATCCCCCCCAGCACGATCTGGCCCAATGCATAGTGAAGCGTCTTTAGATTTTCGCTGTAGATGAAGTTGCCGCCGTCGGTCCCCCACAGCGCCGGGAACTGAAGAATCATAAGCGTCAGCCATGCGGGCTTTACATTCGGCATGACTATGCCCCAGTAAATGCGGTACTCGTTTGCACCGTCAATCTTGGCCGCTTCCAGCAGGGCGTCCGGTATTTGTTCGATGAACTGCTTCATAAGAAACAGGCCCAGCGGGAACGCGAGCGACGGCACGATAATCGAAGCCGGCGTGTTGATCCATCCGAGCCAGGACATCACCATATAGTTGGGAATGGCCGTGACCTGACCCGAGAACATGAGCGACAGGACGACGATGGAAAAAAGGATTTTGGAACCCGGAAAGCGATATTTCGCAAGTGGATAAGCCGCCGCCGATGCGAACAAAATATGCCCGGCCGTCCCGAGAACCGTAATCATCACCGTGTTGGCGATATAGCGCGACAGCGGCACCCAGGAATTTCCCATCAGCGCGACCAGATCAAAAAAATTATCGAACGTCGGATTGCTCACGAAAAATCGCGGCGGAAAAATGAACAATTCGTCCAGCGGCTTAAACGCGTTATTCACCGCATAGATCAGCGGCAGCGCCATAAAGGCGCCGAATACGGCAAGCAGCGCAAACAGCAGAAAGCTCACGGTAAACGAGCGATTGAGCTTCCTGGACGGCCGCAGGACCGCGATCGTTTTCATGCTCAACGTCATTCGCCTACCTTTCGGAGCAATTTTTGCGTCAGCATATTGGCGCCGATCATAATGAAAAACAGCACGGTCGCGATGGCCGACGCATACCCCATTTCGAAACGAATGGTGCCGTAATCCATCAGATGCGTCACGATCGTATGCCCCGCGTAGTTTACGCTGGGGAAACCGGCAAGCGCGATCGAGACGTCGGCTACGGCGAACGAGGCGGTAATTTGCATCACGGCGCCGAACAACAGCTGCGGCCGCATGGAAGGCAGCGTAATAAACCACAGCTCCTGCCAGCGGTTCCGGATTCCGTCCACCGCGCCGGCTTCGATGAGCGATTTGTCGATCGTTTGAAGACCGGCGATAAAGGCCAGAAAGCTGGTTCCCAGGCTGAGCCACAGCTGTACGATAATAATGATAGGCAGGATATATTCAGCGTTCGTCAGCCATTGGATCGGCTCCAGGATAAACCCGGTTTTGAGCAGAAAGCCGTTCAAATAACCGTAGCTGTCCCCGGAAAAAATGATCAGCCATATAAAATAAACGTTCCCGGAAATGGACGGGGCATAAAAGACGAGCGTCATGAACGCGCGGACCTTCGGCGACAGTTCATTGATAATCCAGGCAAAAATAAAGCAGGCGAGGTAACTGATCGGACCGGTGATGACGGCGAACAAAAACGTATTCTTGACCGCGATCATGAACACATCGTCATTGAGAAACAGCCTGGAATAGTTCTGCCAGCCGATAAACCGCGGAAATTCCAGCATGTTAAAATAGAAGAAGCTGAGCAGCAGCGAAAAGACGACGGGAATGACGGTAAACAGGAAGAAAAGGATCATATACGGACTCATCAAGATGTAATAATGTTTGTTTCGTTTTAACGTTTTCCACGCCAGCGCCAAACGAGATTCTTTGTTCGCCAGCATGAGGTTAGACACGGCCCCGCTGGTCGTTTCGGCTTGCATCGTTTTCCACCCCCAAACTAATTCGGCAAGTTGAATTCTTTCCGCTTGATCGCGATTTCGTCGTTCATGTACAGGATATAATCCGACAGCGCTTCGCGGGGGTTTTCATTCCCGTTGACCACTTCGCGGAAGGCGTTGTCCAGATGTCTGCCGGTGAAATAGCCTCCCGGCACCTGCGGAATGCCTTTGACCCACTGCCACTGCCGCTCCAGATTTCGGTAATCCTTGACCGGCCAAGGCAGCTGCTCGAGCGCTTCGGTATTCGCCGTCGGATAACGCGCGGCCTCGCCCTGGAGACTCTCCATTTCGCGCCCGTACGCGATCTGGGTTTCCTTGTCCGTCCACCATTTCATAAACGCCCAAGCCGATTCTTTGTCGTCGGCATTCTGAAGCATCATGACCGCGGTGGTATGACTGGCGACCTCATGATTCACGGTACCGTCCTTTTCCACCGTACCGGGGACGACGGTGAAGTCCCATAAGCCTCTGATTTCGGGCGCCGTGACCGTCAGCATATTATAGGTCGTGTAATCCGCAATGCCGACCGGCATCTCTCCCGTCCGGAACCGGTTCGGGAAGTCCGCCTGAATCGGAAACTGATAGTTCGTATAAAACTGCGTCCATTTCTTGAATTGCTCCATGGACGTTTCGGAATCGAGCGCGCTTTTTTTGTCCTGATCGCGGTAAAATCCGCCCCCGTTCTGGTACAGCAGCATGGCGAACGTCGCATTCGGCACAAGCGTCGCGTTGTTCACCGGATTCTCGAGCGGCAAATAGAACTGCATGTTGTGCTTTTGCAGAACGGAAATCATATTATAGACGTCCTGCCAGGTCGCGGGGGGCTTTAAACCGAGTTCGTCCAGAATGTCCTTGCGGTAGAACAGCATCGGAAACGTCTGCTGTTCCGGAAGGGCGTATAATCCCCCGTTATATTGGTAGGGCACAAGCGCGCTGTCCCGGAACCGCGAAATGACCTCCTTATAATCCGGAAAACCCGACAAGTCCGCCGCGGCTTTCCTCATCGCGTAATTGACGGGAACGTCTTCGCCAATCTGCATCGCAACGTCCGGCCCCTCGCCCGCAAGCGTTGCCGGCAGCAAAATATTGGCCGGCACAAGCTTGAGATTGACCGATATGTTCGTTTCGGGCGTAAAGGTGTCGTCGATCAGACTTTTCAGCACCTGAGCTTGATCGCGTCCCGTCGTAATCCATACGTCCACCGAGCGTTTGCTGTCCGAGGTATTGCCGATGCTGTCGTAATCTTCGGTATAAGAAGCGATTAACGAGCCGAACTCGTGTCCCGCTTTATCCAGAAATGTCGCCTTCGCTTTCGGAAGCTTCTGCCCGGGCGAATAGACGACAAGATAATCGAGCGTAAGCGGCTGCTCCCGCACGGAGAGCATCCAGGTCCCGAGACCGCCGACGTTGACCTTGAACGAGTCGAGGCGCCTTGCGACGGTTTCCGGATTATCGGCCATTTCATTCAGCTGCTGGGCCATCGTATACAATACGGCGACTTTATCGCTCCGTTCGCCTGTCGATTGTTCCAGATAATCGGCCACGCTCTGGATCGTTTTGGCCTGCTCCCGGAACACCTTCGTCATCTCCGGTATTCGCTTCTCCAATTGATAATCGCGATAAGGATCGGGTGTATTCGAGGTAATGATCAAAATCTTCCTGTACATCTCGTTCAGCTGCAGGACGCTCGATTCGATCGTCCGGATCAGCGGGGCGATGTCGCCCAGCGTAACCTCCATTCGAATGCGATGCTTGCCCTTGGTTAAATGGAACAAATAAGGCTCATTTCCGCCCAGCACGTCCATCTGCCAGTCCATATCGAAATCGAAACGGAGCCGCTTCATTTCCTGAAACGGGTACTGGCCGTCGATCGTAAGGCTTCGGGTGGCATAGACGCCGCGAAGCTGGTCCTGCTTTCGCTTTAAAGCGATTTGATACAGGCCGTCCTCCTTCACGTCGACTTCCCATTCGATCCACTGTCCGGGAAGCTTCCAGTTCAGCCCGCCGATCGTATTAACCCTGAGTTTCGAGACGTTATAAGGGACGACCGACGGACTTGACCTGTCGGATAGCGGATACAGGGTCGGAGACGACTTCAGCACCGCATCCTCCGCCTGGACCGTGATCATTTGATCTTTGGTCGCCGCAAGCCCTTGTGCCTGATAGTCGCTCTTCATTTCCGCATAAGATTTGACGGCCTTGTCCTGATAAAGCTCGATATAATCGATCGCCATCGGTTCGCGCGATGCCGTCAGCGTAATGCGCTGCATCCCTTGACCGAAATAAAACAAATACGGATCCTCATGATAACCTTCGCTGTCCTTGAAGGATTCAAGCTGCCACTGCGGCTTCTCGACCTGTCTCGGGCGGAGATCGTTTCCCCGGTTATCGCGTTTGACCGCGTTGTCCCGGTTGCCCCAAAGCCGGTCGAGCGTTAACAGTTCCGCCCCCTTGAACGGCGCTTTTCCGTTCAGCGCGAACTGCCGTTCAATCGCGGAGCTTTTCCCTTCCATCGGATAATAATGAATGCGAATATTGTAGAGCCCCGGGCGGTCTATCTGAACGTTCCAGCTGATGGCCCCCGTCTCCGGGGTCAGGACGGCTTTGCCGTTCAGGCCTTGATACCGGTCCGCGACTTCAAAACCGCTGCCTGCGGTTTCGGCAAAGTGCTCGCCTTCGATCCGGATGACCGTGTCGGGCCGCTTTGCGTCCGCATAACGATTCAAATAGCCGTCATAACCGTCCCCCGTATCGGGGGAAGTAACGGCGGTAAAGTCCCCCATTGCCTTCACGCGTCCTGTGCCGGGCGAATGGGAAGGGTAAAACGTCCAGACGGATAAACAAATGACGGCAAGCACCAGGATGGCAATGGCAGCCTTCTTCTTTCCGGGGTTCAACGCTTCTCCCCTCCTGACCAGAAATAAAAATCCGCAGTCCCCAATTTAGAACGTTTCTAAACGGGGACTGCCGTTTGAGTTTCGATGGCTATTTTTTATAAACCTCGTCAATCGCCGCCTGGACCGGCGCTTTATACTTCGCCACGACGGTGGAAACCGAGTTGCCTTTCGTAATGTCGCCAAGGATATCGTTGTACGGCAATTTCGGGAACGTATTGTGATCGAGAACCAGCATGCCGTCACCCGCCGTACGGGCGTTCTGAATATCGTCTTCATTCTCGAAGTTGCTCTCCAGGGACGCCTGATCCGGATAATCGTAAATCGAATCGATGTCGTTGATTTTCTCCCAGATGTACATGAGCTGTTCGGGATGCTCGACCTTCTTCGGAATCGTCAGCGCCTGGAAAAGCGGCTCTACGGAATGATAGGCGGAGGCGCTGGGCCCTTTGGGAAACGGAACAAATCCGATGTCGTAATCCTTCATGTCGGTCTTGAGTCCGCCGATTTCGTATATCGCGCCGGCATACATCAGCGTATTGCCCTGTCGGAAAAATTGGCCCGGTTCCGTCCAATCTCCGCCTTCCGTCGGTCTTGCGACCTTCTCGGTTGCCAGGCGGGAAAGGAAATTAAGCACCTCGACGGTCTTCGGATCGTCCAGGCTTTCCTTATTGCCGTTGGTTAAGGCCGCTTCGTCGGAAACCAATGCCGCGTCCATAAACCCTGCCGACGCGAGTCCCCACGTATCCAGCTTGCCGTCGTTGTTCGTATCCTTGTTGGCCTCCTTGGCGACCTGAACGAAGGTATCCCAGTTCCAATTATCCGCTTTGACATAATCCTCAAGCGGCTTGATGCCGAGCTGGTTCATCAGCGTCCGGTTATAGAAAATGCCGGTAATCAGGTTGCCTTGCCCCTCGGAGAAGCCGTAGCCTCTGCCGTTATACTGCATAAATTCATTGGTGACCTTCTGGTTGAAAACTTTGCTGTTCTTCGTGTACTCGTCTATCGGCCACAGCAGATCCTGTTTCACCAGCGCGGGAATCGTGTAGGACTTGCCCAGCCGGACGATATCTCCGATCGGTTCTCCCGCAAGCAGCGAGGCCGTGACCTTCTGCTGATATTCGCCGTAATCGATGGCGATGAATTGCATTTTAAAATTATGCTTTTTCTCAAGCGCTTCCAGGTTTTTCTTGCGGGCGATATTATCCGGATTGTCCTCCGGAATCGTCATATCCCACCACGATACGACCTTGATGGTCCTCCCGCCCATATCGAAATCCATGTCGGGCGTCGCTTGACTGCCGCTGTCGTCCGCTCCGGCATTGTCTCCGCCCGCCGCGTTCGCATCGTCCGATGCGCCAGTTCCGTTATTGGCGCCGGCATTTCCGCCATTGCCGGCACCGTTGCCGCCGGCATTTGCGCCGTTGTCTGCGCTGCCGGCATTATTGCCGGAGCCGCCGGAGTTACCGCCGGTACCGCCGCTGCATGCGGCCAAAGCAAGCGTCAGCATCAAACCGATGATTGTCATTACGATCCTGTTGCTTCGCATTTTTTACCCCCTAAAGTGGATTTCATCGAAAGTGTAGCGCTTTCATTTTCCATCGGCAACCTGTCGTCATGCAGGTGTTTTACCTGATTCTTTATAGAGTCCGTGCTCCGAAACGGGCATTCTCCGCCAACAGGTAAACAATTGCACCCCATGTAAAAAGATGCACATTGTCCGGCGTTTGCGGCGCGGGACATAATAAACGTAGAGATCGCCGACCAGACAGGCTCAATTCGTTCGGAATTAAAAATTATAGAAAGCGGGGTTCTGATCTTGTATAAGGTGTTGATTGTCGATCCGGATATGCACTCGAGGGAACAAAATATGCGGATGCTTGATTGGAATCAATTGGGCTTTATTCTTCATGCCTGTGCCGATCATGCTCACGCCGTATCTTTCATCGAGAAGCAGCGCTTTTCTCTTGTCGTCATCAATTTTAAGCGCTTTCATGACGAAGGATTGCAGCTCTGCGCCCATATTCGCCAAACAAGCCGGACGGCCGTTCTTCTCCTTGGCGGGGACCACGATTTCAATCTTGCGCGAAAAGCTTTAACCTATCATGTAAGCGATTACTTGGCCGATCCCGTTCATGCGTCCGATTTATCGGCAAGCCTGAAGACCATCAAACGGCAGCTTGACGCCGAAACCGCCGCCTTGTCGCCTATTCATGCCGTCATCCAACAAAATCGCCACAGGCCGTCTTCGATTATCGAAACGGTCAAGAAATACGTTCAAGAGGAGCTTCACCGGAACATCACGCTCAAAAAAATATCGGACGCCCTTCATTTCAACTGCGCCTACTTGGGCCAAAAATTCAAAAACGAAGAAAAAATGTCCTTTAACGCGTATTTGCTGCAGCAGCGGATGGAAAAAGCGAAGCGTTTGCTCGAGCAAACGGATATGCGGATCTACGAAATCGCAAAAGAGGTCGGCTATACGGAAACCGACTGGTTCTATAAAAAATTCAAGGCTTACACGGGAACCAGCGCAAACGAGTATCGAAAACGGATTTCGATTACGGCATAACGGAACGGGATGGGAGGCGAGTCAAGCGCCCTGGCATTCAACCAAGGGCGCTTTCCGTTTCACCGCGGAAGCCTTGGCTATACCGGGCTCACATCATGCGCGGGTAGTCGATCGGGATCGTGTCCCGGTATTCCTGCGGCGTCATTCCCGTTGCCTTCTTGAAAAAGCGCGTAAAGGAATGCGCCGCTTCGTAACCGACGGATACCGCAACCTCTCTCACCTTGATATCCCCGTCCTTCAAGAGCTCCATCGCTTTTCTGATCCGGCATTGATCGATATATTCGGACAGGTTGATGCCTCTCTCCTGCTTGAAAAAACGGGATAAATAAGTTGGATTGAAATAATTGATTTCCGCCAATCGCACCAAAGACAAGTCCCCGCTTAAATGTTCGTTGATATAATGGCAGATTTGATCAATCACATACGTCGCTCTTTCTTTCTCGTCCAGTCTCTTGATTTGAAAAATCCGGTTTGCAATTTGGGATAAATATTGAAATCCTTCTTTCATGGAGGGATGATCGTCCAGCCGCATCAGCTTCCTGTATTCGCCGATTTGACCGTTCAGTCCCCACCGGTTGATATACGAGAACAGGACGAGCGCAACGGCGTAATAAGCCTCGCTCGTTCGTTCGATATTGGCGCACGGATGCAGCGAGCACGCCGCTATTTCCTCAAAGCACGCATAGAACTTCTCTTTCCTGTCCGCTTCCAGGTGCGCCGCCAAAATTTCCGCTTTTTGGCCGATCCGATTTTCTTCCTTCGCATCGGGCGCATGCGTCTGTTGAAATCGGTCGGTTACGATGATCGAGATATCGTCGTCGACATTCATTTGCTGCAGCCGGCGAAGCCTTTCGTATTGCAGCGTAATCGCCTCCCATTTACAGGAGGTGCCGCTCACGGTAAAAGACGCCGTCACCCCGAGGGATTCAAGACAGGTTTCCTGAATCAATTCCAGCGTCCCTTCAAGAAAGCGGATCAAATGGTGGTCGAACTTCTCCGCCGCATCCGGATTGGGCTGCAGAAACCATACGATGTCCTCGTACTTATCCACGATGCTGATATGGCGCGTTTTTCCGGATAGATAGGAATTCCAGATCATCCGGGATGCCGTCATCGTTTTGCTTTTTTCGATATAGGAAACTTGGTCGGGGTACGAAATACGGCCCAGAATCATGACGATGGGAACGGTCGGATCCAACTCGATATGGAGTGCGCCGCATTCGTTGACAAGCGCTTCTTGATCCCTGCAATAGGTTCGGCTGTCCTGCAGCAGATGCCGGAAATAATCGCCTTGCGCGATCAATTCAAGCGCGTATGTCTGTTCCCGGGACTGTTCGACAAGCCGATTCGTGTGACGGCTGCAATCGATATCGTCCATGACGTCGAGCACCGTTTGCGTCACTTTGTCGTAGCCTTCCGTTTTCAGCACATAACGGACGTCCGCCATTTGAATGGCTTGGTAAGCATAATCGAATTCACTGTGGCCGGTCAGAAAAACGATTTTGCACCGGGGCCAATACGTTCGAATTTCTTCGGTCAGTTCCAATCCGCTCATGCCGGGCATCCGGATATCCGTAAGGACGATATCGATTCGTGTGCGCGACATCCAGCCCAGCGCTTCATGGCCGGAATAAGCTTTGCATACATCGAGTCTGTCCGGCATGAACCGGGCGAACACTTCGTACAAACTATCCGTAATAATCTCTTCGTCGTCAACAATTAACAGCCGATACATGGCCGGATTCCCCCTCCAGCTTGATGCGAACCTCGACTTTCAGTCCGTTCCATTCGGATTTTGACAAAAAGAGACCGCTTCCCGCTCCGTAGATGAGAAGGATGCGCCTGTGAATGTTGATCATGCCTGTCATATCCTGGGATTCCGACGGATTGGCCAGACGTTCGTTTAATGCCGCGATATCGGCATCGCCGAGTCCTTCCCCATTATCTTCTACGACGATGCGCGCTTCGGCGGGATCTTTTTCGAAGGTGACGCGAAGCATCCCCTCCTTCATCATTTTCTCGAGACTGTGCTCATAGGCGTTTTCGATCAAAGGCTGCACGATCAGTCTCGGCACCCGGATCGTTTCCAATTCTTTCGGCAGCTCGTCGAATTGGACGCGTATCCTTCTCGAGAACCGAAGCTTCTGGATTTCGGTATACATCCGCGAATGCTTGATCTCATCCGCCAATCGGACATTGTCCTCGCCGTTGCGGGTAATGAATCGAAAATATTCCCCAAGCATGTGAGTAAAAAGCTCAATTCGCTCCGTATCGCCGGTTTTGGCCAGGGAGTTCAAGATAAAGAAGCTGTTATACAAAAAATGCGGGTTGATTTGGGATTGCAGCTGTTTCAGTTCCGCCTTCTGCATCATCAGCTTTTGCTTGAAATCCTGATCGATCAGTGCCTGCAGCCTTCTTGTCATATGGTTGAACCGGTGATACAAGTATCCGAACTCGTCCTCCTGTTCATGCTCGATCTGAATGTCCAGAGAACCCCCTTCCATTCTTCGGAAGCCTTGAATGAGAAGCAGTAAAGGTTTATGAACGAGGCGGTAAGTCGACAGCGAATAAATGACGATGGCGCATATGGACGTTAACGCAAACAGCCAGGCCCATATCTGGAACCTGCTCAGCGGTTTCTTGACCGCTTCTTCCGGCAAATACGTCGCCACGGCCAGGTTCAGTTGATCGGATCGCACTTCATCGAGGTGGTACTTCCGGCCATTCACCCTGAATACCGACGGATTGGAGCTTTTCTTCATTATGGAACGCAAATAGTCATATTGAAGCATTTGTTCCAAATCCTCGTCGCTGCCGAGCGTAAATCCCGACGTTTCCGCAATCAGAAAGGACCGGCTTCCGGGATACGTGCTGACTTGCTGTAAAGAATCCCTCAGCTTCGACGTATCCAGTTCGATTTCGACGATAAACAGCGGTTCTTCCCCCTTCTTACCGCTCTGCTTCATGGCAATGAGATGAAGCGTGCCGTTCCGCAAAATCAGCCGATTGCCGTTTCGGCCGCCGACCGCGCGAAAATAATCGAAGCTTTCACGGTCGAAACCGATGACGGCGTTACTGGCGGAAATCGTCTTATTGATCGAAGGAATATGTACGTCGATATCTTGAATGAAATTGCTGCTGTTTTTAATCGCGGTCAGCCGATGAACCAAATAATTCAAATTGGACCTTTTCTCGACACTGTCCATCAGCTCCCAGGTGACCGCCAATTTGTTCAGGTCGTTGTCTTCCAAAATATCGTACTGCTGGCTCTCCATCCATTCGATTTCGCGGCTTAAATCCTCCAAATAATTCGATAATTGCGCTAAGGCCGCTCGGGATAAATTTTGCGTCGCGTTGCTGTAGCTCCAGTTATACAAATACATGCCGAGCGTGATGACGGGCAGAACAACGATCAGGTACATAACGACCAGCCTCACGAAGATCGACTTCCGAAACGAACCGGCTGGAAATTTAAACAAGAACATTCCTCCGTTGCGATTGGCCGTTCATTTTGCTTCATTTCCTTTTTTCGAATACCACGCGTTGACTTCCGCCGTAATCTGGTCCCCGCCTAATCGCCGCCATTCCCGGGCGAACCGGTCGAAGTCATCGACAGGCCTGCCGAGAATAATATTCATAAACGAGTCATTCATCAAATCGTCCAAAATAAACTGTTTTTCGATCATCGTTTCCGTCGGGGCGCCGACGAAGCTTTCATATAATAACTGGTTGTTTTTCTCGTAATGGTCCAGGATCGCAAAGGCGCCCGACGGGCCGTAGGTACGCTCCCATCCCCACCCCAATTCTTTATCCTGATTTCCGGACCTATAGGTATCGATGTTTTTTTGAATCGCCCTGGCTTCGTCCTTGAGTATAGAAGCGCTGCCGGTCCGGCGAGCCTTGTCGAGCTGACGATAGGCGTCCAGGTTTTTCCGGGCCGGATACGGCGTTACCGGCGATAATTCCCATACGGGAAGCGGGGTGCTGTAGTAGGTTTCATAATCGGCCGTTTTCCCCCAGTTTTTCTCCAGATGCAAATTAATCATTTTGACGATTGCTTCGGGATGGGGGTAGCCTTGTTTGACGGCAAAAAAATTACTGGTCGTGAACGGAAGCGGTACCTTCGGCGCTTCGCCCGAAACCGAGACGATCGGGAAGGCCTGCCACTCGGCATTCGGATCCTGCTGGCGGCTTGGCTGAACCCAAAACGAGCTCCACTGCTGCCCGTAAGCCATCCCGATTTTTCCGTCGGCGACCTGCTTTTGAACCTTGGCCCCGTCCTTAAAGCCGAATTCGCCGTCGATTTGACCGCTTCGGTACAGATCCTGAAGCGCTTTCAATGCCGTCTTCACTTCGGGCTGAATTCCCCCGAATACGAGCTTTCCGGAGCCGTCTTTAATCCATAAATTCGGAAACGCCCCAAATCCCGCCATGAATCCCGAAACGCCCGCCACCGGGTCCCACAAGTAATTGCTCACGGCAAGACCGAACGTATCCTGCTTGCCGTTCCGATCCGGATCCCGTTCTGTAAACGCTTTCGAAATTGCCAAGACATCGCCGATCGTTTTCGGCGGCTTTAAACCGAGCCGGTTCAGCCAATCCGTGCGGATCCATAAAAACATGGCGCCTTCGATGGAAGAGGACGTTTCCGGTATTCCCATCAGCCTGCCGTCGATCGTCGCCGCCTCGAAAGGGCCGGTTCCTTCCTGGCTCAAAATTTGCTTCGTAAATGGCGAAGCATAGGCGTCGTATGCAGCGGACAGATTCTGAATTAACCCGGCGTTGCTGAGCTGCCGCAGCTGCTGCGCATTGACGCGAACAACGTCGGGAATATCGCCGGATGCAAGCGTAACGCCAAACTTCTGCCGGTACGAATCGCCCTTGGCGGTCCAATCGTATTTGATTTTAATGCCCAGCACCTGTTCGTAAAGACGGCTCCATCTGTTATCCTCCAGCGTTTCGCCCGGCAATTGCCGGATCAAATCGTCCAGGCCGTCGCTTGTTTCTCTAACGAACGTCAGCCGGGCGGGAGGATTGTATCGGCTTAAAGCCGGATCCTGATAAGCCGTTTCATGTTCCGGTTCGCTGGAGATCTCCTGGTCTCTGCCGTCCCGGAAACACCCCGAAAGGATGAGAGCGGTCGAAACGGCAGCAACAATCGCCTTGGCCTTAGCATTCACCTTGCTCATCATGACCCCCTGCACGGATGTAGCCTTTCGGAACAACATTCGATTTTAATCATTATCCGTATTGTTCCCTGTCAAGACAAGACACATCTCTTGATTTTGTTACCCGATTTTTACGGATTCTGAAATAACGTCAAGAGGGGGGACAAGTATGCCCCCCCTTAATCTTACAATATTTGATTGGAAAAGTAATCCATGAGGCGGACTTATTTCAGGGTTCGTCTGCCTCATTGACGTGCATGACGATGCTGTTATTCCGATCCGAATTCGAGGTCCGCCGTATTGTAAATTTTGGCGAATCCGCCGTAATGGAGAGGTTACTCCTCCCCCAGCTTCAGCGCCTGGGCAATCCGGATCCGCAGCAGGCGGAAGCCGAGTATGAGCAGGCCGGTCGTCAGCATGAAGCCGACGATGCCGAAGAGCCGCATATAATCGCCGAGCCGATAAACGATCTGGAACGGCGGCACCTGATCTTTTGCGGCGAAGGACATTTCGAAGAGAGGCACAAACAGCTCGCTGACCAGATTGCCGACAAGGACGCCGATGGCGACGGCCGCGCCGGACGTAAGCAGCTGTTCGCTGACGAGCATGCCGGCGACCTGCGGGAACGAAATTCCCATAGCCCGCAGCACCCCGTATTGGAGCGTCCGGCCGGACATGGTCATGACCCAGAAAAGCAGGAAGCCGAAGAAGCTGATCAGCATGGAGATCGCGAAGCCCAGCGTCATCACCCCGTTAATCGCCAGCCTGAACGGATCGTTCTTGGATTCGACCAGCTCCTGTTTTGCGTCGCGGAGGCCGGTGACCGGTATGTTCAGCTTCGCCAGCTGCTCGTAAATGAGCCGGCTGGAAACGCCGTCCTTCAGCTTCAGCCATACTTCGTACGGCTCGACCCCTAGCCGGTTCTGGATCGTGCCCAGATGGCCCACAATCAGATGGGGCTCTTCGGGCCGCCCTCCATCCGTATGATCGGAAGAAGCCGGCAGCGGGTTCCAGCTCGGCCAATAGTCGACGATACCGTATACGGTAAATACCGCAGAGTCGAGACCGTCCCAGGAAACGTAAATCGGATCGCCCGGCTTGATCTTTGCCGTATCGGCAAGCGAACGCGAAATCAGCGCCGCCCGCGGATTCGTCGCGATCAGATTCAAATAATTGAAAAATTTATGATCGAGCAGCCCGTTTTTCATCCATGCCGTCCTGCCGAAATCCACCGTGTCGATTCCAAAAAGCGTCGCGCTGCCGGACGTATTGCTGCGACCGGCGCTGAATCTTGCTTTCTCCTTCCGGAATACCTTGGCGGCCGCATCCACCCCTTCCAGATCGCGGAACGGTTGGAAGGGAGGCTCCGTATACTGCACTCGATTCGCTGCAGAGACATTCGTTACGTCCTGCTGCTGGCCGGGCGGATACCCAAATGAAGGCGGAGCATCGCTCTCCCATCGCGTTGTCAATGCGATATCCGCGCCGACGTCATATTTGATTTTGTTTTCCATGTTATCGTTGATCGTCCGAGCCGCGTTGGCGCTGAAGAGACCCGTGGCGACGGTCATGATCAGAAATACTTGAATCGTCAAATATTGTCCGGACGACCGGCTGATCTGGATAAGCGTATGGTAGAGCGCCGGCGGCCACCATTTTCGTCCCGCCCAAAAAACGAGACGGATGAACCACGGGTAAATTCGAAGAATAAACAGTCCGCCGCCGAGCGCGAACAGAGCCGGCATCAGAAATAACAGCGGATCCGGCTGGAGAGCGTCGGCATCCAGCGCCAGCCGCTTCAAATCCTCCTGCCGGTTATGGAAATTATAAAGCAGATACAGCGACAGGCAGACGAGAAGGATATCCAGCCCGGTCTTGTGCCAGAACGACATCCTGGTCAGGCGCGCCATCTGCTGTTTGCGGCCGACGATACTGACTCTCGTCGCCAGCATCGCCGGGATCTGAATGAGCGCGATTGCCCCGGCCACCGCGATCGCCGCGAGCTTAACGGCGCTGCCGCTTAAGCTGACTTCAAGCGCGGAACGCTGCACGAACGACAGAAAACCGTTCGAAGCGCCGAGCATCTTCGTAAACAAGACGCCCAGAAAAGGGCCCGTTGCCAGCGCGCAAAGTCCGAGGAGCAAGCTTTCCGTCATATATGCGGTCATAATCTGCAGACGGCTGGCCCCGCGGCTGCGCAGAACGGAAATTTCCGTTTTCTGCCTTTCGACGATGAGATTGGCGACCATATATAAATAAAAGGCCAGCATCAGCATGACGGGGGAATACAGCGACAACAGCGTCACGTCAAGCTTCTCCTGTTTGCCTTGAAACGACTGAACCGTCCTGCTGGCCGGGACATGAATCTCGGCAGCGCCGAGACGCCCCGTGAAATAGCGCCGAATGTCCCGGTCCGCCGTGACGAAACGGCCGATATTGTCCACGGCGAGCTGTTCGTAATTGAGCGCGAAGCGCCATTCCAGGTCGGAAACCCTCGCCCTGCCGCCGTTCGTAAACTCCCGCTCGAACTGTACGAACGGGATGATGAAGCCGTCGCCGTCCTCGGTCGTCACATAAGGCAGATACGGGTCGGCAGCCGGATTCGTCTCGATGATGCCGACCGGTATCACACGGAATCTGATCTCGTCCGTTGATTCCGCAATAAGCTCCTGTCCGAGCTCCCGCTTCGTTTTGAACAAAAAGTCCTGCGTGACAAGCGCTTCGAAAATGCCGTCGTTACGGTCCTTCGGCAGCCTTCCGTCAACCAGGCGTACGCGCTTCTCCACGTCGGACAGAGACTTGAAAGCGCCGAACGTTTTCTGGGACTGCCGCTCCTGTTCGGAAGAATCGGCGCCGTAAACCTTCATTTTCTGCGTGGCCCGCATCCGGTAGGACGATAACGCCGTCAGGCCCATTCGCTGCGGGATCGTCTGCGCGAACCGGTCGGCCCGGGAAATGGCCTCGATCGTTTTCCGGTCCATCTTCGACGACGAATTGGTCGTGCTGATGCGAACGAAGCCCGGGTATTCGGCGTTTTCGGTCTGCACCCTCTGCAGTTCTTTAAGCAGTGTCCGCTGCAGGATCGCGTGGGAATAGAGCGGCATGGAACTGAACAAAGCGACGCATACGGTCAGGCCGAACCACAGATTCAGCTCCAGCCATTTGTTTTTTGCCATCTTGCGGAAAATCATCGTCCATAAAGCCATGCGCGCACCCCATCCCTTGAGCCCGGCGGCCCGGGCATTGCACGGTGATTGGTTAATTGTTCAGGATGACCTTCTCGCCTTCCTTCAATCCCTGCACGATCTCCGCTTCGGTCGGCGTCATCAGTCCGACCTCGACATCGACTTCCTTGCGGCGATCGCCATCTTCGGCGACCTGTACGTAATTGCGCCCGAGGTAAGAGCGTATCGCCGATCGCGGCAGCACGATGACATTCTCCCGCCGCTGAAGCTCAATGCTCATGTCGGCGACGTCGCCGACCCGGATTCCGGCAGGCGCATCGTTCATGCTCATTATAATTGTCGCCGCATTCCGGTCCGCCCTGGTCTTGTCCGCGGAGAGGGGCACATTGGAAGGAGACTGAACGACTTTGCCCTTATAATCCTTTCCTTTATACCTGAGTTCGACGGGCATCCCCGCCTCGACCGGAAGCAAATCCTTCGTATTCGCGGCCACGTACGTCAGCAGGATGCGGGACGGATCGGCAACGGTCACAATTGGCTGGTAGGCGTTAACGGCGTCTCCGGCGTTCAGCGCTTCAATGAACGTCACGATACCGCTGATCGGCGCATAAAGCCGCGCATTTCCGAGACGGCCTTCCATCTCCTCCAGCGTAAGTTTCTCCCGCTTCAAATCAAGCTCCTTCAGGTGCAGATCAAATGCGCTTACTCCGGATGCCTGCGCCTGACTGTAAAGCAGCTGCGCGCGCTCAACGCTCAGCCGCTGCAGGCGAATCTGGTAATCCAAATCGCCCGTTTCCAATTCCACAAGCAAATCGCCGGCCTTCACCTGATCGCCGACCGTCACGTCGATTGATTTTAACCGCCCGCCGGATTCTTTGAACGAAAGCGACTTGACATTCGCGGAAACAAAAGTCGCCGTTCCTTTAAGCGAGGTTTGAATGTTTCCTCTGGCCGCCGTCACGACGTCCAGCTTTTCCTGTACCGGCTGAACGAGCGGCGGCTGAAGCCTATCGTCTTCGACGGGAAGCAGCGAACAGCCCGCAAGGACAAGCGCCGCCGCCAGCATTACGGCCCCCATCGTCCACCGGAGAACGAAGGGAATTCTCATGGAACGTCTGCGATACAATTGATCCATCCTCCAATGCGATAACATGATCCCCATGCGACGAGCTCCAGCCAAGCCCATTAACTTTCCATTTCTTAGGTTACGATTCCCGTTACCGAGCGTCAACCGGGCAAAGAATAGATGCTGCAAGATTGCGCTTTAAAAGCAGACAAAAAAAATAAAGCCGGCATTCCGGCTTTAACGGTGTGAATCCGATATTCATATCATTGAAGCCTTGGCCCAGACAGGCTCCTCATCGAAAACGCCTATTTTCCGTTTTTCCGTGACGATGTCCGCTTCATTCAGATTAAAACTGAATTTTACCGTTTTTACGATGCAGGTTTCCACCCATCTGAACTGTATCCGAAAGCTGTTGTCGTTTTCCCACCAGCCCGCGGCAGCCACTTTCTGAAAAGGCTGCCCGATATCGATCCGGTTCATGGCGTCATTGCCGTCCATGCCCGCTTCGATGCGGAAGCGGTCGGCGCCTACGGCGATTTCCAGCAAACAGCGGTCCGGCTCGAAGACAAGGCAAAAGGAAGCTGCCGTCCCGTTTCGATGCCCGGTCATCGCAGCGTATTCGGCCATAAAAGGGATATCGCCTTCGGCTACGGTAAACCGCTTGCCGCTGATGTGCCCGGTTAGCGGGGAATAAGGCGAATACGGGCAGCGGGCGACAGCCAGCGACTGCAAGCGGCGCCGCAGCGCCCGGCAGGAAACCGGATTTTCGGGCAAAGGGCCGCTTGCCGTTTCCGGAAGCAGCACACAGTAGACGATATCGAGTACCTGCTGCACGGATTCCGGGTACCTGGCCGTTTCGTTCAAGGAAACGACCATATCCAGATCCGGAAATACAAGGGAATATTGCCCCATGGCTCCATCGGCCCGGTAAGCTCCGGCAGGCCGGCACATCCACATTTGAAACCCGTAGCCGAGCCGGCAATCCGGGATTCCGTTCAAGTTCGCGGACGTCGAATTTTGCAGAGTGGTCGCCATATGCACGAGTTCCTCCGAAAGAACCCGCTCGCCGTCCCAGACGCCGTTTTGCAAATAGAGCATCATCAGCCGCGCATTGTCCTCGGTCGTCGCGAAGCCTCCTCCTCCTCCCGCTTCCAGGCCGTCCGGCAAGCACAGCCATTTGAACCGGTCGCCGTCAATGCCGATCTTATCGAACAATCGGGGCTTCAGAAATTGATGGAGCCCGACTCCGGAAACTTTCCTCACGATCGCACCGAGCATATTCGATCCGGCGCTGTTGTACATAAAAGCCGTTCCCGGCTTATGGACAACCGGCGTTGCCAAAAAGTCCCGGATCCAATCTTCGCTTGGCGACGGCATGGCTTCCATACCGCATCCCATGCACAATACGTCTCTGACCGTCAGCAGCTTCAAATTTTCGCTGATTTCGGACGGCGCCTCTTCCCGGAATAGATCGATCAGCCGGTCATCCAGCCTGACCAAGCCTTCGTCAATAGCGAGGCATACGGCGGTCGCGGCATAGGTTTTCGTGAGGGAGTGCAGGCTGTGCATCATGCCTGGCGCATACGGACTCCACCAGCCTTCGGCGGCTACTTTGCCGTGCCGGATAATCATGATTCCGTGCATTTCGGTTCCCGAATGCTCGAGCGCGGTAAGCAGCTTGTCAATCGTCGCACTCGGAATTCCGACGGATTCCGGCGTCACTCGCTCAAGTTCTGATCTGGCCATCAAAACATCTCCTTCAACAGATCCATTTGCAGACTTGTCCCGCCCGGTTATCCTTTTACAGCGCCGATAACCACGCCTTTGGTCAAATATTTCTGAAGGAACGGCAGCACGATCACGATCGGCAGCACGCCGGCCACCGCCATCGCCATTCGCACCGCATTGCTGGGAAGCTCCATCACGTTGGAGCCCAGCATGCTGCTTGCTTCGCTGGACTTCAAATATTGGATGTTGTTCATCAGCCGGATCAATAGATTTTGGATACCGTAATACTGCGGCTTTGAAATGTAATACAAGGCATTGATCCAGTCGTTCCAATACATCAAGGCCGTAAACAAGCCGATTGTAGCCATGACCGGTATGGAAAGCGGCAGCATGATTTTATAATAGATCTTGATCTCCGAAGCTCCGTCCAGCTGCGCCGATTCGACCAAGTCGAACGGAACGCTGTGTTTAAAGTAATTGCGGACGAGCAAAACATTAAAGCCGTTCATCAAATAGTTCGGAAAAATCAGGGCCGACAGCGTATCCTTGATCGAAAAATATTTCGACCACATGATATAAGAAGGTACGACGCCTCCCCTGAACAGCATCGTGAAGAACACCGCAAACGCCAGGACATTGCGGTACTTAAAATCCCCTCTCGACATCGGATAGGCGAGCATGGTCGTGATAAGCAGACTTAACGCGGTCCCCACGCACGTGACGAAAATGGAAACGCCGTACGCCCTTGCAAAGGTCGTGATATTGCCGAACATGTAAATATAGGCGTCCACGCTCAGCTTCTCCGGAAAAAACCCGAATCCTTTCGAGACCAGGATTTTCTCGTCCGTGAAAGAAGATACGAGAATCAGGATGAACGGCAAAAAGGCCGTAAGGGTGACAAGCGACATAACGGCTGCGGAGAAGGTTCTGAACGCGCGCTCTCCGGCAGTTTGAATGATCATGATTTTCCTCCTAGAACAGCGCGTTGTCGGCGTTGACTTTCCGGACAATCGCATTCGCGACAATGACGAGAATAAATCCGACAACGGACTGATACAGCCCGGCTGCCGCGGACATGCCGACATCGTTCAGCTGGATCAGCGCCCGGTAGACGTACGTGTCGATCGTTTGCGTCGTACTGTACAGGGCGCCCGAATTCATCGGCACTTGGTAGAACAGGCCGAAATCGGAATTGAAAATCCGGCCGACCGCGAGCAGTCCAAGCAAAATAATGGTCGGCGTCAGCATCGGCAGCGTAATCCCGAAAATTTGCTTGAGCTTCCCGGCGCCGTCGATCTTCGCCGCTTCATAGATGCTTTTATCGATGCCGGCAATGAAAGCGAAATAGACGATGGAACCGAATCCCGCGCTTTTCCACAGCTCGACGATCACCAGGATGAAGGGCCAATACTTGGGCTCCGAATACCAGTTTAATTCCGTTAGGCCGAGGGGCCTCAAAATGGAATGATTGACGAATCCGCTGTCCGCGTTCAGGAATGCAAACACCAAATAGGAAACGATAACCATCGAAATCAGGTTCGGCAGCACCAGGCCGGACTGGAACAGCTTCGCGTACGTTTTGCCCAGCAGCTCCGACATCAGGATGGCGATAAACAGGGAACAAACGGTACCGATGACGATAAAGGCGAGATTGTACAGCAGGGTGTTTCTTGTCATGATAAACGCATCGGTGGTTTTGAACAGAAACTTGAAGTTGTCGAACCCGACCCAATCGCTTCCAAAAATTCCCTTGACGAAATTGATATCTTTAAACGCGATAAAAATTCCAAGCATCGGAATGTAATTGTTGATGAGAAGATACAGCAGACCGGGAGCGGCGACCAGTAACAGCGGCAGTGTATTGCCCGCTTTCGTTCGTCTTTTCAACGGCATTGTCGAACCTTTCTCCTTTAGGTCTAAAATGGAGCTTTTGCAAGCTCCATTTTAGACGCGCATTCTTTATTTATGCTGTTCCGCAAGCCATTTGTCCAATTGCTCCTGCTTCTTTTGAATAATGGTTTGCGCTCCCGCATCGTTCAGCGCTTTCACAAACTTCGGAATGGTCGTATCGGGATCCAGAGAACCGGTAACCAAACCGGGGAGATACTGCGAAATGACGTTGCTGACGGCGCTGGATTCCGTCTTCACCGAGCTCGGATCAAAAATAAATCCGAAATACGGCGATTTTTTCGATTCTTTGTTTTCTTTAATTTTCAGCTCGATATCGTCCCAGTTCACGCCTTCAAGCTGGTACTGCAGCGACTCGGAACCGAGAATGCCGGAGGACAGCTGAGCCGTGTAAGGAACCGTGGCCGCCGTTAAGCCGTCCGGATATTTGACGTGGTGCTCGTCGACCTTTACATAGTCCTCGCCTTCGATGCCGTACAGCAGCGTGTTTAACAGATCTTTATCCGTATACACCAGGTTCAGGAATTTCATGGAAGCATCCGGCGCTTTCGTCGCTCCGGAGATGACCCATACGAGTCTGTTCGCCGCGGAAGTGTCGAAATAGAACGGAGCGATCCGTTTCATTTCAATATTTTTTCCGGTCTGCGCGCTGATCGCCTTGTTGGCTTCCATTCCTCCGTAACCGGCCAGGTAGGAAAAGCCGCTGCCCGAGGAGATCAATTCCGACATGTTAATGGACGTTGTCGCCGCATCCTTTTGCAGGTAACCTTTATTGTACCAATCCCGCATCATCTTCACGCCGTTTTTGAAAATGTCGGTATCGTACAGGTTGACCACTTTGCCGCTGTCCCCGACGACGACGCCGACCCCGGATGCATCCGTTAAATAATCGATTCCATTCGTACCCTTCAACAAATTCATGAGGCTGGTATCGCTCGGATTCACATTGACAGGACCGAACGGAACCATATCGGGATGCTTTTTCTTCAGGGCATCGAAAATTTTGGGCAGATCGTTAACGGAGTGAATGCCGTCAGCCGTAAAGCCGAGCTCCTTTAACACATCCGCGTCATACACAAAGTTCGTTGGAAGGGACATCCCTTTGTTCGCGGGGATCCCGTAAATATGACCGTTATACGTCGAGGTTTTGAGCAGCTCCGGTCCGAAGTCGCTGTCCAGAATCTTCTTCGTATCCTGTCCGTATTTGTCCAGCAAATCCTCGATCGGATAGAGCTGGTCCTTGGACAAATAAGAAGCAAACTGATCGCGGCTTAAGAAAACGTCCATCTGTTCCCCGCCTTGAAGGGCCAAATTGACTTTTTGCGCATAATCCGTAATGCCGTACACTTTAAAATCGACCTGGACGTTAATTTTTTTCGTCGTGATTTGGTTGATGGCATCGGTTACTTTGCTGAGATCGTCCGGAATATTATTGAACGACGGCATCGCAAAAACGATTTTTTCCGGTTTTGCGCCCGATCCCTCCGAATCCGTCCCTCCCGTATTCGCGCCGGTATTGCCCGCCCCTTTGCCGCAAGCCGCCAGCACGCCGATGCAAAGTACGGTGAATAGAATGAATGCCGTTCTTCTTGTCGTCTTTCTCACCTTGTTGCCTCCCCTTTTTTGTTTGCCTGCTTCCTTAGTTTAAGCGATCGCCGCCCGCTCTCTCTTTAAAAAATCCGCAGCGTTTTTTCGGAAATCCGCAATAAGGAGGCTTACGGTTCAACGCTTGGTTTTCGTTCGAAAGGCATGAGGCGTTTCGCCGGTTATTTTCTTGAACACCGTGGAAAAATAGGAGATGCTGTCAAACCCGGTAAGCAGCGCAACGCCCGCCACGCTTTCATTGCTTTGCAGGAGCAGCTCTTTGGCCGCCCGAATCCGGTATTCATTCAAATAATCTTTGATCGGCATGCCGGTTTCGCGTCTAAACAATTTAGCGACGTAGTCCGGCGTTAAATAAACGGTGGCCGCAATGCTGTCCCGGTTCAAATTTTGCGCATAATTTTCATGAATAAAGGCTTTCACTTTCTCGACAACGCTTTCGGATTGTTTGATTTCCCATAAATAATCGACGGTTTTGTCGGTGATATAAGCCGCCCACTTCATCAAATCCAGGACGCTTTGTTCCGATTTTTTAAACATCATGGAGGAGACGGGATCGGCAAAAAGCTGGTGCGCGTAAATTTTGTTTTTGGCTAAAACGGCATACACAATCTGCGTAAAATCCTGTTGAACGGCGTGCAGGGCCGCCGCATCCAGCTTGTTGCCGGAAATCAAACCCTCCAGCTCATCCCTTAGCCTGTTCACGATTTTGATTTTCTCGCCCTCGATAAACCACTGTTCCAATTCGTTCGCATCAAGCTTGAAAAACTCCCCCGGCGGGCACTCCAGAGAATCGTGCTGGGAATGAACCTTTCCGCGGTACATCATATTTTTCAAATCGAGCGCTTCCAATCGTTCTCTCGTCTGCGCCAGACTGTCCATCGTCATGCTCTCGCTTACATAGCAGGTCGCCGCACACCGGAAAAACTCCCGGCAGTACCGGATCAGCATGCGGCAGCTGCGATGGATCTCGTCGGCCGCGATATGCCCGGGAAGAACGGCAGCGTTGCAAAACCGGTTTTCGTGCATATAACTGATTACCTGTACGGGATTCGGGTCCCCGAGCAAAATTTCCGATGTCAGATTGGCGAACACATACTTGAATACACTTTCGCTCCAGGCGACTTCGATTTCGGATTTCGAGATGCTTGCCAAGACCAAATAATAATTATCCCCGGCATTCAAGGTCAGATCTCTTTTCTGAATTTCGCCTTCGATCAAATCCGGACGAGGGGAGATTGCGGAAAATAAGAGATCCCGCCAAAAGCTTTGTTCGACGACCCCTTTGTTTTTTAACCACCGCTCCCCAAACTGCTGGTATTGCTGTAATTTGTTTTGATTGATGAGCGAATGCACCGTCTTGCGCAGCACCGATTCAATCTTGAGTTTGTCAAACGGTTTGATCAAATAGGCATCGGTATCGTAGGCGATCGCGGTGGAAGCGAATTCAAAGCTTTCATGACAGGTAAAGAACAGGAATGCGCAATCATAATGGTTTTCCCTCACCCATTTGATCATGTCGATCCCCGACCCTTTCGGCATCTCGATATCGCAAATGACGATGTCCGGTGCATGCCGCTCCACGAGCGCTTTGGCGTCCGCAAAATTATGGGCGGTGTATACATGATCGATTCCGAGACCGTTCCAGTCGATAAAATCCCGCAATACCTCCACCGTCGGGATATCGTCATCGATTAACAGACACTGCATGTTGTTCCTCCCGCAGATCGTGCGACATGGGAATCAAGATTTCCACCCGGGCTCCGGACGGTTCGTCGTTAGACAGCTTTAATAAACCGTCTTTCTTATATAATAACCTCAGCGTTTTCTTAATATTTTGAATGCCGATCTGGTCGCTCGACGCTCGCTCAGTTACAGCATCGGCATTGACTTCGTTCATGATTTCCTTCGGAAAACCTTCGCCGTTGTCCTCAATCCGCAATTTGATCCAAGAACCTTCATGATCCGCCGAGAGGGTCGCTTGAATGAAGATCGACAGCATTTTTCCATCCGACCATGCATGCTTGAAAATATTTTCAACGAAGGTTTGGATCAAAAATTGCGGCAGCTGCTGCTGTTCCAATCTCCGGTCAATATCCATCGCATAAAAAATTTGATTCGGAAATTTAATCTCTTGCAGGTGAATGTAGTTTTTCACATGCTCGATTTCTTCCTGGAGGGTGACGTTCACCAATCCGCCTTTGAACATATATCGTAAATATTTCGACAAGTGATGGATCAGTTTCCGGATTTCTTCATTTTTGTCCTGGTAGGTCAAGCTTGAAATCGTTGTGATCGCATTCAGATAAAAATGCGGCTTGATCTGCATTTGCAAATATTTCAGCTCCGCTTTGTTTCGCTCCAATTTTTCTTCGTACGAATGAATTTTCAGCGTTTTGATTTCCTGAACCATGGAAGAGAAGGAATTGTATAATTTGGTGAATTCTAACGACGCCGGCGCCTTCGGCATCCGGTAGTCCCAGTTCCCTTTCTCCACCTCCTTCGTCGCTTTAACAAGCGCTAGAACGGGAATGATAATTTCGCGCGAAAGCCGCCATAAAGCGGTCGGAACGATGAACAGGGAGACCACGCCGAGCGCGATAATGAGCCATTGGATAAACGCCAGTCCCGAGAACATGCCTTTCGTTTCGATAATGTTCGCCAACCCGCCAAACTCGGGGATTTTCTCCGAAATGACGTACTTTCCCCTTTGTTTTTCGACAGGACGCTGCAAATGAACCGGCAATTCGTTCCGTACAAAGGAAGGATCGGAGGCGTAAATCAGGTTTCCTCCATAGTCCAGCAAAACATATTGATTTTGCTTGTCGGCTGCCGACTTGACGGCCGCCATCAGCGTATCGGCTTTGATCAATACGCCGAATGTCATACTGGGCGTCCGATAAATCTGGGCCAGGTACGAATTCCCCTTTGTTCGAACAACCGTCCATCTGGAACCCGACGCCTTTGAGGGCGTCAACTTTCCCTTTTGAATGGCGTCATTCAGCGCCAATTTTTCGCTGGTCGGAAGCCGTTTACTAAATTCGGCCAGGATCAAATCGGAATGGTGTATCGCGACAAACAGCAGATCCAGGTTATCGTTGCTTGAAAGCTTGCCGGCCAAATCGTCCCTCAGCTTCAAGGTTTCAAAATATTGCTGATTCGCGTTTAATTCCGGGTAAATCGAAATCGTTTCCAAACTATTCTCGAATATTTCGTTTAAATCCTTCGAGGCTGTTTTCAGGACATTCTGGATATTGTTGATGTGAATGGCCATCGTATAATTTGCATTGCGGATCAAATTCGCTTTGACGACATTAAAGGAATAGATATTACTCGTGATGAGAACGGTGAGTAGAACGGCCAGTATTAACGCGATTCGAAACGAAAATTTGAAGACGAGCGAATTCCGGTTGATTTCGTTCATCATAACCGCTTCCCCTTTACATTTTTCCGTCTGATTAAAGAACCGACCCCGTTTTATTATAAGCTTTCGACAGCGCTTTTTCCGTAAAACCACCGTTCCAAGTATCGCCAAAAGAGGCGCCCGCAGGCGCCTGAGATATTTCACGTTTATAGACGGTCGGACAGCGGATACCCGAAATCAAGCATTTGCCCGTTTGCTCTTGCCGAACATCGCACAGGAATGGGGTTATAGGGTATAATTTGGCTTCCTGCCGTGCACGTTAATCTTAGATAGACTTATACCGAAGAGTCCTTAACCGCAGCGCCGATAAACTCGTGTTTCACGTCGGCGAAATTTAAATGACTGTGTTGAACGGTTACGGTATCCTCGTTAAAGCGAAACGTTAAACGGTCATGGTGCGGGGAATCGACCTGGTAGACGTACATCGCGAAAGTTTCCGCATCCCGCCATCCTCCTTTGACCGCGACCGATTTGCCGGACCGATTTGCCGTGATCCAGTTATCCAAGCCGCATGCCAGGCTGTGCGCGCCATGGCCGTCCAGCCATTCAAATACACAGCGGTCATCTGCAAACGTGAGCGAGATCCGCTTCAGGCCCTGCTCATTTTCATGGAGCCTGTATGTTTTCGTTCCTGTCCATACGGATTTCCCCATGGAATACTTATCGCCCAGCTCCAAGGAACCCAGCTTTCGGACAAGCTTTTCCTGTTCGGTAGGATCGCTTTCGAATTGCGGTCCCTTCATGGCAGGCAGCACATGCTCCCATACCGCATCCAGCACCCCTTGCATATCTTGCAGGCCGCCGTTTATCGCGATTACCGCATCTTGATCGGGCATCACGATGCAATATTGTCCGAATGCCCCGTCTCCCCGGTAAGCATTGTGCCGGCATCTCCAAAACTGATAGCCGTAGCCTTGAATCCAATCGGTATTGCCCGTTTCGGTCGCATTCGGAACCTGGCAGGAGGTCGCTTCTTCGATCCAAGCGGCCGGCAAGAGCCGCTCCCCGTTCCATACGCCTTTATTCAGGAGAAATTGTCCGAACCGCGCAAGATCTTCCGTCTTCAGCCGCAGTCCCCACCCGCCCGTATTTCCTCCGTTAGGTGCCCGATCCCATGACGGTTTTCCGATTCCCAGCGGTTCATACAGCCGGGGCTGCAAATAATCGACCAGACGGACGCCCGTCACGCGCTCCACTATGGCGCCCAGCAGATGACTCGCCCCGCTGTTATAAAGGAACCAGGTGCCCGGGGCCTTTTGGAGGGGAAGCTCTAGAAAGCCTCGCACATAATCGCCGTCGTACCGGTCGCCAACCCGCACTTCCGCAGCATGGTTCAAAAAATCCGGCGTGACCCCGAATCTGGCCGTATCCGTTTGATGGCCGGTCGTCATGGTCAGAAGGTTCCTGATTGTTAAGTCTCGCATGTTCTCCTTAAGCTCATGCGTATTCATCTCGGGAAAATATGTCAGCACGCGGTCCTTTACGGCGATCAAGCCCTCCTGAACGGCAAATCCCGCCGCAATCGAAGTAAAGCTCTTGGTGATGGAATAAACGGCATGCGGAATCTGGGGCCGATAGGGCTTCCACCAGCCCTCGGCAACGATATGACCATGACGCAGAATCATCAAACCGTGGAGTTCGAGCTGTCGCCGCTCGATCTCCTCCAGGAAAGTCAGCAGGGAAGCGGAAGAAATGCCTTGCTCTTCCGGGAGGCTCCGCGGCAGCGAATTCGTGTTGTTTGTCATCTCTGAATTTCCTTTCTTGTCAAGTCGTTTCCCTTTCAATCAAAGTGACCGGAAAAGTATTGATCTTGGGGACTTCTTCCTCTTCGAGCAGCTTGGCGACCAATTGAAGGGTGCATTCGCACATTTCGCGAATCGGCTGCCTGACAGTACTAAGCTGCGGCGATAGCAAGGATGCAATCCTTACATCGTCATAGCCGACAATTTTCATATCATCCGGAATACGCTTCCTAAGCCGGCTGCAGGCTTGAATGACTTCTGCGGCGACCAAATCGCTGCTGGCGAAAACGCCATCCACTTCCGGCCGCTGTTGAAAGAAATGAATCATTTCCGGTATTTCCTCGCTATCGTCTTCGGCGGATGCTTTCAGCTGCAAGAGATCAGGTTCGATTCCGGCCGCTTTCATCACTGCTTCATATCCCTGCGCTCTTCCGTTCGCCAGTAAAGCCTGATGATGCGGACCGCCGACTCCGCGGTACACGAATACGGGTTTCCTGCACCCTTTGTCGAGCAGTAGCTGCGTCGCGAGCTTGCCGCCCAGCAAATTGTCGGAAGTGACGATCGGAATATTTCCGGCTATGGAACGGTCGAACGATACGATCGGCAACTCCAAATGAAGATAGTGTTCGACATTCAATACCGAGCTGCCCATAATGATGGCGTCCACCTGGTTCTTCTTGAGCATGTCAATATACTTGTGTTCCTTGGCGATATCGCGGTTGGAATTGCAGAGCAGCAGCTTATATCCGCATTGATCGGCGTAATACTCCAGCTGATAAGCCAGCTCCCCAAAAAAAGGATGGGATACCGCAGGTATAATGAGACCGATCATATTCGATTTTTTGCGAAACAATGCGCGAGCCATCTCGTTCGGCTGGTAATTCAGCTCTTTCATGACCCGATATACCTTATCCCTTGTCTCCCGGCTGATGTATCCCCGGTTGTTGAGCACGCGGGAAACCGTGGTAACGGACAGCCCCGCCTTCTCCGCCACATCTTTTAGCTTGGGCATGGTACAACCACCTTGTTTTTTTAACCCATTATAAGCTTTCGTTCCGGCTATTTCAGCCTTGGCCGCTTTATATGATAACCGGTTAACATAAAAGATGTCAACCGGTTATCATACTATCCAATTCGAGGATTCGAGTGTTTTCCATCCTCCTTCACTCAGACGATCGTTTAAGCGCATCCGTTAGTCTATCGTAATCCTGCTGTTTTCAGCCGCGATTTCAAAATCGTTCTCGGAGATTTCATAAGCCGGGCTCTGCCAAGAGGCGTCCCAACCGAAGCACAATAAGCCGCTCTCCACGGAAAGCGGCCTCTCATACGGCTTGACTTCTTCGGTCAATCGCTGTCATTTCATCGTCTCATTTTGCGGTGCTCCTTTACTCCCATTTGAACGTAAAGCTAGCGACCGTGAACGCCGCGACGGCCCAAGCGGCAAGCAGGAGCACATTTCCCCACAAGCCGCCGAATCCGGTGCCGACGTTCATCACTTCGCGCAGCGAGTCCGACAGATGCGTGATCGGCAGCGACTTGACGAACGGTTGAAGGAACGAAGGCATGTTCTTCACCGGGAAAAACACGTTCCCGAGAAACATAAGCGGGAACGAAATGAGCCCCGCAATCGGCCCGGCGCTCTCCGGCGTCTTCGCCAGACCGGCGATGATGAAGCCGATCGACATGAAGACGAGCGTCCCCAGAATGACCAGCAGCAGCAGAAGCGGCCAAGACCCCGTAACCTTTACTTTAAACATGAGCCGGGCGACCAGCAGAACGATTACCGCCTGCGTTCCGTTTAGCAGCAAACGGGCCGTAATTTGCGCGGCAATGAACGTGCGCGCCTTGAGCGTCGTGCTTTGCATGCGGCGGAGGACGCCGCGTTCGCGCCAGGAGGCGATTTGTCCGGCCACGCCGTTCAGGTTGTTGGACATAATCATCATGGCAACAATACCCGGCACGAGGAAATCGATGTAACGAAGACCAAGAGATTGAAGCGGCTCAGCATCGACCGTAACGGCCGGAACATAATGGACGATCGACTTGCTGATGCCGTCGGCGACCCCGTTCACGAAGGTGATTCCGAGCTGGGAGACAGCCATATTTTTTTCGTCGTAATAGACCTTAAGCTTGGCCGGGCTTCCGCCGCCCGCCTGCAGCTGCTCGCTATATCCCTCAGGAACAACGACGACCAGCTGTTCGTCGCCCCGCTTCAGCTCTTCCAGCGCTTCCTGCTCCGATGGAGCCGCATCCAGCTTCAGCGTCTTCTGATCTCGAAAGGCTTCGACAACCTTCTTCGAAGCCTCACTATGGTCTTGATCAATGACGACACCGTTCAGATTGACTGAATTACCATTCCCGAGAAAGGAGCCGAGAGCGGCCATCAGGAGGATAGGAAATATCAGAGAAAAGAACAGCACCTGCCGGTTTCTCGAAAAAAGGCGAAGCTGTGCCAGCGTGAGCTTGAAATAGGCTTTCATTGTTCCCTGAGGCTCCTTCCCGTCATATGGATGAACACATCTTCAAGCGTGGCGGTGCGGGTGCTCAGGTCCGTCAGCCGCAGCCCCTCGGCGTCGGCTTGTTGGATCAGTCCGGTAAGAGACGCCTGGAGATTGTCGGTATAAAGGATGAACATGTTTTTGCGCTCCTCCATGCTGGAGATATGCTCCACCGACGAAAGAAACGATTTCAGCCGGGCCTGCTCGCCCGGGCTTCGCTCGTCCCAATCCGGGACGCGGAATTCGATGGCGTTCTCGGAGGACAGGCTGCGAATAAGGTTTTGAGGCGTATCGAGGGCGATGATTTGTCCCCGGTCCATGAGACAGATGCGGTCGCACAGGATATACGCTTCATCCATGTAGTGCGTAGATAAGATAATCGTTTTTCCTTCGTTCTTTAGCCGCAGAATGATATCCCACAGCGTCCTTCGCGCCTGCGGATCGAGTCCCGTCGTCGGTTCGTCCAGGAAAAGCACGAGCGGATCGTTCACGAGGGCGAGCGCGATGGCGAGTCGCTGCTTTTGGCCGCCTGACAGTCCCTTGACTCGTCCGTTCAGTTTTTCCCGTAGAATCATGCTGTCAAGGAGAGGCTCGATGGGAACAGAGCTTTTGTAAAAGCTCGCGTACATCTCGGTAATTTCTTTCACCGTCAGCAGGTCGAACAGCGAAGTCGATTGAAGCTGAACACCGATCACCGCTTTCACCTTATCGAGCTGCCCCAGCGTATCGAAGCCGGCCACCTTGGCGGAGCCTCCGTCGGGCCTGCGCAAGCCCTCGATCATTTCCATTGTCGTCGTTTTCCCAGCTCCGTTCGGTCCGAGCAGACCGAATACTTCGCCCTGCTTCACCTCGAAGCTGACACCGTCTACTGCCGTAAAATCGCCGTATCGCTTTACTAAGCCCTGGGCCGTAATAACGGATTTCGCGGTAGCCGGAACAGACGAGGATGCCGACCCGTACTCCATACCGTAGTCCATGGTAGCTCCCTGCCTTTTTTAACTTGGTTAATATCTTCAGCATAGCGAAACCTTCTCGCCGCGGCAAGAAAAAGACGACGCAGGAAAAGTTTGCAAATATGCCCATATTAAAGACGTTAATGACCAACATAAAGTTGCGCTATTCTCCCCTCGAGCGGATCGCCTAAAAACGAAACCAAGCGTTGGATCGGTTCCATCGCTGATATAATAACCTCTTCGGTTGTGCATTGCGATTTTTTTCCAATAGTATGCAACTTTTCCTATGGAATGGATGTCAATAATAATTGAAAATTATCGAGGAGGCGAATGATGAGCATGTTAAAAGCAGTTGCCGTTATCTTGTGTACTTTTCTTTTAATGGCCGGCTGTTCAAGCAATAACTCCAGTGCTACAAAAGGACCAAATCCCAGGATTGTTGATAATATGAATGCTGCTGGTGCAGGTCCTGTAACGAAAGATAACACCTCTATAGGCGGGACACACATCGGAGATACGCAGGAACAAGTCAAAAATCTTCTCGGAAAACCGGTAAAAATCATAAATGGAGGAGGCGGAACCCCGAACATCCGATGGTTTTATGATCATGATCATACCATCATTAGCTTTTACCGTAATGGTGAAACAGGGCCCGTTGGCGGGGTTGTAGACATATTGCTTAACCAAGGATCCCGTCTCAAAACCGATAAGAACATTGGCATTGGAAGCAGCGATAAAGATATCCTGGCTGCGTATCCATCTATTGCTCAAAGCCATAAAATGACGGATGACGTTGTCAATTACTGGCTTACCGGAACTAAACGGGATGAGGGTTTTTATCACCCCTCAATTACATTTATTGTTAAAGAGGGTAAAGTAACAACAATTACACTATCCAATTCACTTATCGATCCTAATAAATAAAAAAGGAGCTTCCAAATAAGTCACTCAAAATAAAAAAGTTGGACGGACGTAAAGTTCCGCTCCAACTTTTTTGTGGCGACTGCTTTTGTAACTGAGTAACCTCGCAATCATTCGTGAAGTTCGAAAACAAATACTCATTTTTTAGCTTTATAAAACTCATGATACAGCTTCATCAAAGCCCGTTTCTCGATCCGCGACACGTAGGAGCGGCTGATTCCGAGCTCCTTTGCAATCTCCCGCTGCGTTCGCTCTTCCCCTCCGTGCTCGAGCCCGAACCGGCCGACGACGACTTCCTTCTCACGTTCATCCAGGATATCCAAGTTTTTATATATTTTTGATTTTTCGATTTTGAGCTGCACCTTGTCGACGACTTCGTCGGTTTCCGTGCCGAGGATGTCGATGAGGGTAATCTCGTTCCCCTCTTTATCCGTCCCGATCGGATCGTGCAGCGACACGTCCTTGCGGGTTTTCTTCAGCGACCGAAGGTGCATAAGTATTTCGTTCTCGATACAGCGCGCGGCGAACGTCGCCAGCTTCGTGCCTTTGCCGGTCTGAAAGCTCTCGATCGCCTTGATCAGGCCGATCGTGCCGATCGAGATCAGATCCTCGAGGTCTTCGCCGGTATTGTCGAATTTTTTGACGATATGCGCAACAAGGCGCAGGTTATGCTCGATCAATAAATTACGGGACTGCTGATTCCCCTCCGCCATCAGCTTCAGATGCCGGAGCTCTTCTTCCTCTTGCAGCGGCTGGGGAAAAGCGTTGTTTTTCACGTAAGATACGAGAAGCGTCAGCTGCTTGATGAACAAAGCAATTGTGGCGAACAATCCGGGCATATTTCGGCCACCCCCATGATGTTATGACCGGGCAAGCAAGTAGGCTTCCCCGGACGACAAGACTGTTTTACATTGTATGTGGGCGGCGGCCTATGTGTGCCTGTACCTGCTTCGTTCTATTTTTATTCGACTTCTTTCCGTTATTATTCCGAAAAAACAAAAGAACACACCTAACTACGGGCACGATAAATCAACGATCAGGGAGCAGCGCCGCGGCAACTGCTCCTTCTGTCGATAAGCTTTGCCAGGCCTTTATGAATGAAGCAACCTTTCCTTCAAGACCTCTACTCCGCTCGGCAGCTTTTGGATAATCCTTCTATTGAACGAGGCCTTGACGCAAAGCGAAGACAACCGCCTGCGTTCGATCAAGAGCGCCCAGTTTCTGCAGAATCCGGTGAACATGCGTCTTCACGGTAGGGTTCGATACATGGAGAATGTCCGCGATCTCCTGGTTCTTGCGGCCGTACGCCATCTGCTGCAAAACGTCGATTTCGCGTTCGCTTAAAGGCTCGATTAAATCGGGACCCGCTGCGGGCTCCAGTCCGCTCCTGCTTTCCATCATCTGGGCCAACGCCTTGCTCGCAGTTGCGGTACGGTAAATGACTTGTCCTCCGTATACCCACCGAATGCCGTCGAGCAGCTCCCTCGTATCGGTGTCCTTCAGTAAATAGCCGACGGCGCCGGCGCGAATGCCGTCAAAGACGTACGCCTGGACATCGAACGTGGTCAGCAGGACGATTTTCGTATGCGGCAAGGCGCTCAGGATTTCGCGGGTCGCTTCGATGCCAGTGCCGCCCGGCATCTGAATGTCCATCAGAATGACATCCGGCAGGGTTCGCATGGCGGCCGATACGGCGCTCCTGCCATCAACCGCCTCGGCGACGACCTCAAGATCCGGCTGGGCATCGAGAATCAACCGCAGCCCTTCCCGTACGAGGGCCTGATCTTCGGCCAGCACGATGCGAATTTTTTCATGGCTTGGCATGGGATACGCCCCCTATTTCCGATTCTTCCCGGGCCGGCGACAGCGGAATCGCCGCCTCCATTTCGAAACCGTGAGGCCGGCGCACAGCGAATCGGAATGTCCCCCCAAGCAAGCGGCACCGCTCCCGAATGCCGGTTAACCCGAATCCCGGCGTGACCTCCTCGCCTTCCGTTAAGGTGCCGTCATCGCTCACGGTCAGCACAACCCAATCCCCGGTTTCCCGAATGCGTATTGTCACCGATTTCGCTTCCGAATGGCGAAGCGCGTTGGTGATCGATTCCTGCAAAATCCGGTAAAGGGCCGAGCTCGTGTCCAGCGGCCACTCCGAAACCTCCGATTCCTGCAGAAAATAAATGGGGATAGACGAACGTCCCTGCGCCTGGGAAACCAGCCCCTTTAACGCAACGAGGCCGAGTCCCGTCTCATCCTCCGACCACTCCTTGACGGCGGTGCGGACCTCCCCGATCAGCCGGCGGGAGATGCCGAGCAGCTGGTCCACCTTTCGGGTGACGTTTCCAGGAGCGTCGGCCAGTAAAATCTGAAGGGCTTGCAATTGCACAATCATGGACGTCAGCTGGTGGCCGAGTCCATCGTGAATCTCGCGGGCGAGCCGGGTCCTCTCCTCCATGGCCGCATAGCGCATGGAATCGACCGTCGCTTCCTGAAGCGCTTGATGAGCCCGGTTCAGCTCGCTCAAATGCCGCTGATTTCGTTCATAGGACAGCTGGCGAAGCCAACGAATGCGGATGCCGACAAATACGGCCGCCAGGCTCAGGAGCAAGCCGAAGGGCAGCGGATAGGCGTAATTCGTGACAAGCGCGGTCAGGATAGCCAATACGGCGAGAACGTTGGTGAGCCGTCTGTTTTCGTTAAGGGAGGCCGCCAGAATGTATACGAGAGGCCACAGCAAATGCTGGCTCGGCGCTCCGTAAGCGTAGTGAGCGATTATACTCATCCCCAGGATCCAGCCTGACAAAAAAACAAGCTTTCGTTGGGTCAGCCATTCGTTCGGTGCCCACAGAAGCATCAGATAAGAAACCAGAATCAGCACCGCACCGGCGATGACGGGCACGTCTCGGTTTCCGAAATTCAGCGAATAAAGCACAACCAGCGCAACGGTTAAAACAATCCGCATAAAGCGGCCGCTCATCATGCGATTGAACAAATCCAGTGTAACCACTTCCTCCGGGAGATCAGGCCCATTTATAAGGTATCTTACCATTCCGGTTCTGCGCCGGTCGTCATCCCCGGGATGTATAATCTGCTTCCGATTTCTATACTGCGGGTGGACGGCAAGATGACCCCTGCATGTTAAAGTGATAAACAAGCACGCAAAAATAACCGGAGGCGGGTTACAATGACACTGCAAAACTTCAATACGATTTCGACTTTCATCACATGGGGCGTCGTCCTCACGGCGGCGATCCAATTATGGGAAACCACACGGCCGTTAAAGGGGAAAGGGCTGTTCCTGCTGCTGGGGGACGTGCATGCGCTCGGCGTAATTCCGTGGGCCGTCTATGTATTTTCGCAAAGGGCTTCATGGACGGAGGTAGCGCTCCCCGCCGGGCTCGGGATCCTATTGTCGCTTCCGCTCATCGTCACGACGAACTTTGTGGCTGCAGGGAACGGCAGGATGAAATTTCAACGCAATCCGCTCCTGTACCTTTTTTTGATCGGTATCCCGTTTCTGCGCCGCTATCTTGGGATTAACTGGCTGTTTGAGCGGCATCCGGTGTTTCTTCCCCACTCGCACATCCCTGACATCAACCTGATGATTGTCATGTATTTGACGATGATCGTGGTCAATATCTACACGTGGCGCCTGGTCAGCTATGGCCGGTTTCGCCAGCTGCAGCGGAAGGCGGCGCACATGTCAAGCGTCTAACCGGACGGAACGCGTTCAAGCCGAAAAACAACCGGCCCGCAAAAACTTCGCCGCAGCAACCACTTTCAGTTTCCGCCCTTTGTGATCGGTCCGCTTCTTTTTCTTCCAGCCGCACATAAAGCCTTCATTTAAAAACGGACTTTTGTTAAGAGACAGCCTCGGCCTTTGCTTGGAAGGCTGCCCGGTTACAAAAGACTGGCTTTACTCGTATTTGTACGGCAGGAGGTTTAGCAGCTGGCAGATTGTTTGGAGATGTTGCAGAGCCCTTTTTTAATATCAAGCCGGTCAAACACTCACTGCTCTTATTCCCTTCGCTTTCAACGGCAAGCTGCGTTGCTAAACGGAATACTTTCCGTAAAAACCTCAACCAGCATGAACTCCAGAAAAAGCAGGAAGCCGGCCCCTTGGACCGGCTAGCCTAATGCTTCATATGGCTCGTCTACCTTTACCTCACAAACCATCTGCGTTGTTTCCTGACGTTGGTTCGTGTTCACAACGCGTTGAAGATATGCGCGGCCAGGCCCTATCGCCCTAGTCGAAAACGATCGAATCGAACGCCGAGCGGTCGGTTTCGAGAACGAGACGAACGAGCAGCTCTTTCGCCGCGGCGTAATCGTCGATATGAATGATGGAAGCGGCGGAGTGGATATACCGGCCCGCAATTCCGATTACCGCCGTAGGCACGCCGATCCCGGATAAATGGATCCGGCCGGCGTCCGTGCCGCCCGGCGAAATGAAATATTGATACGGGATGTCGTGCGTCTCCGCGATATCCCTGACGTAATCGATCATCTTCGGGTTCGGGATCATCGAGCGGTCCAAAATGCGCAGCAGCGCGCCTTTGCCCAGCCGGCCGAACGCGTTCGGGTCCCCGCTGGTGTCGTTGGCCGGCGAGACATCCAGCACGAAAGCCAGGTCCGGCTTGATGAGGCTGGCGGCTGTCTCCGCGCCGCGCAGCCCCACTTCCTCCTGAACGGTCGCGCCCGCCGCGATCGTATTGCTCAGCTGCTTGCCGTGCAGCTGCTGCAGCAGCTCGATGGCAAGGCCGACGCCGTAACGGTTGTCCCACGCTTTGGCCATCATTTTTTTCCCGTCCGCAAGCGGCGTGAACGGGCAGACCGGCACGATCTGCAGTCCCGGGCGAACGCCGAGACGCTCGGCATGCCCGCGGTCGTCCGCCCCGATATCGATGAACATCGAGTCGATATCGACCGGCTTGCTGCGTGCCGCCTCGCTGAGCAGATGCGGCGGGATCGAGCCAATGACGCCGGGTACGGAACCGTTCGGCGTGACGATTTGGACCCGCTGCGCCAGCAGTACCTGGCTGAACCAGCCTCCGAGCGGCTTGAAGCGGATCATGCCGTTGCCGGTAATACTCGTTGTCATGAAGCCGACCTCGTCCATATGGCCCGCTACCATAATTTTGAGACCGTCCTCCGCCCCCTTCCGGATGCCGAAAATACTGCCGAGGCGGTCCTGGACCACTTCATCGCTGACCGGCTCGAGCCTGGAACGGACGAAGCGGCGCAGATCGGCCTCGAAGCCCGAAGCGGCCGGCATTTCCGTCAATTGGCGAAACAATTCAAGCGTCTGTTCATTCATGGTATCTCCTCCTTCTGATTTTCGACCGAACGGGCCGTTCAGCCCCGGTACACGTTGAGCAGCGGCCGCTGCTCCGCAAAACGCTTCAGGTTCTCGCAAAACAGATCGGTCAGCCGCCGGTTCTCCTGTTCCGCCGTGCTTGCGGAATGCGGCGTGATCAGCACATGCTCCATCTCCCAGAGCGGATTGTCCGGCGGCAGCGGCTCGGTCCGGGCTACATCCAGGGCGGCTCCGCCCAGCCGGCCCGTCCGCAGACTCGCAATAAGCGCCTTCTCATCCACCACCGCCCCGCGGGCAATGTTGATCAGCACGGCTCCAGCGGGCAGCAGCGCCAGCTCGCGCTCGCCGATCATGCCTTCCGTTTCCGGCGTATGCGGGCAGATCAGCACGAGAAAATCGCAGCGCGGCAGGACCGAGTGAAGCTCGCCCGGCGGGTACAGCTCATCCACATGAAGGGAAGCGGGATCCGCATTCGCGTTGCGCTTCACGCCAATCACCTTCAAGCCGATCGATTTCGACAGGCGGGCCACCTCCTGTCCGACCGCCCCTAGTCCGATCACGCCGACGGTGCTTCCGCGCAGCTCCCGGCCGCAGTACCTTTCCCATCGGCGGGCGGCCTGCTGCTTTTGAATAAAAGGAATATTTTTCGTAAAATACAGCATGGCCAGCAGGCAGTGCTCGGCAAGCGGAACGGCGTGGATGCCGGCCGCGTTGGTAACCGTTACGTCCGTCCGGTCGAGCCCGGCCGTCCGGACCATGCCGCCGACCCCGGAAAACGTCGCCTGGATCCACTTCAGGTTCGGCGCCAGCTCGGACAGCCGAGGCGCGGTATAACGGTCGAAATCCCACAAAATATCCGCCTCGGCCAGCCATTGCCGAAATTGCGCCTCCTGCGCGGGCGTGCGGGTCCACCCGTCGGGACCGGTATGGTCGCCTTTATAGCGCGGCGGATAAAGCAGAGCCGGATCGTACAGAACGCGCAAACCCGGCAGCGTCTGCCGAATCCGTTCCACATGCTCCTCTTCCAAAAACGTTGTAATCAGCACGGTGTACAAGGTGCATCTTCTCCCCTCATGATGTAAGCGAGCATGCTACCGCACGATTGAATCAGTCTCAATAATTGTCTTTAAATGAAACGGTCTTCCCGGTTACCGGATAAGCCTGGCTTTCGGCGAAAAATTGCCGCATGCCGTCCAGGACGTTATCGATGTCGCCGGAATCCACATCCTTATGCGTCACGAGCCGGAAATGACCGGCATCCAGGACGTTGATCCGAATATGTCGGTTCGCCAGAAATTCGGCCAGCTGCCCTGCATTCCTGCCCGGATCGGCGATCGCACCGAATACCATATTCGTCTGCACCGAAGCCATGTCGATCCGAAGTCCGGGAATTTCGGACAAGCCTTGCGCCAGGAGCCGGGCGTTGTCATGGTCCTCCTTCAGCCGCTCCGTCATCCGGGTGAGCGCCACGATGCCGGCAGCCGCAATGACGCCGGCCTGCCGCATGCCGCCGCCCAGCATCTTCCTGAATTTTCGCGCGGCTTGAATGAATTCACGGCTTCCGGCGAGAATCGAGCCGACAGGCGCGGCAAGCCCTTTGCTCAAACAAATTTGCACGGAATCGAACGGAGCGGCGAGCTCGGAGACGGGAACGCCCAGCGCGGTCGCTGCGTTAAACAGCCTGGCGCCGTCGAGATGGGTCATGATTCCGTACGTTTGCGCGATGGCGCAGACTTCCTTCATATGCTCCGGGGGAAGTACCGCACCGCCGCTCCGGTTATGGGTGTTTTCGAGGCAGATTAAGGAGGTGCGCGGATAATGGATATTATCGCCGCGGATCGCGCTCTCAACGGCGGAGGGATCCATCCTTCCACCGATCCCGTCGATAGGTGCCGCCTGCACCCCGGACAAGACGGCCATGCCGCCCACCTCGAACTGATAAATATGGGATGAACGCTCCAAAATGACTTCGTCGCCGCGGCGCGTATGGCTCATGACGGCAAGCTGATTACCCTGCGTGCCCGACGTCACTAGCAGCGCGCTTTCCTTCCCTAGCATTCGCGCGGACAGCTCCTCCAGACGGTTGACGGTCGGATCTTCGCCGTAGACGTCGTCGCCCACCTCCGCCCCGGCCATCGCGTCTCTCATTTCCTGCGTGGGCTTCGTTACCGTATCGCTTCTCAAATCAATCGTCTTCATGCGCGGTTCCTCCTCCATCTATCCATAAGGTCTTGCCTTGTTTTTGGGAAGTATTCGCCGGACGATGCGCGTTCCCCTTCTCCGCACCTGCGAAATTCAACGATTGAGTTGTTTTCGCGATGCTGTCAGCCATATATCCCGGAATCAGCATCCCGGGCCGGCCGGATAAAAAAAGGAACCGGTGCAGCTTGCAGGCGCTTCCTGCGCCCAGCTGTACGGTTCCTGCCCCATTTTACCTTTACGGTTACACGCCCGAACGCAAGTCCGTAACCGGCACGGGGGAATAATGAAAGCCCTCGAACCCGGTTTTGCAGCCGTTTCCGGCAGGCGACTGAGCGACAAGGCCGACCCGGATTTCCGCGGGAGCCTCCAAGCGGAAATATCGGACCAAATTCCACCATGCTCCGTCCAGCGAGTAGAAAAAAGCGAAGCAGTCTCCGAACCGGGTCGCTCTCAAATACGGCCTTTTCTCGTTCACTCTTTCCGAGTTGCAGTCGTCCGAGGTTCCCTTCGTCACGACGCTGACCATCGTCGGAATGCGGTTTGGAAATTCGAAGCATAGCTTGGCCCAGTTGTCTTCGCCGGCCATGACCATGATGCAGGCGGAGTCGAAATTTTCGACCATTTCGGCTTCGGCGCGGGTCCAGACGGTAAAGTCGCCTTTTAGCACGGTATACACGTACGGCGCCGAGCTGCGCACGCTGTCTCCCTTCGGGTCGCGAAAAAAATCCGCCAGCGGCGGTGCGGTGATAGTAAGCTTACCCGTTTCGTCGAAGCCCCACTCTTCGGACTCGTTTATCCAATGAAAATTCGGAGGCAGCTGCCGCCCCTGCTTGCTTTGTTCAAATAAATTCATGTTCCGCCTCCTTAATCGTGTCGCCGCAATAACTTGCGTTCCAGGTCTTGTCATCGCGCCTTGTGTCGCTTACACTTTTCCCCATAACGGTCCGACTGGAAAGGAATAATGCAGATGCAGCTCTTGAAACGTATATTTCTGGCATGCGGCCAGCCTTACGGCACTCATCCCAATGCATACGCGATTCTGGGGGATGAAGCGGTCGTCTTGATCGATTCGGGGACGAACGAGGCCGAGCTCAAGGTTATTCAGCGCAACCTGTCCGCCTGGGGGCTGTCCGGGTATCCGATCAGCCATCTGCTGCTGACACATTCGCATTTCGATCACAGCGGCAACGCCCATGCATTCCGCGCGAAAGGAGCGGAAATCGCAGCCGGTCCGGGAGACGCGGAGGGCATCGAGCTTGCCGACGAACGGGTCATTCCTTACTGCTACGAAGAGACCTTCGTGCCGTGCCGGGTCGACCGCAAAGTGAAGGACGGCGACGTCATCCAGGCTGCGGGGCTTGCGTTCGAGGTGCTGCACGTCCCCGGGCATTCGTCCGGATCCGTCGCGTACAGGCTGACCATCGACGGCCAAACGGTGCTGTTCACCGGGGATGCGTTAATGGCCGGCCTGCACGGCGAAGCTAAATTGGGCGCCCGCATCGCCGCCGACTACAGCCCGGACGAATATCTTCGTTCGCTGAAGCGGCTGGCCTCGGTCGAAGCGGACGCCGTGCTGGCCGGCCATTATCTTCCCTGCCTGCAAGGCGCCTCCGGGCTGCTGAAGAGCGGCTATCGAACGGGACTGCTCGAGCTTCGCAGCCCGCACGCTGCGAACGCGGCAGACTGACTTACGTCCGAGCATTCAGCGGTCAGCTTAGTGTCCAGCTTGGATGCGGCCGGCCGTTCATTTCGAGCCGCCGCCGTTAAGCGTAAAGCGCTCACCGGGAGCCAGAATGTGAAGCCGGTCCGCCGAACCGTCGATGCGCGGAGCGAGCTTCGAGGGATCTCCGTTAAAAGGCAGCGCTTCCGGCGCGTCGTAGGTTCCGTAGTGGTGCGCGATCAGATCGGCGTCCGCATAATGATTGGCGAGCATGACCGCCGCCTCGGCACCGAAATGATACGGGTCGTTCGAAACGTCGAGCAGCAGCACGTCGACTCCGTTCATCTGCAGATGCTCGGGCAGCAGCCGGGAATCCCCCGTATGCCAAATAACCCCGTCCGGCGTGCGGATCAAGAAGCCGCAGCAGTCCTCCGGCCCGTACGGCGTGCCGAACTTGGCCGGGTCCTGTTCCTGCCACGAATGGTCGGCACGGGTAAGCGTAATTTCTGCCTGCCCGACGCGGAAGGTTTCACCGATACTCAGCGCCCGGGTCCGTTCCTCCGGAATTCCGAGGCGAACCAGCTCCCGTACCGCGATCGCGGGACCGCCGTACAAGCCGCCCGCATGTGCCAAAGCGGGAGCCGTGAGCGGCGCCAAATGATCGTCGTCGATATGCGTATACAGGACGGCATCCAGCCGGGGGACCCGATCGGCCGTAATGGGCAGGGGTACCAGCATGCGATGTCCAAGCTCGCAAAAGTCCCCGGAGCCGGTCTTCATCGTAATGACGGGGTCGATCATGAGCAGCGTTCCGCGGACATTGATCAGAAAACCAGCCCCTGTCAGCCACCAGAGCGAAGTGCGGTCCGACGCGGCAAAAGCATCGTCAGCGATCGGCCGTGTTGGCGGAGCGCTGAACTGGAAAACTCCTTGATTCTGCGGCATTGGCCATCCTCCTTGGAACCTCCGATTAATAGCTTTCCAACGCGGCAAGCATGTCCGTTCCTGATGCTCCTATGCTTACTCCATCTTAGCCCGTTTTCCGCAATCTGACAATGTTCACGCTCCGGCTGCCGCAAAAAAAGGAAAGCTCCAATATTATGATCCGGGACGATCGCCTGGCGCGTTTATGGGATTCGGCCGGACCGGCTGTAACACGAAAACCGGAAAGCGGCCCAGCCTTTTCCAATCGGTGAAAATCAGTTCCGGCATCTCCGGACGAATTGTCGGTTTCGCCAATGTTTTTTATAACATTTCACAAAAAGACCGTTTTCTTTTCAGCCCTTTTGTGTTAGAATGAAAGCGCTAACAAATTCATCTGACGAGGGGGAGCTTAAAACGATGAATGTTGCGGCGAATGAACGGAACGTGTACGAGAATTTCGAGGTCGAGCGTGATATTCTCTACTTTAAAGTCGGCCGGCTCGGACTGGTCAGCTTTCACGGACGAAACTACAATATAAAGAAAAGAATTTCGGCCGATCAGCTGAGCGGTTATATAACAAGCGGCCAGTTCGTTAAAGTAAGCTCGAACTGCTATGTGAACGCGAGCAAAATCGCAACGGTGGAAGGCGGCGCCATCCTGTTCGATCCGGATGTCCCTGAATCCAAGCAGGTGCCGGTATCCAAATGGAAAATGTACCGGATCAAGCATCTGCTTTCGGCTCGCAAGCCGATGGCGATGTAAGATCGCCAGGAGACCTTGCCCGGTTTAACCGGCGCAAGGTCTTTTTGCGCTGCGGCTTCCGGCATTTATTTCCTTGCCTTCCGACTTATAAGCGCAGCCTCGGCGCAGCACAATAGGCAGAAACGAACAAAGGAGGCGATCCCATTGGCCAAGCAGCAGGGTCACGGCAATCAGAACACGCAGACGAAGACGGGCGACAAGAAAGGCGGCGGCAGCGGCGAAAGCTGAGCGTACGGCGGCCGCGCCGATGCAGCCGGCGAATCATACGCCGGGCCAACTTCGGAGGCGTTAACCGGATCGTCCGACCGCTTCCGCTCCAGAGCTCCGTGCAGCGATGACGCTGCGCGGAGCTTTTTTATATCCCGGCGTCTGTCATCGGGACGTGCCGCCTCTCCTGCCTTCCCCGATTCCGCTCCTCAGGTCCGCCGTGCAGGTCTGCCCAGGACGTGGCTTCTCCGCCTGTCGCAAAGCCGCGCCGGTCCTTGCCGGGCAGCGTTTCCGCCTAGCCATTTCGACGGCGTTATGATAGACTAAATTTTATTGAATCTATCATGGGAGGGACAGGCATGCCGACAAAGAAAATGCGTTCGGACATGATTAAAAAAGGCTTCGACCGCGCGCCTCACCGCAGTCTGCTGCGCGCCGCAGGCGTGAAGGAAGAAGATTTCGACAAACCGTTTATCGCGGTTTGCAACTCGTATATTGATATTATCCCGGGACACGTTCACCTGCAGGAATTCGGAAAGCTCGTAAAAGAAGCGATCCGCGAAGCGGGCGGCGTGCCGTTCGAATTTAACACGATCGGCATCGACGACGGCATCGCCATGGGCCATATCGGCATGCGCTACTCGCTCGCCAGCCGCGAAATTATCGCCGACTCCGTCGAGACGGTCGTCAACGCGCACTGGTTCGACGGCATGGTATGCATCCCGAACTGCGATAAAATTACGCCGGGCATGATGATGGGCGCGCTGCGCGTCAACATTCCGACGATCTTCGTCTCCGGCGGCCCGATGAAGGCGGGCAAAACGTCCGACGGCCGTTCGATCTCGCTTTCCAGCGTCTTCGAAGGCGTCGGTGCTTACCAAGCGGGCAAAATCGACGACAAAGGCCTGCAGGAGCTCGAGCAGTTCGGCTGCCCGACCTGCGGCTCCTGCTCCGGCATGTTTACCGCCAACTCGATGAACTGCCTGGCCGAAGGGCTCGGCCTCGCGCTCCCGGGCAACGGCACCATTCTCGCCGTTTCGCCGGAGCGCAGAGATTTCGTCAAGCAATCCGCACGCCAGCTCATGGAGCTGATCGAGCTCGGCATCAAGCCTCGCGATATTGTCACGAAGGATGCGATCGACAACGCCTTCGCGCTCGACATGGCGATGGGCGGCTCCACGAACACGGTGCTCCATACGCTGGCGCTTGCGCATGAGGCGGATATCGAGTATCCGATCGAACGGATCAATGAAATCGCCTCCCGCGTGCCGCATCTGGCCAAGATCGCGCCGGCTTCCGAGTGGCATATCGAGGACGTTCAAGAAGCGGGCGGCGTCAGCGCCGTGCTGAACGAGCTGTTCAAGAAGGAAGGCGCCCTGAACGGCGAATGCATCACCGTCACCGGCCGGACGCTGCGCGAAAACGTGGCGGGCTGCGAAATCCGCAACACCGAAGTCATTCATACGCTCGACAATCCGCACAGCGAACGCGGCGGTCTTGCCGTTCTGTTCGGCAATCTGGCGCCGGGCGGCGCCATCATTAAAGTCGGCGCGGTCGACAAATCGGTCGGCGGCTACCTGAAGGGCCCGGCCATCTGCTTCGACTCGCAGGACGATGTGCTTGCCGGCATCGCCGGCGGCAAAGTGAAGGAAGGCCACGTCGTGGTTATCCGCTACGAAGGGCCGAAGGGCGGTCCCGGCATGCCGGAAATGCTCGCCCCGACCTCGCAAATCGTCGGTATGGGCCTCGGCGCGAAGGTCGGTCTTGTTACGGACGGACGCTTCTCCGGCGCCTCGCGCGGCATCAGCATCGGCCATGTATCGCCGGAAGCGGCCGAAGGCGGCCCGATCGCCTTTGTCCGGGACGGCGATCTGATCGAGCTTGACCTGAACAACCGGACGATGAACCTGCTCATCAGCGACGAGGAGTTTGCGGCTCGCAAGGCGGACTGGAAAGGCTTCGAGCCGAAGGTTAAGAAGGGTTACCTCGCCCGCTACTCGCACCTCGTGACAAACGCCAGCATGGGCGGCGTCATGAAGATCTGATTTCGTCACCTGAAAAGGGCGGCGCCGAATGCGGCGCCGCCCTTTTTTTGCTGCCTATCGTATGAATTTTTCATGCCCTTAATGCGGGATCGTCAGCGATTCCGTCTGCTCCTCGAACGACTGCGACGCCGGCCAAGGGTAGTTTACCTGCGGGGCGCCGAACCGTTCCCGGAAGCGGTCCATGGACATCGCAATGATGCGCGGCGATAGTTTATCCCCGCGTTTCTGCACCCGCTTCCTGCCTGACGGATGCAGCACCTTCATTAAAGTGCCGAGGTACAGCCGCGTCATCTTGTCGAACAGGCCGGGCGGCAGCTCCAGGACGCTGAAGCCAAACTGCTCCGCCCCCCGGTTGATCATGCTGATGCCGTACAGTCCCCTGATTTTCGCATATTCTTCCCGTCCGGCGATTCGCGCCGCCAGCCGCGGAAGCTCCTTCTCGACCTCCCGGATGAGCCGGATGGCGATATGCATAACCGACCGCGAATCCATCATGATTTGAAAAAGCTTATGATTGTCAAAATGAAGCTCCAGCACCGGATCCTTGTTTGCGATTGTTCCGCCATCGCTTAAGTGCAGCGTTTTGCCCTTATACTTGATGATGCGGTGATGAAGCACCGGATCTTCGCCGGTCGGCTTGATCCGGAACAGGACGTGAAAAATCCGCTCCCAGCCCATCCAGCAGGCGATCAGCAGCCGTTTGAACCAGCCGAGCGTATGCATCGTCGCTTTGCTTTTGTCGGTCAGCTCGATCATTTCCTCGATATGCACAAAGCGGAATCCGCGGCTTGTCGCTTCTTCCATAAACGAAGCCAGCGCCACCAGCATGTTGGCGGGAGCTTCCCTGTCGGCCCCCAGCGTCGCGCCGCAGTCGTGCAGCAGCAGCACTTCGCCCGGCCGGAGCTTCTTCATCATCCTGGCTAGCAGCCGGTCCGCTCCGACTCGCTTGCGCCAGTCTCCGAACAGCGCCGACCATAAAATAATTTGCAAATACCCGAGATTCGAAAAATCGAACAAATTAACGATTCCCCACGGAGGACGGTAAAATGCGGGACGTTCCCCCGTCGCTTTCTTGATCACATCCGCCGTGCGGTGGATTTGCTTCTTCACCGTTCCCGGACGCATCAGCCAGTTCGTCTTGTGCACATAATTATGAATGCCGATGATATGTCCTTCCTCGTGCATTCTTCGCAGCAGCTCAGGATGGCGCTCCGCATGGACGCCAACGACAAAAAACGTCCCTTTCGCGTCGTAGCGTTTCAGCAAATCGAGCAGCTGCGGCGTATACTCCGGGTCCGGCCCGTCGTCGAACGTCAAGGCGATTTCATGCGCCGCGCGGCCTTTTTTGAATACGCGGAATCCGAATGTACGGCTGACCAATCCGGGAAGAAAGGCATAAAACGTTAGAATATAAAAGCCCCACAGCAGGAAATTTTCCATCGTCGCTTCCCAAACCACCCCTCTGTTTCGATCCCCTATTGCGAGCCCTGGAACGCTTCAGCCTCCGCATGCCTCCCTTTATTGTAGCACAAGGCGATCGAAAACGGCTACGCGTAAGGCGCCTTCTTTCTTTTTAACAGCTTCGATATAGTGTACAATCTTGGGTGTAATATGATACATACGTGTAAAGGGGACCCGTCATGCTTGCCTTCTACCGGAAATATTGGCGCACCGCGTTCGATATTGCGCTGATCGTGCTGACCGTTTATTTGATTATGCTGGCATTTAGCTGGTTGTACCGGATTGCGACGCCGATTTTCTTTTCGTTTGTCATCTTTATGTGCATCGAACCGCTCGCCAAATGGCTGAACCGGCTCGGCATGAAGAAATCGATCGCCTCGGCCGTCTCCGTTCTGGTCTTTACGCTTGTGATCGTCGGCGCCCTGCTCGGGGCCGCCTATGTCATGACCGCGCAAATCACCGCTCTCGCTGCGAAGCTTCCTTATTATCAGCAGCTGTTTACCGAACAATTCCAGAAAAATTCGGCGCTGCTTGATACAAAAATTAAAGCGCTGCCTCCCGGCGTGCTGGACAAGCTGAACGAAGCCATCGCCTACGTCACCGATTGGGGCCAGCGGTTCGCCGCTTCGTTCCTGAAGTCGCTCGGCGGTTATTTGATGTCGTTTTCGACGTTTGTCCTGAATTTTGTGGTCGGCATGATTTTGGCTTATTTTCTAAGCCTGGAAATCGCCGACTGGAAGAAAACCGCCCGCGAGAAAACGCCGCGAACGTTCAAGACGGCGTTCCGGTTTCTGAAGGAGAACGTATTTTCCGGCATTGCGGGCTATCTGAAGGCGCAGGGCAAGCTGATTTCCATCACGTTCGTCGTCATCTTCGCCGCTCTGCTGGCGCTTCGCGTCGACAACGCCTTCTCGATCTCGCTGCTGTCGGCCATCTTCGACGTGCTGCCGCTGCTCGGTGTGGGAACCGTGTTCATTCCCTGGATCATTTATCTGTTTATCGTCGGACAAACATCGCTGGCGATTTGGCTGAGCGTGCTGTTTCTCGTCGTCGTCATGACGCGGCAGTTTCTGGAGCCGAAAATAACGGGCGATACGCTCGGCGTCTCCGCCTTCACGATGCTGGCGTTCATGATCGTATCGCTGTCGATCTTCGGCGTCGCCGGCGTCATTCTCTCCCCAATCCTGATGATTCTGATCAAAGCGCTGTATGATCAGCGTTACTTCCACCGGTGGATTCACGCGCCTGCGGGCGAGTTCGATGCCGTTCCGGAAGCGGCGGATCCGGACGGCCGGGAACACGGGAACACGGACTGACGAGTAAAAAAATGGGCAAGCATTTAGTCGCGTTTCGCCGCTTTCTTCCGGTGATAATGCAGGTTCACCTTGACCCGGTTCCCGCACTGAGAGACATCGCACCAGCGGCGGGAGCCGTTGCGGCTGTTATCATAAAAATGCAGAATACATTTCGTATTGCTGCATTTTTTTATTTTGCCGGGATCGGGTGCCGTCAGCAAACCGGTGGCCAGCTCCAAAAATAAACCTGCGATGTTTCTGGCCGGGTAATGCATCTCCGCTCTTACGGACTTGCCGTCCGGCTGCAAATAAATGAACCCTGGGCGGGTGCGGAGCAGGCGGTTTATTTCTTCGGTCCATGCCGGCTCGATACGCTCCCCTTCCGTCAGATGCGGCAGCGCCCGTTCAAGCAGGCTGCGCACCTCCAGCGTCTCGCCGTGAACGGCGTCTTTCTCGCTGTCGTTCAGTTCATCCAGCCCCTCGATCCGATGAAGAAAACCGGCTTCCTTCAGCCACGCTTCGACGTCCTCGAAGGAACGGAGCAGGTCACACAGCCGCCCTTTCCGGATCAGCTTCGTATTCATAAAATCCAGCGCGGCGTGGTTGCCGAGCCAAATAAACGATGATTCCATCGCGCGAACCCTCCCTTACCGACAATTATAATATGCAAAAATACGATTGACTAGTTATAATCTTTCGATATTATAATATGTGTATAACAATTTCAGGTATTATAAACGGAGGGATTCCATTGAAAACAGGCCATGTCGGATTAAACGTCACACAGCTGCAGCGTTCGATCGACTTTTACCGCGGTGCGCTCGGTCTTGAGGTTATTTTTCAATCTTCCGGGGAAGCGGACCGGAGGTTCGCGTATCTCGGCCATGACGGCCAAATTACGCTGACGCTTTGGGAGCAGAGCGAAGGAGCGTTCGGCCCTAGCCGCCCGGGCCTTCACCATCTCGCGTTTGAAGCCGAATCCATTGAGGATGTGAAGGAAGCCGAACGCCGGCTGCGCGGGCTCGGCATTCGGCTCATTTATGACGGTGTTGTTCCCCATGCGGAGGACCGGGACTCCGGAGGCCTGTTCTTCCTCGATCCGGACGGGATCCGGCTCGAAATTTACAGTGCGCACGGCGCGGCGGACCATGCCGATGCGTCGACGGATGGACCCGCCTGCGGATTTTTCTGATATGGAGTACCATGAAGGTGAGCTGGCCGTCCAGCAGCGGGCCGGCGTTCAAGAGCTCGCCGCACGGATGAGCGGGACGCTGCGCGAAACGATCCCGGCGGTTGCGGCGCAATTTTTGCGCGAGCAGAACCTGCTCATTCTAGGCGCGTCCGGCCCGGATGGCCGCGTATGGGCGTCTGCAGTCGAAGGCGTCCCGGGCTTCGTCCGCGCGCAGGACGACCGGCATGTGCGTGTTAACGCGCCCAGCGGGCAGACGTGTCTCATAGTGCCGGAGCCGGAAATCGGCGGGGACATCGGGATGCTGGCACTCGATTTTGCCGCCCGCAAGCGAATGCGGATCAACGGCCGCATCGTCTCCGCCGATGACGGAGGGTTCACCGCTGTGACCGGGCAGGTTTATGCCAACTGCCCGAAATATATTCAAGCCCGCCGTTTCGAGCGCTTCTCGTCCGCTCCGGACGGCGCGGCTCCGGCACCGCAGCGTTCGTCCCGGCTGAACGGCCGCCAGATGCGGGAGATCGCCCGGGCGGATACGTTTTTTATCGCAACGCGGCATCCCCAAGCCGGCGCCGACGCTTCGCACCGCGGCGGTCGTCCCGGGTTCGTCCGGGCTATTGACGAATGCACGCTTGTTTTCCCGGATTATCCCGGAAACAACATGTTCAATACGCTCGGGAATATCGAAGCCGACCCGCGGGCAGGACTTTTGTTTCTTAATTTCGAGAACGGAGACGCCCTTCAGCTGACCGGCGAAGCGGCCATCGAGTGGGATGCTCCCGATATTCGTCATTTCCCGGGAGCGGACCGGCTGGTCCGGTTCCGTATAGGCGAAGCGGTGCAGACGGACTCGGCGTTCAGATCCCGGTACCGGTTCGAAGCTTATTCGCCATTCAATCCGGCGGGCTGATCCGGCGGGGAAGCGAGGAGGCAGTCCTTAAACGGCGATAAGACAAAAAAGAAGTCTTCGGTCCGTCAACTGGAAGGTGAATTGCCGAAGACTTCTTTTCGTTTATTTGGCTGACTGCTTTTCATTCCGAAACATCCTGCCGTCCGTTCCGTTCCGTTTCGCTCGCCGGAATCCGCAGCTCCTTACCGGTACCCGGGAAACATGCCGGTGGCGACGCCAAGCCGGTTCCAGCAGTTGATGGCGTTAATCGCCATGATCAGGGTGACGAACTGCGTCTCGTCGAAGACGGCTCTTACCCGCTCGTAGACGTCGTCCGGCAGCCCGTTCTTCGGCAGCTCCGTCAGCGCTTCCGTCAGCTCCAGCGCGGCCCGCTCCTCGCCTGAGTACAGATTCGTTTCGCGCCAGACGGACAGCAGGTAAATGCGCTGCTCCGTTTCGCCCATTTTCCGCAAATCCCTCGTGTGCATATCGAGACAGAACGAACAGCCGTTCAGCTGCGAAGCTCTGATTTTGATCAGCTCGTAAAGAATCGGGTCGAGACCCGATTCTTTGATGAACCGCTCCAGGTGCAGCATCGTTTTGTACGCCTCGGGGTTTGCTTTCATGTGATCGATCCGTAATTTCATCGTTGTCTCCTCCTAGTATTTTGGCTTTTCGTAAAATAAGACAAATAAGCGGCCCGTTTTGTGACCGGATTCGGATAACGTGCAAAAAAATTTCGGGATAACCCGATGAAGTTGGACTTACACGGTGTAGCGGAGACTGGGCCGCGACCCTCTGCGAAAATGAATTGCGGCCGCCTCCGGCTTTCAGCGGGCGGCCGTTCCGATCGCGGCCGCCCGCGGCCTCGCCTGCGGGCGGTCAACGGGCGGCGGCGGGGTGCTGCGCCGCCCCGTCCGCTTCGCGCGCGGCGGCAAGGTCCATGACGCCGCGGAACAGCGCCGTCGCCTTGTTCGCCGAGCCGGGCGGGCGGTTCTCCGCCAGCACGGCGACGGCGTAGCGCGGCGCCTGCACAGGGCCGTAACCCGCAAACCACTGGTTGTTGCGGGCGGCTCCGGCCCTGACGGTTTCGGCGGTGCCGGATTTGCCGGCGACCGCCCATGCCCCCTGGCGGATCGACCGCCCTGTTCCCCGGGCGACGACCGCTTCCATGCCGCGCAGCAGAGCGCGCGCCGTCGACGGCCGGATCGCGCCGTACCGCGACGGCGACGCCTGCCGCGGCAGCGCGGCGAGCCGCTGGCCGTTCGCGTAGCGGATTTCGCTGACGAGCCGCGGCTCCGTCACGCGCCCGTTATGCAGCAGCGTCACGATCAAATTCGCCGCCTGCAGAGGCGACAACGCAGCGTCGCGCTGTCCGATGCCGGTTTGCGCCAGCTGGCCGCCGTCCCGTCTGTCCGGCATCCGGGCGAATACCGTGCCCGCCTCCTCCTCCGGCAGCAGACGCAAAGGTGCGCCGAGCGGCGCAAACGGCTCCGGGTCGCTCCAGCCGATTTTCCGCCCGATGCCGAGCTTGTCCGCCGTCACGGCAAACTGCTCCGCACTGAGCCGCTCCGCGATCGTCGCAAACGCGACGTTGCACGACACGGCCAACGCGTCCTGCAGCGTAATCCGGCCGTGCCCGCCCTCCTTCCAGCAGCTGAGCCCGTAGCGGCCGTATTCGCCGCGGCATTCGAAAATCTCGTTCTCGGCCGTCCTGCCCGCTTCCAGCGCGGCCGCTTCCGTCACCAGCTTGAAGATCGACCCCGGCGTCGCGGCTCTCACCGCGCGGTTGGCAAGATCGGTCCCCGGACGGCCAAGCGCGAACACGTCGAGGCGCGGCCGCGAGACCATCGCCGCGATATCGCCGGTCCGCGCGTCGAGCACGACGACCGCTCCCTGCTTCAATCCGCTGGCGTCGACGTACCGTTCGATCGCATTTTGCAGCGGCAAATCGAGCGTCGTCACCACCTTCAGCGGATAATACGGATTGTCCGGCGAGACGAGCCGCATATCGAGGCCGGCAAGCGGCTTGTCCGCCCCGTCCGTGAAATAGGACACCGATGTCGCGCCGGTGCCGCGCAGCAGCCGGTCCAGCGATCGCTCCAGGCCTGCGCCGCCGATCCGGTCGGTCAGCTTCATTTTGCGCGCCGAGAGCTCCTCGGCGAACTTCGCCTGCAGCAGCTCGGGATGCTGGCTGATGTAGCCGATGGCATGCTTCGGCTCAAATGCCGACGGATACCGGCTCCGGTAAGGCAGCACCCGGACGCCGGCGATATGCAGCCGATCGACCTGCCGCAGCTCCCGGGTGCTCAGCCGGTGCGGCTCCTGTTCCCCGCTTTTCCGCCAGAAAACCGGCTCCGTCAACCCGCTCATCCACTTCTCGAGCGGCTCGCGCTTCATGCCGAGCGCCGCGGCGAGCTTCGCCAGCTCTGCCTCGCTGCCGCGCGCGCCGGCCTGCAGCGGGAAGACGGCGAGCGCCTCATACGTATCGCCCGTCAGCGCCAGTCCGCTGCGGTCGACAAAATCGCCGCGCCCCGTATCGAGCACAAGCGCCCGCTCGCGCTGGGCAACGGCCTCGCGCTTCATCCCGCCGCTCTGGGCCGACGCCGGAGACGCCGGCATCAGCTGAAGCCAGGCGATGCGCAGCACGAAAAAAGCCAGCACCGCGCTCATACCGACCGCGATGCCGAAGATGCGCCGTTTTCTTCCCTGTCTTCGCCCGTAATGCTTGTCCATGCTTGTCTCACCTCGTCGTTTCCAGCATTCCCCACCGCCCGGGCACCTATGCCGGCCAAACGGCAGGGAAACCGAAAAAAACCTTCCCCGGGACGCCCCGAGAAAGGCAGGAAGAAACGGCTGCCGCCGCTTATTTATATTCCCCGCAGCCAAAAAAGTGGAGCAGGAAGTGGTGGAACACTCTCGCGACCAGCGGCAGCTTTTCGTTGGAGCGGTAGATAAGGCCGACCGTTCGCGTCACGCGCGGCGACCTGACCCTGACCTTCGCCGGCTGCATATGACCGGTCGGGTAAAGCGCCATTTCCGGCAGCAGGCTGACGCCCATGCCGGCGGCGACCAGGCCGCGGATCGTATCGGTTTCCTCCCCCTCGAAGCCGATGATCGGGTCGAAGCCCGCTTCCCGGCACGCGTCGGTCACGATCGGCCGGAGCGAATAGCCGGGACTGAACAGGACGAACGTTTCGTCCTTCAGCTGTACAAGGTCGATCGCATCCTCCCCGGCAAGCGGATGATTGGCCGGCAAAATCGCGAACAGCTCCTCGGTCAGCACGATTTCGCCCTTGACGTACTCGTGATGCTCCGGACAAGGCGATACGAAGGCCAAATCGACCTCGCCCTTCACCACGTCGCGGATGAGCGACGGATACATGCCCTGCTTGAACCGGAATCTCACGTTCGGATATTTCTTGCGAAAAGCCGAGACGACCTCCGGGATGAGCGAAATGCCGAGACTGTGCGGAAAGGCGAGCCGGATTTCGCCTTTCTCCGGATTGAGAAACTCGTGCACATCCGCAACGGCCCGCTCCAAATCGGCTAAAATCACCTCCGCCCGCTTCAGAAACAGCTGCCCGACCGGCGTCAGCTGCAAATTTCGCCCTTTCTGGATGAACAGCTTCGCCCCAAGCTCCTCCTCGAGCTGGTGAATTTGCCGGCTGACCGCCGATTGCGCGACATGCAGCTCCTCCGCCGCCTGGGTCACGTGCTCTTTTTTAGCCACCTTCACAAAATAATACAACTGCCGCAGCTCCATAACGTCTCCTCTTCCCGGTCCGATCGCAGCCTTTACCGGCCGCGCCTTGCAAGTAAATACCAATCATAGATGTAAGCCAGCGCAAAACCGCCGAATAAGCCGCCGATGTGCGCCCAAATGCCGATTCTGGGGACAACAAACGAATAGATGATGCCAAACCCCAGTATGGCATATACCGTTTTTCGGGACGCCTCGTCAAGCGTTTTCTTCATGAGCGCCAAATACAGGTAAGCGCCGAAAATGCCGTAAATCGCGCCGGATGCCCCTGCTCCTTGTGTTTCGGAAAGCGCCAGCGCCGAAAATAGATTGCCGATCACGCCGCTCAGCAGGTAGAACACCGCATAGCGGCCATGGCCGAGCATCCGTTCCAGCGGCGGCGCAAACACAAGAATGGAAAACATATTGAACAAGATGTGCTCCAAATTAAGATGGAGAAAGAGCGAGGTCACATAGCGCCAGGGCTCATCAAATCCGTAATGATTGTATCCGCGGTAACTGATAAACATCCCCTTGGTCAGCAGAACATGTCCGCTCAGTAAGTCGAGTATATAGACGAGAATGTTGAGCGCGAGCAGCGCCGATGTCACCGGGTAGAACCGCAAATAACTCCGAAAGCTTTCGTACCGCAAAAAAATCATGCGCTCGTCCTCCCGTCATGGACAACAGTATTTCATAACGATTATAATAAATTGGTATGGTGTTATCAATTTTGAGGAGGCTGTATGATCATGGCACAAGAACGTACCGGCGCAGCGACATTGAAAGGCAACCCGCTTACCCTGATCGGACCGGAATTGAAAAAAGGCGACCAGGCGCCCGATTTCCAGCTGAACAAATCGCTGGTTGATGTCGTCTCGCTGAAGGATTTCGCCGGCAAAGTAAAGCTCGTCAGCGTCGTTCCTTCGATCGATACGGGCGTATGCGACGCGCAAACCCGCCGCTTTAACGAAGAAGCCGGCAAGCTCGGCGATAACGTCGTCGTCCTGACGGTCAGCGTCGACCTTCCGTTCGCGCAGGCCCGCTGGTGCGGCGCCGCCGGCGTCGACAAGGTCGTCATGCTGTCCGACTACCGCAACAACGATTTCGGACAAGCTTATGGCGTTCTGATCAAGGATCTTGCGCTCGACTTCCGCGCCATCTTCGTCATCGACGAGAAGGATACGATCCAATACGTCGAATATTTGGGCGAAATGACCGAGCATCCGAATTACGAAGCTGCGCTCAACGCGGTGAAAGCGCTCGTCTAAGCTTTCCATCGCTTACGAGCCTAATCAGGCGCCGACCGCCTGCAAAAACGACAAAAGCGAGCGAAGGGCTGTCCTTCCTCGCTTTTGTTTGTCAGGGGCCGGTCGTTTTGTACGCGGCCAGCCTTTTATCGAGCGTCCGGTAAAGGTCAAGAATGACTCTGTAGTTGGAGCCGAGATCGCCCAGCGATCCGCGTGATGCCGAATAAATATCGACCGCCGACGTAACCGGGTTGACGCTGATGACGGAAACGGTGATATCCATCGTGCGGCCGGTCATCGTCCTTTTCTCCAGAACGATCTCTCCAACCGATTCGACCTCGTGCAGCAGCCTGTAGCCCTGCATTTTCTTCAATGTGGAGACGACCTCTTCCCATGCCCTATCCTTGGAAAGCTTGTAAAAATGGGATTTGAGCAGCGGATCTTTCGCACGATCGCCAGTCGCTTCGTGACTGCGCAGCAACCCGATCAGGGTTCGCTTCAACGACAAAGATGATCTCCCCCTCACGTCTGTATACACTAAATACCATGATAGCACAATTCCGGGCACAAAAAAAAGGGGTTGCCCCCTTTTCCCTTGCGATAAGTAACCCGCCTATGCCGTCCGGCCTACTTGTTTCTGAACCCGCTCTCGCAGGTGGGTGACCGCAGAAACGGTTTTGAGATCCCCTTTTGAGGGCGTGTCAGCCGCGTTTCAATCTTGGTCTCCCTAGAAACAGCCATTGGTTCAAAACAACGTCTAGACCGTAACGAACATCGCAGGATGTGTAATTATTATAGACCGAAATAAAGAAAAAGTAAACGCGGCGCGAAAATTATTTATTGGTACCGCTGCGCTGACCTTCCTTGGACGCCCCTACCACTTCGCCTTCGAGCAGCGCCTGATCGGCCGCGTCGGTCTCTTCCTCCTGCGCCGCCTTCTCCATTTGCTGCTGGAGCTTCGTATAAATGCCGTAGAAATTCCAAAATGCGATTACGGCCACGATGCTTCCGGTGAAGAACGGCACGAGGAACATCAGCTTCGCCGAGCTGAAGCTGATATAAACGACAATCCCGCACATGACGGCAGTCGACACCGAGCGGATCGGCCGGCCGATCGTAATGAGCACGGCGTTTTTGAGCAGCTGGAAGGTCTTCATATGGTAATGAACGACCATCGAGAAGAAGTTGAACAGGGATACGGCAAGCAGCGCCATGATTGCAATAAACAGGTACGAGAAGATTTGCAGCGAATGCAGCTGCTTCAAATACACCTGGAAATCGACGATCAGCACCGCAAACACGATGACGTACAGAATGCCGCCGACCATGCTCTGCACGTAGCTGTCCTTGTAATTCCGGAAAAACGTGCGCAGCAGCGGGGCATCGACCTCGCCCATGACCCATTTGCGCGCGACCGCAAACATGGCCGCCGTCGCAGGAAACAGCGTAAACGGGGCGACGATGCTGGAAAGGATGAAGCTGCTTAATATTTCATCGGCCGTTTTGGCGAACAGGACCGGAAATATTAACAAAATATAAGGAATCGAGCATAAAATCCATAGAACGTTCGTGACCGACAGCCGCATAATCCATTCGGATATTTTATACAGCCCGCCCATTAACCCTCGCATTTCCATGTTCTGCTTGTCCTCCTGACGTTATTTGCGGTCTGCTCAGCAAGAAGAGCGCAAGCGATTTCATTTAGTTCTACTATAATATAATCCGACGGTCAACGCCAACGCCCATTTTCAAATTCCGACGGACCAAATTAATCGGCTGACACTGTCTTTGGCGGCGGAACACGTTTAAGCGGAGAGCTTGCAGTCGAATAAAAAAACCGGATTATCCGGCCGGATGTCTCGATTCCGGCGGATAACCCGGTCCATGCAGCTTACTGGTTGATGAAATCGTCGGACGAACGGGAACGGCGCGGCTCGCCGCTGCGGCCCTTGCCGTTATAGTCGCGATCGCGGTCGCGGCTATACCCGCCTCCGCCTCCGCTTCCGCTTCCGCGGTTGTATCCGCCGCGGTCGCCCCGGCCGTCACGGCTGTCGCCGCGGCCGCGGTAACCGCCGCCGCCGCTGCGGCTGCCGCCTCCGAACGGTCCGCCGGAGAAGCGGCGCCCGCTGGAACGGATATCCGGCTTGCGTTTTTTGGCGCGGATCGGATCCTCCGGCGTCAGCTCGATACTGACGTCTTTCTTCTCGCCCGTCATCAGCTTGATCGCCGATGCCAGAAGATTGACCGAATCGTACTGCTCCAGCAGCTGGATCGCGATCCCCTTGTATTCGTTGATGGTTTCGTCCTGCACATATTCGAGAATGCGCTCGGCCGTAAGACGCTGCTTCCCTTCGATCGCCTCGGCGATGCTCGGCAGCGGCTTCTTCGGAATACGATGGCGCGTCACTTTCTCGATAAAATGAAGGTGGTCGATTTCACGCGGGGTAACGAACGACCAGGCCGTTCCTTCCTTGCCTGCACGGCCTGTCCGTCCGATCCGGTGAACATAGCTCTCCGGATCCTGCGGCAGGTCGAAGTTGATCACGTGCGTGACGCCCGATACGTCAAGCCCGCGCGCGGCGACGTCCGTCGCAACCAGCACGTCGATGCTGCCGTCGCGGAATTTGCGCATGACCGCGTCGCGCTGGTTTTGCGACAGGTCGCCGTGCAGGCCGTCGGCGGAATAGCCGCGCTTCTGCAGCGCCTCGCTCAGCTCGTCGACACGGCGTTTCGTGCGGCCGAAAATGATGGCCAGCTCCGGCGATTCCATGTCGAGCAGGCGGCTGAGCGCTTCGAATTTCTGGCGTTCGTGCACCTCGATATACGCCTGATCGATCAGCGGGGCGCTGACCTGCTTCGGAATGACTGAGACGTGCTCCGGATTTTTCAGGAACTGCTGCGCCAGCCTCTGGATGTTCGGCGGCATCGTGGCCGAGAACAGCATCGTTTGTCGCTCATCCGGTACGAGCGACAGGATGCTCGTAATATCCTCCATAAAGCCCATATCCAGCATTTCGTCCGCTTCGTCGAGCACGACCGTCTGCACGTCGTCGAGCTTGATCGTCTTGCGGTTGATATGGTCGAGCAGACGCCCCGGCGTGCCGATGATAATTTGCGGCCGCTTCTTCAGCGCGCGAATCTGCCGGCCGATTTCCTGTCCGCCGTAAATCGGCAGCGAACGAATGCCTTTATAACGGCTCAGCTTGCCGATTTCTTCGGAAACCTGTATTGCAAGCTCCCGGGTCGGCGTCATGATCAAGGCGATGATACGGTCCTCGGTAACCGGGATTTTGTTGATGAGCGGGATCCCGAAAGCCGCTGTTTTGCCCGTTCCCGTCTGGGCTTGACCGATCAGATCGCTTCCGGTAAGCGCAATTGGAATGGACTTCGATTGGATCGGGGTCGATTCTTCGAACCCGAGCTCCGTGATGGCCTGCAGCACTTTGGGCTCCAAGCCGAATTCAGCAAATGTTTTCAAACTTTCTCATACTCCTTCTATCTGCATCCTACAGAAAATATACAGTTTATTATAGCACAGTACATTCGGCGAATACCAGCAACGGGTAAACAGGCATACTAAATCTTACAATTTCCGGGGCCCAGCGCCGCTCCAACCGGTATTCGGCGCGACGTCCCTCTCTGGAGGCCGGACCTGAATGAAAACGGCTCGAACCGCCGCCGTCCTGCTGGCAAGCTCGCTGCTCGTCGCGTTCGGATTCAATCAGCTGCTCATTCCCCACCGCTTGATCAGCGGCGGCGTTTCCGGGATCACGATGATCGTCGGCTATGCGACGGGGCTGAATATCGGCTTTCTGTATTTGCTCCTCAATTTGCCGATTCTGATATGGGGCTGGCGCGTTCTCGGACGGCGCTTCATCGTATGGAGCGTCTTTGTCGTGCTGGCGACAACGGCCGCCATGCAGCTTATCCCCGAACGGCCGGCGGTCGGCGATTTGATGATCGCCTCCGTGTTCGGCGGCGTCGCCGTCGGCCTCGGCACCGGGCTGTCGCTGCGGGCGGGGGCGTCGACCGGAGGCTTCGATATCGTCGCCTCCATCGTATCGCGCAGCCGCAATCTGCCCGTCGGCATGCTTATCTTCGCGCTGAACGGCAGCATTATCGCACTGCTCGGCGTGCAGACGGGCAACTGGGACATCGCGCTGTATTCGCTCGTTTCCATCTATGCGGCCGGCAAAATCATCGACCTCGTGCACATCAGTCAAATCAAGGTAACCGCCTTTATCATTACAAGCCGTACCGAGGAGCTTCGCTGCGCCCTGCTGCCGCTTCAGCGCGGCATCACCGTCATCCGGACGCAAGGCGCTTACACCGGCATCGAGCGGGACATGCTGATGACGGTCACGACCCGGTACGAGCTGGCCGAGCTGCGCCGCATCATCAAAGCGACGGATCCCGCGGCCTTCGTCAACATTGTCGAGACGGCCGGCGTGATGGGCGAATTCCGGCGCCCCGCCGATTGAACGCCGGACAGACGGTTTCCAATCCTCGGCATACATGGATTTTAAAGCATGGCTCTAGGTTTTTTCGATGTGCACTGGTATAATAAAGGTATCCCGTGGTTCCCAAGTTTCATGCCATACTCTTCTGCCCTCCATTTTACGATGAAAGGGTGTTGCTACATGGATATGGAAACGGTCAAACTGTCGCGGATCGTGGAAAAGCTGGCGCCGGAGCTGGTACCCTTCCTCACGCAGCGCGAGCTTAATCTGAACATCGTGCTGCGCGACGGACTTGCCCTGCTGGAACCGGAGGACGCGATGGAAATTGTACAGCACAGCATTTGCGAGCAGCAGAAGGAAGTGCTTTTGCACTAATTGCATGAGGCGGGAACGCTAGTCGTTCCCGTCTTTTTTGTGCCTGGATTTCCGTCCTCGCGGGCGGCCGGCTCGCAGCCGGCCCTGATCGGCTTGAACAAGCCCCTCCGCGACGCTGCGGATTCCGGAAACGAGAAAAAGCGATTCGGAAACGGCGATTTGAACATTGCCGCCGCGCCCGAAACGCTTTTTTAAGGGTTAAGCTCTCAGCCTGCCTATCATGTTCAGAAAATAAGCCACCGTTCTTCCCGCCCGGAGCCGGACGTCCTGATCCGCGGGCTCCCCGTCCGCGGTAAATTCGCGCTGCGCGCCGCCGATCGATATCCATTCGGAGCAGTTAATGCCGTGTACGTTGCGGACAATTGTCTGCATATGCTGCAGCGAGCTGACGCCGACCGGGCCGCCGGCCGTACTGACGGACAGCACCGGCTTGCCGTCGAAATGATCGAAGCCGAGAAAATCAAGCGCATTCTTCAGCGCGCCGGAGACGCTTCCGTGATATTCGGGCGTCCCCAACACGACGCCGTCCGCCGCCAAAACGGTTTGACGCAGCTTCGTTACGTTGGAGTGAGCCTCAATCTCGTCCGGCGAATACATCGGCAGCGGATCGGTATGCAGATCGAACACTGCCGCTTCGTGCCCTTCGGCGCGCACCAGGCCGGCAATATAATGAATCAGCTTCGTGCTGCCGGCATCCCTGCGGTTCGACCCGGCAATCAATGCGATTTTCAAATAAGTTCATCTCCTCTTCGATCGGCTTGCATACTTTACATACAATTTAGTTTATAAAATTATAGAAGTCAAGGACAATTTTCCCTCTGCCGAAATCGAAAAAACCGCACCCGTCGTTGTTACGGGCATGCGGTTCGTCGTAGCGTCAGCCTTCGATCACAAACCCGTTTCCGGGCTCGATCCGCTTCTTCTCCACGATAGCTGCGGACCGGATTTCGGGCATCCGGATAAAATGTCTCGCGACGTGCGATTCGACCGAAGCGAAAGCCTTCTCGTCGCTGTCGGCTGCGATAATGAGATGAATGAGCTTGTCCTCGAGCTGAACTTCGATTTTATATAACAGCAGCATTCGCGGGCTCCTTACTGCGACAGCCGAAGCGCCAGGTCGTATAAGTCCATGTTGAACGGCTTCTTCGTGTTGACGACTTTGTCGATATCGGTCACAACCAGCTCGCCGCGGATAATGCCGCATGCCTTGGCGGAGTCGCCTTCTATCAGCTTGCGTACGGCGAAATCGCCCAGCTGGCTGGCCAAAATCCGGTCGTTGTGCGTCGGACAGCCGCCCCGCTGAATATGGCCGAGCACCGTGACGCGCGGCTCTATGCCGTTGCGCTCCGTAATGCCCGAAGCGATCTCGTGGCCGCTGCCCACACCCTCCGCCACGATAATGATACTGTGACGCTTGCCGGACTGAAAATTTTCCTGCATGCGGGAAGCGACCTGATCGAGATCGAACGGCACCTCCGGCACGAGGATCGTCTCCGCCCCGCTGGCCAGACCCGCATAGAGCGCGATATCGCCGCAGTGCCGGCCCATCACCTCGACGACCGACGACCGCTCGTGCGACGTCATCGTATCGCGCAGCTTGTTAATCGCGTCGACGACGATGCTGACCGCCGTATCGAAGCCGATCGTAAAATCGGTGAACGGAATATCGTTGTCGATCGTCCCGGGCAGCCCCATCGTGCGGATGCCGAGCTTGCTCAGCTTGTTCGCGCCTTGGTACGAGCCGTCCCCGCCGATGACGACGAGGCCGTCGATGCCGTTCGCGCGCAAAATCTCAGCGCCCTTCTGCTGGCCTTCCGGACTTAGAAATTCCTTGCAGCGCGCCGTTTGCAGAATCGTGCCTCCGCGCTGAATAATATCGCCGACGCTGCGCAAATCCATTTTGCGAAGATCGCCGTTCAGCAGCCCGTGGTAGCCGCGCTGCACTCCGTATACCTCAAGTCCGTGAAACAGCGCGCTGCGCACGACGGCTCGAACCGCCGCGTTCATCCCCTGCGAGTCGCCGCCGCTTGTGAGCACGGCGATGGATTTCACTTCCGACATCCTACCATCCACTCCTCTTATTTCTGTCCATATTTGTCTGTAAAGCCTTCAGGCTCGTTCCGGGATTGCCGCATGCGGATCCAGACGCTGTTTCCCCAGAAGAACAGCCGGGTCAGCGGACTGCGCTTCATCAGCCGCCTGGACACGGTCCGGACGTCGTCCTGCTGCCGCACCTTCGGGTCGGACAAATAAAGCGCAAGCAGCCCTTCGATGATCATCCGGTGGAAGCGCCGCGCGGGCAGCGCATGCACGTCCCGGCGGGCGTATCCGGCAATATCGCCGATCCGCTCCGCGACCTTCCTCCGGTCCTCGTAATAATGGCAAAAATTCAAATCGCCGCCGAGCCGGTCCTCCTCCTGATCGATCAGGTAGTCCAGCAATATGTGCAGGCTGCATACGTGCGGGAAATACGCCCGCTTGATCGCGAGCGCATCCTCCGGCTCAAGCCCTTCTTCCGTCGCCGCAAGGAACAGCATAAACATGCCGAGCGTCGAGCCCGTCGCGGCGGCAAATTCGTTCCAGCGCAGATGCGGCACCTGATGCCGGTGCTTCTCCCACCATGCCAGCAGCGCCGGTTCGCGCCGATCCTTGACGATATGCTTGTAAACCTGCAGATCGCCGTATAGTCCGACCAGCTCGGCCACATGCGGCTGGACGACGGCATAGGAAGGAAGCTTCGCCGCGCACGCTTGACACGTCCGGACAAGCTCGTGCAAATAACCGCCGTCGTCCCGCTCGTTTCGAAGCGCGTAATAGTCCCGAAGCGGCGCGTGCGGGTCGACGGCATCGAGCATCGACTGGTGAAGAAGACGGAAATCCCCTTCGTCGAGCGACGTACTTCGGTCACAGAGGTTGTCCAGGTAGTCGCTGATCGTCTGAAGGGCGACGATGAGCGGGATAAGAACATGCCGCTGGCGCAAATTCGCGGCCGCGTACACGCCTCCGCCCTGGCAGTGGAACTCCTTGCTCGTCATGCTGGCGATCGCCTGCTTCCGCAGCTCGTCGTCCGGGATCCGCTCCGCAATACGCCGAAGCCGCCCAAGCTCATCCTTAACGCCGGGTAAAACGTATTTATACACCCTGTACATCAACCGTACGGGTGTTTTCGGCGCATGTCGTATGCGCGAGGACAATCTCATTAAGGCGCCTCCTTGACAGATCCGTTAGGAATGGCGCCGCGGTTCAATCTCTTGATTGATGCGGTACCAAATATGCAAATCGTTGATCCGGCTCGCCAGATCGGCAATGTCCGAATTGAGCGCGCAGCTGGTTTCGAAATCTTCTTCATCGAATAATTCCGCCTGCTTCTCGTTGATCAGCCGCTCGAACGCAAAGACGCGATCGGGAATTGCGCCGCGGATCTCTTCCCACCTTACAAGAATGGCTTCCCGCTCGCGGGCAGTATAGGTTTCCCATTCACGCTCAAAGAAGGGGAGTTCGATGCCGAGTCTCTCATTCCAGATGAAAAAACGTTCCACTATATAAAACCTCCAACCATTAATGTACCATTTCGGCCTCCAATAATCCAGCGCGAATCCGCATGCCGCTGGGCGCTCCGGGCGGACCCGGCAGCTTTTTTTCCCCGCTGCCCCGTTCTTGTTCCCCTTTTCACTTTCGAGGCGTGCTATACTGATGTACAGCTTGTTCAAATCCGGTCCGCCAGGCCGGTCCAGACATCGATTTGGAGTGACTTGATCATGAAAACAACCGCATCCGGCGTTTCCGCCCCGGCCGCCGACCAAACGGGCGCCGGGCCGGCGACCGCTCCATCCGCCGGAGCCGCGAAAGAAACGAATTTGCTGCGCGCCTTCAGCTTCTCCATCTACGCCACGCAGGCGCTGGTCGTCTCGTATATTCCGCTCTATTTTCTCGACCGCGGCTTCAGCGCCGCTCAAATCGGCATTTTATATTCGACCGGCCCGTTCATCTCCGTCTTCGCCAACCTCATTACGGGAACGGCGAGCGACAAATACCGGACGATCAAAAAGCTGCTTACCGTCCTCCTGCTCGGGCAGCTCGTCATGATTTCGCTCCTCTTTACAACCAATTCGTTTATCCTTGTCGGGCTGATCATGCTGGCCTTCTATTTCTGCCAGACGCCGATGAACCCGCTGAGCGACAGCCTGATTCTGCTCTCCAGCCAATATACGGGCAGGCCGTATGCGCTGGTGCGCATCTTCGGTTCGCTCGGCTCCGCCGTCTGCGCGTACGCCTTCGGCCTGCTGCTGAAGCAAACCGGAACGTCCGCAGCGCCTTTTGTCGGGATGGCGATGATTGCGGTGTCGATCGGCTTTTCGTTTCTGCTGAAGGATTATCAGGGCGCGCTTAAAAAAATGGACTTTTCCGGCTTTCTCAAGCTGCTCCGCAAACCGGACACCGCTCTCTTCTTCCTGCTCGTGCTCGTCATCTCGATCGCGCACCGGATGTACGAGGGCTTCCTCGCCGTCACGCTCCGGCAAATGGGCGCCAGCGATTCGCTCGTCGGGCTGGCGTCGATGATTTCGGGATTCAGCGAGATTCCGGTACTGTTCCTGCTCGGCAAATACGGGCACAAGTTCAAGGAGCTTCCGCTGCTTGCGATCGCCAGCCTGATGTATGCCGTCCGTTTTTTCCTGATCGGCAAAATCACGTCACCCGTATGGGTGCTTCCGCTCCAGGCGATGCACAGCGTTTCGTTCGGCATCTATTTCGCCACCGCCGTCCGCTATTTGTCGGGCATCATTCCGGACGAGTACCGCTCGTCCGGCCAGGCCGTGTACGCCGTCATCTGGAGCGGCTTCGCGGGCATCATCAGCGGCACGGTCGGCGGCGCGATCTACGACCATTACGGCAAAGGCGCTTTTTTCCACATGGCCGCGGGTCTGGCGCTGGCCGCCTGCGCCGGTTTTCTGGGCAAGCATTTTCTGAGGAGAAAATAAGCCTCGACCGCTTCGCCGGTTGCAATGCTTGGCCTTTTCACTATAATGGGGAAGGGAGTGATTGCAGAACATGGAATACGTTTCGGTCAAACAGCTCATTCACGAGCGCCGCAGTGTCCGTAAATTTTCGGACGAGCCGGTTACACACGATCAAATCCGCGAGCTGATCGACTGCGCGCGGTATGCCCCGAGCGATACGAACTCGCAGACGTGGGCGTTCGTCGTCGTCACGAATAAGGAAAAAATTAAAGCGATCGAGGAGCTGACCTGGGCGCAGCTGCACGCGCGCGCCGAAGCGGCGGAAGCGAAGGGCCTCTCGCGGGAAGCCAGGCTGCTGATCAAATCGTTCGGCCCGTACGCCACCGCCTTCACCGGCGCTCCGGCGCTGATTGTATGTCTCGCGACGCCGTACGCTTCGAAATTCCGCGAACGGATCTTCGATCCGATCGGCCTGGTAACGGATGACGTCTGGCGCGAGGAAGGCATCAAGAGCAGCTGCCTCGCTTCGCAAAATTTGATGCTGGCCGCTCACGCGATGGGGCTCGCGACCTGTCCGATGACCGGTCCGGTGCTGCTGGCCGAACGCCAGCTGAAGGAATACCTCGGCATCGAGGCCCATCTCGACGTCAACATGGTCATCGCGCTCGGCCATCCCGCCGAAACGCCCGGCAAGCTGCCGCGCAAGGAAATCGACGACATTTTGACGATTGTGGACTGATGTTATCCTTAAGCCGAAAGAACCCCGCCCGCGCAAAAGCGGTTCGGGGTTTTTTTGTTAAAAAGCCTTTTAATCGTGATCGCTGTCGCCTTCAAGCTCGAAATTGACATACACGTCCTGCACATCGTCGTTGTCTTCGAAAGCGTCCATCATTTTCATCAGCTTCTCGGCGTTTTCGCCTTCAGCTTTCACCATGGTTTGCGGCAGCCAGCGGACACCGGCCTCGGTGAAGCCGTAGCCTTCGTTCTCGAGCGCCGTCTTTACCTGCTCGAATTCGTGCGGATGCGTTAAAATTTCGAAGCTGTCCTCATTGACAATGACGTCTTCGGCCCCCGCTTCGAGCGCCTGCATCATGACCGTATCCTCGTCAGCGCCGAAATCTTCCCGGTTGATCACGAGCAGCCCTTTATGGTCGAACATATACGAGACGCAGCCGCTCTCCCCCATATTGCCGCCGCGTTTGTTAAAGACCGCGCGGACATCGGCGGCGGTGCGGTTGCGATTGTCCGTCAGGCAGCGGACCATAATCGCAACCCCTCCCGGACCGTAGCCTTCGTACATAATTTCCGCATACTCGACGTTATCGGAGTTCCCCGTCGCGCGCTTGATGGCGCGCTCGATATTTTCCGTCGGCATCTGCTCCGCTCGGGCGGCGGCGATGGCGTTTTTCAGCCCGAAATTCGATTCCGGACTCGGTCCGCCGCTGCGGGCTTGGACATAAATTTCCCGCGCGAGCTTGACGAATTTATTATTTTTAGCCTGGTCGGCCTTGCCTTTGCGATCCTTGAACAGCTTGAATTTCGGCATTTCCAATCGCTCCCCCTGAGGTTTCGTTACCTGCTTGCACCCCTCAGTTTATCACCTTGCCCGTACTTCGGTCAAAGGCTGCGCGGCGCGTTTGTCCGTCCGGACACAAGAAAACCCGGCAATCGAAATTGCCGGGTTAATCGCTCTCTGGACACTGCATTATAAGAAGTTTCCGGTCGGAAACAGCAATCTTACAATTTCGTGACGTTAGCCGCTTGCGGTCCGCGGTTGCCTTGCGTAATGTCGAATTCGACCGTTTGGCCTTCCTCCAGCGTTTTGAAGCCATCGCCTTGGATTGCCGAGTAGTGAACGAAGACGTCCTCGCCATTCTCTACCTGGATGAATCCGTACCCTTTCTCTGCGTTAAACCATTTTACTGTTCCTTTCAATTGAACAACCTCCTAAAATAAACCGCCGTTTACGGCGAGTAATTCCTATTATAAACGGTAAGCGGCGACATTGCAATTAAAGCTTAGGGCGGCTTGGACGCCGGATCAGCAGCCCGTATTCAGATTTCGGGATGAAGGGAAGCCGGGTGCGGAACAGCTCCGGCCGCCCGCCTGCCGCCTCAATCGCCGCCAGCAAATCGTCCAGGCGGGAATAGCGCTCGAACCGCAGCGACATAACGGGATAAATCCGGATGACGCCTCCCGGCCTGCACACGCGCATCATCTCCTGTACCGACCGGAGATGGAAGCCGTAATCGAACTGATCCCCGTACAGAAACAAAAAGTGGCTGCACAGCACAAGCGAGAACCGGTCCCCTTCATACGGCAGGTCCGGGAGGCTGCCCGCCGTATAACGGGAGCGGCCTTGTCCGGAGCCGAAATGGTCTGCAAATCGCTGCAGCGACTGCCGCCGCATTGCGGCATGCCGCTCCAGACTGCCGTAATACGTCCAGTCGTACTGCCGATAAAGCTTTGCCAGCTTTGCTGTAGAGACGCCGATTTCTTCGCCCGCTTCCCGGACGAGCTTCTCCGGCTCTCCGGAATACCGCGGATCGACCGCTGTAGCCTGCAGCCCTCTGGCCGCCGCATCCGCCGTAAACGACGACCCGCCTGCGGCGATGTCGACGATTTCCCCTGCCGCAAGCTCCTCTTCGCTCAAGTCGAACATGCGCACATACTCCTCGAAACTGCGGCACGTGACCGCTACGCCTTCCTGTTCATACCTTTTCATCATGTCCGCTTTCCTCCGCTCTGCTCTTCTTTCTCTTCTCATCTCGGCTCGTCATCCGTCCGGCAATCGGTAAAGCCGGATACGGTTGGCATATTCTAGCACACGTTTCATTTGATTTCTACCCCTGAATATCGCTATGATGAAAAGATACGACGATCGAATGGAGAGGGTACCGTATGATCAAAAAGGTGCAAATTTACAAAACGGACAAATATAACATGCTGACCGTCGAGGTTCAGGGCAAAACGCTTGTCGTACGTGAAATTTCCGATCAATGGGGCGAGGAATGCCACACGTTCATCAGCCGCCCGGAAATGATGAACTGGGCGGAGAAGCGTTTTCGTCCCGAGGATTTCGCCGGCCGGGAAGCGGAGTTCGAGGCGATTATGGCGGGGTTCCGCAGCGTTTGACGCCGTGTCCGGATGCGGGCCGGACCGCATGGCCGGCTTGCAGGAAAAATCATCCGAACATCGAACATATCCTATACGGGACGTGCATAGGTTTGCGAAAGGGAGACGCGCACATTTGAATACGACCGCAACGATCATTTTTATTATCGCGGCTTTCACGCTCGGGGCCGTCGTGATCATGCAGCGAAACCAAATTCCGGACCGGCTGCGCAGGAGCGTCGCCGTCGCGGCGATCGTCATGATCGCGCTCGCTTTTTTCCTGATTGTTTACAGTTTGGCAAGTATGGGGTCATAAGGGCGCCGCTTAACGGCTACACTAGGGGCAAACCTTGCATGGGAGCGTGAATCCGCCTTGAAATGGCTGCCGATCCTGTTGTCCCTGTCCCTGCTGTCTGGCCCGACCGCAGCCGCGGACCCGCCGGCGCAAGACGCCGCGGCATCGTCCACTCTACATGAACCGAGGAGGATTCCGATGAACCACGTACCGAAACGAACCGAAACCGCGCCAGAGACCCGCTGGAAGCTCGAAGACCTGTTCGCCGATCAGGCGGCATGGGACAAGGAGTACCAGGAAGCGAAGGAACAAATGAAGCAGGCTGCCGCTTTCCAGGGCAAGCTGGCCGATCCGAAACAGCTGAAGGCGTGCTTCGAGCTGGAGGACGAGCTGTCGCTTCATGTGGAACGGCTTTACGTGTACGCGAATTTGAAGCACCACGAGGATACGGCGGAGCCGGCCTATCAGGCGCTGTCGGACAAATCGAAGAAGCTCAGCGTCGAAACGGGCGAAGCGCTCTCCTTCATTACGCCCGAGGTGCTCAGCCTGTCGGACGCCGAGCTGGAATCGTTTATTACCAATCCCGATTTGGCCCAATACCGCCATACGCTGGAGGAAATGCGCCGCCAGAAAACGCACATTTTGTCCAAAGCCGAGGAAGCGCTGCTTGCGCAGGTCGGCAACGTCAGCCAGGCGCCCGGCACGATTTTCAGCATCCTGAACAACGCCGACCTGAAATTCCCTAAAGTAAAGGACGAGAACGGCGAGGAAGTGGAACTGACTCACGGCCGTTATATCCAGTTCCTCGAAAGCGGCAACCGCGAGGTTCGCGAAGCTGCGTTCAAGGCGATGTACGAAACGTACGGCCGGCTGAAAAACACGCTTGCTTCGACGCTGAATGCGAACGTGACGAAAAACATTTTTTACGCCCGCGCTCGCAAATATCCTTCTGCTCTGGAGATGTCGCTGTACGGCGACAACATTCCGAAGAGCGTCTACACGAATCTGATCGATACGGTACATAAACATCTGCCGCTCATGTATCGTTACATGGAGCTGCGCAAAAAGCTGCTCAAGGTCGACGAGCTCCATATGTACGACCTGTTCGCGCCGCTGGTCGACGAATTCAAGATGGACATCACCTACGACGAGGCGAAATCAACGGTCAAGGAAAGCTTGAAGCCGCTCGGCGGCGACTACTTGAACGTGCTGCAGCAGGGCTTCGAGAACGGCTGGATCGACGTCTACGAGAACGAAGGCAAGCGCAGCGGCGCATACAGCTGGGGCGCATACGGCACACATCCGTACGTGCTGCTCAACCATAAGGACAATCTGAACAGCATGTTTACGCTCACGCACGAAATGGGCCACGCGCTGCATTCGTATTATTCGGATACAAACCAGGATTACCGCGACGCACAGTATACGATTTTCCTGGCGGAGGTCGCGTCGACGCTCAACGAGGCGCTGCTGATGGATTATCTGCTTAAGAAATCGACCGATCCGAAGGAAAAAATGTACCTGCTCACCTATTACGCCGACCAGTTCCGGACGACGGTGTTCCGCCAGACGATGTTCGCCGAATTCGAGAAAATCATTCACGAGAAAAGCGAGCAGGGCGATTCGCTTACGCCGCAGGAGCTGTCGAAGATTTATTACGACCTGAACGTCAAATATTACGGGCCGGGCATGGTTGTCGACAAAGACATCGAAATGGAGTGGGCGCGCATCCCCCATTTCTATACGAGCTTCTACGTCTACAAATACGCGACGGGATTCTCGGCGGCAACGAGTTTTTCGAAGCAGATTCTCGACGAAGGCGCGCCGGCCGTCGAGCGTTATCTCGGCTTCCTGAAAAGCGGCGGCAGCGACTTCTCGATCAACATCCTGAAAAAAGCCGGCGTCGATATGTCGACACCGGAGCCGATCGAGCAGGCGATGAGCGTGTTCGAGGATTTGATCAGCCAGATGGAAGAACTGACCAAATAACGATAGCCTGTAAAAAGGGCGTCTCTCCTGCGAGAGACGCCCTTTATTTGCTTTATTCCGGAGGGTACAGTACGATGCGGCCGTCCTCCATCTCGACCCGCACCTTGTTCTTTTCTTTGAACTGCTCCGCCTGCAAATAAGCGGCCGGAATTTGCAGCCGCCCCGCTTTGTCGATGACGGCATATTCGACGTGGCTCTCCTGCTCCGCCGCGGCCCCCTGCTCCAGTGCCGCCAGCTCGTCGGCATACGATTGGCGGCGGAGAATCTCCGAGGACGTCTTGCCGTCGCGGATCGCAACGACGCGGTCGACCTTGCGGGCGAGCAGCGGATCGTGCGTTACGATGACGATCGTAATGCCCGTGCTGCGGTTCAGCTCGCGAAACAGGTCGAGGATCTGGTTCGACGTACGCGTGTCGAGCGAGCCGGTCGGCTCGTCGGCCAGCAGCAGCTTCGGCTCGTTCGACAGCGCGATCGCGATGGCGACCCGCTGCTGCTCGCCGCCGGACAGCTCGCTCAGGCGGTTCTTGATGCGGTGGCTGAGGCCGACCGCATCGAGCAGCTCAAGCGCGCGCAGCCGCTTGCGGCGCCCCTTCAGCAGAATCGGCAGCTCGACGTTCTCGAGCGCGGTCAAGTACGGGATCAGGTTGCGCGCGTTGTTTTGCCAGACAAAGCCGACCGATTCGCGCTTATATTTCACGAGATCGCGTTCCGTGAACTTCAGCAGGTCCTTTCCGTCGACGAGGAGCGTCCCGGCGGAAGGGCGGTCGAGGCCGCCCAGCATATTCAGCAGCGTCGATTTGCCGCTGCCGCTGTTGCCGATGATGGCCATCAGCTCGCCCGCTTCGACCTGCAGATCGAGCCCCTGCAGCGCTACGACCTCCAGATCGTCGGTTTTATAAATTTTGACGAGTCCGTCGCAATAGATCATCGCTTATTCCTCCCCGAGCTTGAGCGCCTGCGTAATTTTCATCCGGGAAATGCGGATGCCGAGTATCGACAGTCCGATCAGCAGCATAAAGCCGACGACGCCGTACAGCTGCGCGTAATCGCTGAGCTGGCGCACGATCTGAAACGGCGGCGACTGATCCGACGCGCTGAACGAAAGCTGGAACAGCGGCACGAACAACTGGCTGACTCCATTGCCGATAAAGACGCCGATCAAAACGGCGGCGACGGAGGTGAGCAGCTGCTCGCTCAGCAGCATGCCGACGATTTGCAGAAACGATATGCCCATCGCGCGCAATATCCCGAACTGCAGCGTGCGGGAGGACAGCGTCAGCACCCAGAACAGCAGGAAGCCGAAAAAGCTGATCAGCATCGAGATAACGAAGCCGAGCGTCATGACGCCGTTGATCGCCAGGCGGAACGGATCGTTTTTGGACCGGACAAGCAGCTGTTTAGCGTCGACCAAATCCTGTACCGGGATGTTCTTCTTCTGCAAATCGTCGTACACGACCTGGCTGGATGCGCCGTCCTTCAGCTTGATCCACACCTCATACGGCTCGAGCGCGAGATGATTCTGGATATACGACAGGTTGCCGACGACGAGGTTCGGCTTTTTGGCTTTCGGGCCGGAATCGTCGTCTCCGGCGTCGGAAGACGTATCGCCGTCGTCCGAGGCGCCAGCCGGCAGCGGGTTCCAGCCCGGCCAGTAATCGATAATGCCATACACGATGAAGCTGGCCTCGTCAAGCCCGCTCCAGCTGAGCGTCAGCGGATCGCCCGGCTTTACCTTGTACGCATCGGCAAGCGACCGGGAGATGAGCACCGCCTTCGGATCGGGCGCAATCAGGTTCAAATAACTGTTGAACGGATAATCGAGCAGACCGTCCCGCATCCAGGCCACTTTGCCGAAATCGTCGGTATCGATGCCGTACAATTCGGTGGAATCGGTGCTCCCGTTTACGCTGACGCTCGCATCCGGCTTGCGGAACACTCGGGCTGCCGTATCGACGCCAGCCAGCTGCGTCATCGTCAAGAACGGCGGCTCCGTGTACGTAATTTTCTGCGGAGCCGCGGCGGCGGCATCACCGCCTCCGCCTGCGTCGCCCTGCGTCGGCCCTCCCGAAGGCGAAGGCGGCGGCGCATCGTTCTCCCATTGAACGGACAGCCGGATATCGGCCCCATTGTTGTACAGGATTTTGTCGTCCATATTGCCGTTGATCGTCCGCGCCGCATTGGCGCTGAACAGTCCCGTCGCCACCGTCATGATCAGGAACACCTTGATCGTCAAATATTGCGTGGACGAGCGGCTGATTTGCAGCAGCGTGGAGTACAGCGCCGGCGTCCACCACCTTCTGCCGATCCAGTAAACCAGCTTAATGAACCACGGGTAGATGCGGAGCGCAAGCAGCCCGCACCCGAGCGAGAAGAGCGCCGGCATGAAAAACAGCAGCGGATCGACCTGAAGCGAATTCGGATCCAGCGCGAGCGCCTTCAGATCGGACATCCGTTTGTTGAAATTGTACAGCAAATAGACCGAGACGCCGAGCAAAACGAAATCGAGAAACGTCTTATGCCAGAACGAGATCCGGTTTGCGCGCGCCATTTGCTGTTTATGTCCGACGATCGTGGTCCGCGTCGCCAGAAAGGCGGGCACCAGAATGAGCACGATGGAGCCAAGCACGGCGGCGGCGGCGATCCGGTAGGCGGCGCTGTCGAGCACGACCGAAAGCGACGTGCGCTGAACGAATTCGAGGAAGCCGCTCGAGGCGCCGAGCACCTTCGTGAAGAAGACGCCGAGAAACGGGCCGGCGGCCAGCGCCAGCAGTCCAAGCACGATGCTTTCGATCGCGAACACGAGCATGATTTGCAGACGGCTGGCGCCGCGGCTGCGCAGCACCGAAATTTCCGTTTTCTGCCGTTCAATGATGAGATTGGCGGCCATGTATAAATAAAACGCCAGCATGAACATGACGGGCGAATAGAGCGACCACAGCATGAGGTCGAGCTTCTCCTTCTTATCGCCGTACGTTTGGATCGGCGCGCTCGCCGGCATTTCCGTCGAAGAGATGCCGAGCCGCATATTGAAGTAATTGTCAAGCGAGTTGAACTGGCCGGTGATGCGGTCCAGGTTGTCGATTTTGATCTGCGTGTAATCGAGCGCGTACTGCCATTGGATACTGAACAGCCGCAGCTTGTTCGTATCGACGAAATCCCGCTGAAAACGGTCGTAGGGGATGAAAAAGGACGAGCTGTACGCGTCCACGTCGAACTGGTCGTAGCCGCCGTCCGTCTTCGTTTCGATCAGCCCGACGGGGATAATGCGAAACGTCTGCTTCGTGTCCTCGTCCGTATATACGAACTCCGCTCCGAGATCGCGCTTTAGATTGATCAGAAACTTCTGCGTCACCAGCGCCTCATAGACGCCGTCGCTCCGGTTCCCGTTCGGCAAACGGCCGTCGATCAGATGGAAGTGCTTGTCCAGATCGGTGATGGTCCGGAACGAGCCGGTGACGTTCAGCTCGCGCCGCTCAATGTCGCTCGCATCGGCCGGCAGCACGCGGAACGACTGCGTCGCGCGCGAGATGAGATACGACTGCGCTTTGAGGCCGAAGCGGTCCGGCACGGCCTTCATGACGGCGTCGGCGCTCGCGATCCGCGCGCGCGTGACGGCGTATTCGTCGTCTCCACCCGAGACGGACGTCGATACGCGCAGCAGCCCGGGGTAGACGCCGCGGTCCTGCTGCAGCTGCTGAAGCTCCTTCAGCAGCGTCCGCTGCAAAATCGCATGCGAGTATAGCGGCATCGAGCTGAACAGCGCAACGCAAATCGTCAGCCCGAACCACAAATTTAGCTGAAGCCAACGATTCTTCGCCATTTTCCGAAAAATCATCGTCCATAAGGCCATGGTTACACCTCTCGTCCGCCTAGTTATTCAAGATAACCTGCTGCCCCGGATCGAGTCCTTTCACGATTTCCACATCGGTTGCGGTCGTGATGCCGGACTCGACGTCGACCTCCTTGCGCCGCTCGCCGTCCAGCACCTGCACATAGGTCCGGCCCAGGTAGCTCCGCAGGCCGCTGCGCGGAAGAACGATGACATTGTCGTGCTTCTCGAGCAAAATTTTGATGTCGGCGCTGTCGCCCATCTGCGCTTTAACGGCCGGACCGGTAAGCGAGATATACAGCAGCTTGCCGTTCCGCTCGGCAACGTCCTTATCGTCGGTGATCGGCGCGCTGGATGGCGACTGGGTGACGACTCCTTTCGCAGCGGCTCCGTCCACCGTCACAACCACCTTCATCCCCGGCTGGAGCGGCAGCAGCGTCTGCGGGTCGTCCGCCTCGTGCACCAGCTGCAGGCTGCTCGGGTCGGCAATGCTGACAATCGGCTTGTAACCGGTTACATCGTCGCCGGCCTGCAGCGTGTCCCGGTACGATACGACGCCGTCCATCGGCGAGGTCAGCTTCGCCGCTTCGAACTGCGCCTGAAGCGAATCGATCGTAATCCGTTCCCTCTCCACGTCGATTTGGCGCACCCTCAAGTCGTTTTTGCCGGCGCCCGATTTGACCGCCTTGTCGAGCTCGATCTGCGCCCGCTCCAGGTTCAGCTTCTCCAGGTTGATGCGCGTATCGAGATCGCCCGTATCGAGCTCCGCGACCAGCTGGCCCTTCTTCACCGTATCGCCCTGATTGACGTAAATATCCTTCAGCCGCCCGGCATCCGTGTAATAAAGCGGCACGACCCGGCTTGAAGCGAAGGTTGCCGTGCCGATGAAATAGCGTTCGATCGTGCCTTTCTTCGCTTCGACCGTATCGAATTTCTCCTGCGCCGGTTTGACGAGCGGCGGCTGCAGCTCCTTCTGCTGGCGGGGCAGCAGCGAGCAGCCCGACAGCAGCGCTCCCGCAAGCGCGAGTGCGGCGGACGCCCCCGCGAGGCGGGCGAGGCGGCTACGCGTTCGGTTGTGCGGCAATCTCTCCATCCTCCAGTTCGATGACATGATCGACGATTTCCATAATCCCGGGATCGTGCGTCGTCATGACGACCGTCATCCCGAGCTCCTGTACCAAGTCGCGGAACACTTTGATCACCTGCAGCCCCATCCGGCTGTCCAGCTCGGCGGTCGGCTCGTCCGCAAGCAGCAGCGCGGGGCTGTGCGCGATGGCTCGCGCGATGGCGACGCGCTGCTGCTCACCGCCGGACAATTCGGGGGGCCGGTGCTTCATGCGCGGCTTCATCCCGACCCATTCGAGCGCGCGTTCCGCCCGCTCCCGGTGGAGGCGGCTGTCGCTGCCGGCAATCCGCAGCCCGAACTCAACGTTCTCGTAAGCCGACATCAGCGGAATGAGGCCGAACGCCTGGAACACGAGGCCGATCTGGGAACGCCGCCAGACGCTGCGCTGCTTTTCCGGCAGCCGGGATATTTCCTGCCCGTTGTAATACACATGGCCCTCCGTCGGCTGATCGAGCGCGGCCAGCAAATTAAGCAGCGTCGTTTTGCCCGAGCCCGAACGGCCTTTAAGCGCGATCATGGAACCGCGCGCGATGTCGAGGTTAATATTTTTCACGGCGGTAACCGCCGATTCGCCGCTCCCGAACACTTTCTTCACGCCGACGGCGCGCAATAGCGGGTTGTCCCCTGCAGCGGGGGCGGGCGCCCTGTTCATTCGCGGATCAGCTCCTCCCCATGATTTTACAATTCGCCCAGTTCGAGTTTTTGCATGTCAGAGTTAGGATACTAATCTATGAATGCGCTGTCAACCGAAAGATGGACGATTCGGCGGGCTTCCTCCTCCTGCTGTTCAAACGGCCTCGAAATGCGGTAAACGAAAGAAACCCGGCTTCACGAGTCGTGAACGCCGGGTTACCGGGGATCGGGGGACGGAACGTCCGGGGGCGGAAGAAGCGCACGGGCGAACCGGTCCGGGTAATTGGTGCAAATCATCAGCTCTCCGTCCATGGCGGCCAGCTTCCGGATGGCGCCGATATCGTTGACCGTCCAGGCCATCACGTCCGTGCCGGAGGCGCGCATCGCCTCAAGCAGCGCCCGCGAAACCCGTTTGTAGCCGATGGACAGAAACGTCGCGCCGAGCCGCCGCAGATCGCCCGGAAGCGTTCGCGGCGCGGTGTCGGTAATCAGTCCGGTCCTCACATCGTCCGAGAGCCTTCGGACCGCCGTCAGCGCCTCCGGGTCGAATGAGGTTATAACCGTATCATACTGCATCCCTTTGCCGTAAAGCATCTCCACGACCCGGCGCTCCATGCCCGGGTAACGCCCGCCGTACGTCTTCAGCTCGATATTGAACCGGCAGCGTCCCACCAGTTCGCCCAGCACCTGCTCGAGCAGAGGAATGCGTTCGCCGACGTACGCCTTGGAAAACCAGCCGCCGGCATCGAGCGTCCGCAAATAAGAGGCGTCGAAATCGCCGACTTTGCCGTACCCGGACGTCGTCCGATGCAGCCTGTCGTCGTGGATGACGACGGGAACGCCGTCGCGGGACAGCTGCACGTCCAGCTCGATCCACTGCACGAACGGGAACGAGAGCGCTTTGCGGAATGCGGCCATCGTATTCTCCGGCGCCAGTCCGGAAGCGCCGCGGTGCGCGGCACATGGATTGGCCAACGCGTTTCACCTCCTCGGTTGGACAAAGCCGTTTTTGTCGACGGAAGCGTTGAGCGAAAGGCCCGACAGCCGCTTCAGCAGCGCCGCCGCCTGTTCGCCCGCCAGAGGAGCGGGCTGCGAAGCCTCCGAGCGCATCGGATGAAACTTCAGCCTGCAGCGTCCGTCCTTGGCGCACACGGCGTCGAGCACGCCGGTATCCTTCGTTTTCTCCGTCCTCGTACTATTAAATATATAATTGCCGAGGCTGTACGATATCCATTTTCCTTTATACGTTTCAAATCCTTGGAGCACGTGCGGATGGCATCCGATCACAAGATCGGCGCCGGCATCGATAAACGCGTGCGCGTCCCGCTTTTGCAGGCTGTTCGGACGATCGGCCCGCTCGACGCCCCAATGCACAAGCACGACGACGAGATCCGCCTGCTTGGACGCTTCGCCGATCGCCTTCACGGCGCGGGTCGTGTCGTACGTTTCGGCAAGCCCCGGCGTGTTCGGCCCCGCTTTCCACGAAACTTCCGGCACGACGTGCGTCAGCCCGATGTAGGCGACGCGGATGCCGCCCTTCTCCAGCACGACCGGCTTGAACGCTTCGGCCTCGTTGTTGCCCGCGCCTACATTCGGGATGCCCGCATCGTTCAGATGGCGTATCGTATCCCTCAAGCCTTCGACGCCTTGATCGAGGGTATGGTTGTTCGCCAGCGTGACGAGATCGAACCCCGCGGCCTTAAGCGCCGGGAGCGCCTTTGGCGAGCTTTTGAACACATACTGCTTATGCTCGGCGGGCTCGCCGCGCGTGGTGACCGGTGTCTCCAGGTTGCCGGCCAGCAGGTCGGGCTTTTTCAGAAAATCGGCCGATTTCGCATACGGGTAGCCGTACCCCTCCCGCTCCATCCGCGTCTCCACCGATCCGCTCAGCAAAATGTCGCCGACAAACGAGAGGGTAACCGTCCCTCCGCCCGAGCTGCCGTTCGAACCGCTTTCCCGGCCGTCCTTCCCTTCCGGGCCGGTCGCTTGCCCGCCGTTTTGTCCGTCGGCGTTCCCGCTGCCGTCCGCGCCGCCGGATTCACCGGAGGCGTTCCCCGGATGCGGGGCGCCCGTCCCGCCGCCTCCGGTATTCGCAGCGGGATGCGAGCCGTTCGGCCTACTGCCATCCGAAGCGCCGTCCCGGCTATCGCGCATCGTCCAATATACCGCGAACAAGACGGCAACCACGGTCAGCATCGAAAGATACAGCTGCAGCATCCGGCGAAGCCGCCTCGCCTTTCGTTTTTTTTCGGACCGCCGCGATTCCGAGCGTGACATCGACATCGGCATTTCTCTCTCCTTCTGCGTCAAGTACGGGAAGCGCGAAAATAAACCGTCTCCCCTCTTTGCTCGCGAACGGCTCTGCCCTTTCGCTCCAGATGAACGAGATGCGCAAGCGTCTCGGACATGGCAAACCGGAGATTGTGCGCATTGCCCGCAATCCGGGCGCCAAACAGCCTTTCGCAGCAGGCAAAGCCCGTTGCCGGGCCTTCGGCCAGCATCTCCGCGAGACCGTCAAGCCTCCGGGCATGGTGTGCGGCCAGCTCCCGGGTCCGCTCCCGGAATCCGGCGAACGGCTCGCGGTGGCCGGGAAACGCCAGCCGGACCTCATAGCCGCCGAGCCGGTCCAGACTGTTCAAAAACTGCTCCAGCGGATCGTCCTCCTCGCCGGGAACGACGCTGATATTCGGCGTTATATCCGGCAGCACCTGATCGCCGCACAGCATCCACCCGCGTTCCTCCGCGTAAAACACCAGCTGGCCGCCCGCGTGTCCCGGCGCGTCGACGGCAATCCAGTCGAGACCGCCCATCGAGACCGTTGCGCCGGCTTCGACGAATGTTACATCCGGCTGCGGCGTCACCTTTTCCACGAAGCTTTCCAGATGAAGAGCGACCTGCTCCAGTTGTTCGGCGGGCATGCCGTGCTCCGAGAATAGGGAGGTCAAATCGGCGCCGAACGTCCGGCCCTTCCCCCAGAGCCGCTGCGTATACGCATACGAACGCCGCGAAATCAAAACGGGCGCGCCGGCGCGGCGCTGGAACAAGCCGGCCAGCCCGTAATGGTCGGGATGCTGGTGCGTCAGCACGATCGTGTGAATATCCGGGTAGCGAATGCCCTTTTCAGACAAGAAGGCGTCCCAAGCCGCAAGCGCCTCTTCCGTATGCAGACCGGGATCGACCACGGTAAAGCCGCGGCTGTCCCGCAATATGTAACTGTTGACCCATTTCAGCGAAAAGGGAAGCGGCACCTTCACCTGCGTGACGATTCCGCTGAATCCTTCCGGCTTCGCTGTCATTTCTGCGCCCGAAGCGCTCATGGAGGCACCTTCCTGTTCCAATTCCGTTTTGTATCCATACATGCAGCCGATCAGATGACGATCATGCTGCGCAAAACCGTTCGCCGGGTGCCGCGCGCGGTGCCAGTCGATCCGGTGCCGTCTCCCGGCGCGGGCCCGGCATCCTGCCGCCCGTTCCCGGCTTGCGCCGCGGCTGGCGGGCAGCCGCATGACCGGGCGCCGGCGTCCTTAAGCCGCGCCTTTTGCTATTGTACTTCAATGCCCGCGCGTATGGCAAAGAACGTAAGGGGCAGCATGAAGAGCGAAGGCGGCTATGCGAAAACAAGCCGCTGCGTCGCCCGCAGCTGCGCGACCGAAGCCGCGCCGATGCCGAACATCGCGCCGCGCAGCTCGAGCTCGATGCGCGCAAGCTGCTCCGCCGGCGGCACGGGCGCATTCGCTTCGGCCGCGCCGGCGAGCAGCGAGCGGCCGAAGCCGGCCAGATCGGCGCCGAGCGCGATCGCCTTCGCCGCGTCGACGCCGTGCTTCAGCCCGCCGCTCGCGATCAGGCAGGCGCCCGGCAGCCGCCCTCGCGCGCCGCGAAGGCACTCCGCGGTCGGCGTGCCCCAGCCGGCGAAGGCTTCCGCCGCCGCAGCCCGGAGCGGGTCGCGCGAGCGGTGCTTCTCGACCTGGCTCCACGAGGTGCCGCCGGCCCCGGCGACATCGATAAACGCCGCACCCGCTTCCGCCAGCCGCGCGGCCGTTTCCTCGTCGATGCCCCAGCCGACCTCCTTGACGCCGACAGGAACGCCGTCATGCGCAAGCCGGCGGCAGACATCGGCGATGCGGGCCAGCAGCCCGCGGAAATTCGTATCCCCTTCGGGCTGGAACACCTCCTGCAGGCTGTTCAGGTGCAGCACGAGCGCATCCGCTTCGGCCAGCTCGACCGCGCGCCTGCACTGGTCGGCGCCGTAGCCGTAATTGAGCTGCACGGCCCCGAGATTGGCGACGAGCGGAATCGTCGGCGCCTGTTTCCGGACGCGGAACGTGTCCGCCAGCCGCTCATCCTCGATCGCCGCCCGCATCGAGCCGAGCCCCATCGCCCAGCCCCGGGCTTCCGCCGCTTCAGCCAATCGGGCGTTGATCGCGGCCGCCTCGGCCGTTCCGCCTGTCATGGAGCTGATCAGCAGCGGCACCCGCAGCTTTTTTCCGAGAAATTCGGCCGAGGTGTCGATATCGCGGAAGTTCAGCTCCGGAAGCGGCTGATGCCGAAACCGGAAGCGGTCGAACCCCGTCCCGGCGCCGGTTCCCTGCACCTCCTCTTGCAGGCAGATCCGGATATGCTCGCCTTTCCGTCTGACCGTCGCGCCCGGCTCGTCCGCCTCATAGGTTCGGTGTGTCGTCATCCTTCATCCCCCTTGGTGTTCGAAGCAAAGAGCCCGTATAGGTCTATCATCACATAATGAACGCCTGCGGAGCAAGTTTGCTTCATCCTATCGGAAATTCGGGTGATACGATAATTATGATGAACTATATTTTCATTTATATGAAATTTACAATCAAATTTGTTGTCATTCTTATCGTTCTGGCATAAAATTTAAAGAGACGACGTTATCCGGGAGGTTACCGCAGTGAAAATCAAAACATTCGAACAGACGGACGAACTCGACCGGTATGCCGCAGACCGGTTCGCCGGCCTGCTGGATGCCAAGCCCGGCGCCGTGCTTGGCCTTGCGACAGGGTCGACACCGATCGGAATTTATGAAAAAATAATAGCGAAGCATGCCCGGGGCGAAATCAGCTTCCGGCGCGCTACGACCTTTAACCTGGACGAATACGTGGGGCTTCCGCCGGAGCACCCGCAGAGCTATGCGTATTTCATGCGCGACAAGCTGTTCGGCTCCATCGACCTGCCGCCGGGCGGCGCCAACATCCCGAGCGGCGTCGCGGCGGATCTCGCCGCCGAGTGTGCCCGGTACGACCGGCTGCTCGCGGAGCGGCCGATCGATCTTCAGCTGCTCGGGCTCGGCCATAACGGGCATATCGGCTTCAACGAGCCCGATCATGCGCTTCAGGGCGGCACGCACGTCGTGCGGCTCCGCGAAAATACGCGCGAGGCGAACGCACGGTTTTTCGGTTCGATGGATGAGGTGCCGAAGCAGGCCATCACGATGGGCATCGGCTCCATTTTGAAGGTCCGCGCCATTTTGCTCGTCGTGAAAGGAGCGGACAAAGCGGAGATCGTCCGGCAGGCGCTGGCCGGGCCGATCACGACGGAGTGCCCCGCGTCGCTGCTGCAAACGCATGCGGACGTCACGGTGCTGGTCGATCAAGCTGCAGGGAGGCTGTTATGAATATGGGTTCGATGGCAACAAACGGCGACTGGCGGATCCGCGGGGTCCGAATCATCGCCGGGGACCGGATCGTTGACGGCAGCGTGACCGTCAAGGACGGCAAAATTGCCGAAATCGCGGAGGCCGGAAGCGAATCGGCATTCGAAGGAACGGCGATCGACGGCGGCGGCGGGTGGCTGCTGCCCGGTTTTATCGATATGCATGTACACGGCGGCGGCGGCGCCGATTTTATGGACGCCAGCCGCGAGGCGTACGAAACGATCACCCGTTTCCACGCCTCCAAAGGAACGACGCGCATGCTGGCGACGACGGTCACCGCGCCGCCGGAAGCGATTGAAGCGGTGCTTGCGGCAGCCGGCGGCTATCGACAGGGCGAGATGCCGTACGCCGCGCTCGAAGGCGTCCATCTGGAAGGGCCGTTTATTAGCGAGCTTTGGCCCGGCGCGCAAAATCCGGCGTTTATCGCGCCGCCCCGTCCGGACTGGGTCGAAGCATGGACGGAGCGGCATCCGGGGCTGATCCGGCAGCTGACGCTCGCGCCGGAGAAAGCCGGGGCGACCGGGCTGATCCGTCGGCTGGCGCAGCAAGGCGTCGTCGTGTCGTGCGGTCATACCGACGCGAAATACGACGAGATTTTAGCTGCCGCGGACGCGGGATTGTCGCAGGCGGTACATACGTACAACGCGATGCGCGGCCTCCACCACCGCGAGCCGGGAACGCTTGGCGCCGTGCTGACCGATCCGCGCCTCTACGCCGAGCTGATTGCGGACGGCCACCATGTCCACCCGGCGGCCATCCGGCTTGTCGTCCTCTCGAAGCCGGCGGACAAAGTCGTGCTTATTACGGATGCGATCGCCGCTGCGGGACTTGGCGACGGGGATTACCGTCTGGGCGGCCTTGCCGTCGACGTCCGCCAAGGCGTCGCCCGCCTGCGGGAAGGCGGCTCGCTCGCCGGCAGCACGCTGACGATGATTGACGCCGTCCGTTTCATGCTGGCGCATTCCGGCCTGCCGCTTCCGGCGATCAGCCGGATGGCCAGCGCCAATCCGGCCAAGCAGCTCGGTCTGGGGCCCATCACCGGCTCGATCGAGACCGGCAAGCTTGCCGATCTCGTTCTGGCCGATTCCGGGCTGAATGCCGTCCGCTCGACCTGGGTGGCGGGGAGAAACGTTTTCGCAGCCGAATAAACGGCATGAAAAAAAGCAATGGGAGACGCGGAATGCTCCCATTGCTTGTTTGTCGTTAGCGGCGGCGCGCCGTCTTCCGCATCTTACGGCATCCCCGCCGGCTCGGCGTCGCCGCCGGCTACATATTGACTGATGCCGTGCGCATTGGCGGCGGCCGAAAGCTGCGGCGGAAGCGGCCTGTCGGTGATCAGGCCCTGCAGGCTGCCGAGCGGCGCGATCGAGAACAGCGACGTGCGGCCGATTTTCGTATGGTCGAACATCGCGTAGGTTGCCTGCGAACGCGCCATCATCGCCTTCGCAATCTGCGCCTCCTGCTCCGAATACGTCGTAATGCCGCCGGTTGACGACACGCCGTCGACGCCGAGAAACATTTTGGCGATATTGAGATGAGCGATCATCCCTTCGCCGAGCGGGCCGCACAGCTCGAAGCTGTTATGCCGCATGATGCCGCCGGTGACCACGACCTGAATGTCGCTGCCGCCCAGCTCCATCGCCACGTTGACCGCATTGGTCACGACCGTGATGCCGCGCCGCGTCTTCAGCAGCTTGGCGAGAAAATGGTTCGTCGTGCCGCCGGACAAGCCGACGACGTCGCCCTCCTCGATCAGCTCGTTCGCCGCGCCCGCGATCCGTTCCTTCTCGACGTACGACAGTCCTTCCTTCTCGGCGAAAGGCAGCTCCCGGACGGCGTTCATCCCGTCGTACATCGCTCCGCCCATCGTGCGGATGACCGGCCCGGACTTCTCCATCAGCTCGAGATCCCGGCGGGCCGTCGCCTCCGATACGCCGAAGCGTTCCACGACCTCCTGGATCGTGATGCGCCCCTGGCGCTTCAGTACGTTCAGCAGCCTTTCGCGGCGAAGCTGCCCTTTCGACGTCTGCACCTCCGGCATTCTACCGTTCCACCCAGCCTTTGTCCGACAGCCGGCTTTCGACCGCCGCCCAGTCCGGCTGCGCTTCCCAGTCGCCGCGCATTTGCACGACCAGCGAGCCGCTGATGCTGCCGATCCGCACCGCTTCCACCGGAGTCAAGCCCTTCAGCAGCCCGGTCAAAAAACCGGCGCAAAACCCGTCTCCCGCTCCCACCGTATCGATCACTTGATCGGCCTTATAAAACGGGACCGAGGTCGCTTCGCCCCGCTCGAGGACAACCGTCGATTCTCCGACGCCCTTCACGACGCTGACAGCGCCGAGCGCCGAAAGCTTCGCTTTGACGGCGTCGAAGTCGTCCGTGCCGTACAGCAGCTTCAGCTCGTCCCAGCCCGGCAGAAAATAATCCGCCTGCTCCGCAAGCGGCAGCACGACGCGTCGCGCTTCTTCGATCGACCACAGCTTCAGCCGCAGGTTCGGATCGAAGCTGACGCGTACGCCCGCCCGCTTCGCCGCGTCCACGGCGGCGAACACCGTCTCGCGGCAGCTGTCGCTCAGCGCAGTGGTGATACCGGTTACATGAAGAATGCTGCTGCCCCGGATATAGTCGAGATCAAGGTCCTCGGGCCGCATCCGGCTGGCGGCCGAATGCTTGCGGTAATAATGCACCGCCAGCTTGCCCGCCACCGTTTCCCGGAACATCATCCCGGTCGGGGCATCCGGTGAGAGCCGGGCACGCGACACGTCGACGCCTTCGCCGCGCAGCCTCTTGACGACCGCACGGCCGAACGGGTCGTCGCCCAAAGCGCCGAACCAGCCGACCGAGCAGCCGAGTCTGGCCGCTCCGATCGCCACGTTGCTTTCGGCCCCGCCGAAGCTTTGCTCCAGCGTGGAGGCGCCCTCCAGCCCCCGGTACTCGGGCGGCATGAACAGCGCCATCGTTTCTCCAAACGTCAGCAGTTGCGGACTTTCCATCGACAATCGTTTCGCCTCCTGTCGAAAATCGAACGCATTATTTCGCGATCGGAAATACCATGAAATAAAGGATGACGACATAAATAATGAGCATAACTACGCTCAGCGCACGCACTTTGGCGATATGCGAGGATGCGCTGCGGCCGGCCTGAATTTCGGAAGCGATCAGCTTCAGCGGCTTCGATACAATACCGCCGATGGCAGCAATGGCCAGAAACAGGACGATAACCAGAATCATCCAGACCACCGCATATTCGCCTTGCGAAATCAGGTAACCTCCCGTCAAAAACTGCAGCACGAGAAAATATTGCGCGATCCGGTTGGCCGCTCCGAGTCCCGCCGCCAAGCCGGCTTGTCCGCCGCCGTCGAGCTTGGACGCCCTGCCGACCAGAAATGGGAGCACAAGGTAAAAGCCCATTCCCGCCGCGCCAAGTACGTGTAAAAAGATGATGAACTGTACCATTTCGCATCCTCCTGAACCATATTGTGAACCGTCCTTGCCCCGAAGCCGTATGCAAGTTTTTTCCTCATCAAGTATACTAAATCGACCGTTTGAATTCAAAACAATCCGCAGCCGGCGTCACCCGGCGCTTCCAAGCCGGTGCTTCGCCATGACCGCTTTGATCGCGAAATAATCGATCTCTTCCGGCAGCTCGTCCTTGATCGGCTTCAGCCGCTGCGCGCCGACCCGCCGGATCGTCTCGACAATAAGCGCTTCATGCTCCCCGGGAATAAAAGCGTTCCACTCCACCTCTTCGCCTTCGTCCGCGCAGCGAAGCAAATGATTTTCGATCGTGACCCGGCTCATCCCGCGCAGCCCGGCGATTTGCGGGAGCGTAAGACCGTGCCGGAACAGGGCCAGCGTCTGCGCATGAGTGGCCAGATGGGCCGTCTCGGCAAGCAGCGCAGCCGCCTCCGGATAGGCATCGGCCGTCCGGCGCTCTCCGCTGCCGGCGGAACCAGACGCAGCGCGGCCGGCCTCCGGACTTCCGGTACGGCCGCCGGCCCCTTCACCTATGGAATCCGCAGCCGCCTCCGGACGCGCTCCCGATTCCAGACTCCGGACGATGCGGATCACGTCCAGCCCGTATTTCGCCGCTTTGGCTGCGCCGACGCCTTTAATCGCCAGCAGCTGCTCGGTCGTGACCGGCTGCCGGTCGGCAATTTCCTTCAGCGTCGCGTCGAAAAACAGCATGAACGGCGGCACGTGCTCGCGTGCGGCCGTCTCTCTGCGCCACTCCCGCAGCGCTTCGAATAGCGGCGCGTTCTCCGCGCCGGCGGCGGCTCCTTCGCTGCGCCGCCGGACGGCGGTGCTGCGGCGGCGAAGAACGGTGACCTTCCCTTCCAGTACCGGAAGGGCCTCCGTAGTCAGCGAGACGGTCGGATATTCGCCGTCGCTGATTCGCATATAGCCTTCCGCCACGAGCCAGTACAGCCAGTCCGAGATGTCCTTTTCCGCCCAATTTCGGAGCAGCCCGTACGTCGTAAGCCGGTCGAGCCCGAAATCGAGCAGCCGTTTCTCTCTCGAGCCCTTCAGCACCTTCGCCGCCATCGAGACGCCGAAGCGCCCTTTCATCCGCCCGACGCAGGACAGCGCTTTGCGCGCTTCCTCGGTCAGGTCGATTTTCTCGCTTTGATCGAGACAGCTGCTGCATTTGCCGCACGTCGGCACGTCGGCTTCGCCGAAATAACCGACGATAAATTGCAGCAGGCATTTTTCCGTCCGGCTGTAATGCATCATCGTATACAATTTGCCAAGTTGAACCGCTCTGCGCTCCGGGTCGGCGGTGCTCCGTTCGATCAGAAAACGCTGCACCTGCACGTCCTGCGGCTCGAACAGGAGGACGCATTCGCTTTCCTCGCCGTCGCGCCCGGCGCGTCCCGCTTCCTGGTAATACGATTCCACGTCGCCGGGCATCTGCCAATGGACGACATAGCGCACGTTCGGCTTATCGATGCCCATCCCGAACGCATTGGTCGCCACCATAACCCGGATCTCGTCGAAACGAAACCGCTCCTGCGCTTCCGCCCGCTCCGTATCGGACAGCCCGCCGTGGTATTTGCCGGCCGCTACGCCAAGCTTCGTCAGGTCGGCGCACACCTCCTCGGCTTCCTTCCGCGTGGCGGTATAGACGATGCCGGACTGGTCCGGGCGCTGGCGGACGTATTCGCGCAAATATTTCCGCTTGTCCGTGCCCGTCACGACCGTCAGCGCCAAATTCGTCCGCGCGAAGCCAGTGACGAATATGTTCGGGCTGCGCAGCCCGAGCATGGCGGCGATGTCGCTCGACACCTCCGGGGTCGCCGTGGCGGTAAAAGCCGCGACCGGCGGCCGCTTCTCAAGCCTGCCGATCCAGCCGGCAAGCTGCCGGTAGCTCGGGCGAAAATCGTGCCCCCACTGCGAGACGCAGTGCGCTTCGTCAATTGCGATCAGCGGGATATGCAGCTGGCTCGTCAGCGATTCGAACATGGTCCCGTCCAGCCGCTCGGGCGCAACATAAAGCAGCTTGTATGCGCCTTGCACCGTCTGCCGGACGACCTCGCGGTAAGCCGCCGCATCGAGCGAGCTGTTCAAATAGGCGGCGGACACCCCAAGGCGGCCCAGCGTGTCGACCTGATCCTTCATGAGCGAAATGAGCGGCGATACGACGATCGTCGTGCCCGGCAGCAGCATCGCCGGAATTTGATAACAGACCGACTTTCCTCCCCCGGTCGGCAAAATGGCGAGCGTATCCTTCCCTTCCATCAGCCCCCCGATGATCTCCTCCTGGCCTTTGCGAAACCGGTCGTAGCCGTACACCTGCTTCAGCATGTGCAGCGCCTGCTCCAGCATTCACCCTCCTCCTTTCTGACGGTATCGATTGAAAAAGGAAGACCCTGAGCCGTTACGGTCAGGGTCTCATGTACTTCATGAGGCGGTCAAACGGACGATTACGCGGAAACGACCGCAATGACGCTGCGCACCGATTGCGCCGATTTTTCGAGCGCCGCTTTCTCGCTGTCCGTCAGCTCAAGCTCGAACACCTTCTCGATGCCGTCGCCGCCGAGAATCGCCGGCACACCCATGAATAGATTATCGTAGCCGTATTCACCCTCCAGCAGCGCGATGACCGGAAGAATCCGCTTCTTGTCCTTCAAAATCGCTTCCGTCATCTGCACAAGCGAAGCGGCCGGCGCGTAATAGGCGCTGCCGTTGCCAAGCAGACCCACGATTTCGCCGCCGCCGACGCGCGTGCGCTGCACGATCGCTTCGATCCGGTCAGCCGGAATGAGCTTCTCGATCGGAATGCCGCCGACGTTCGAGTACCGGACGAGCGGCACCATGTCGTCGCCGTGTCCGCCGAGCACGAAGCCGCGCACGTCTTCCACCGAAACATTGAGCTCTTCGGCGATAAACGTGCAGTAGCGGGCCGTATCGAGCACGCCGGACTGGCCGATGACGCGGTTTTTCGGAAAGCCGAGCGTCGTATAGGCGACATAGGTCATCGCGTCGACCGGGTTGGACAAGACGATTACATACGCGTCCGGGCTCGTCGCCTTTACATTTTCGCACACCGACTTGACGATGCCGGCGTTCGTGTTGACGAGATCGTCGCGGCTCATGCCCGGTTTGCGGGCGATGCCGGCCGTTATGATCACGACGTCGGAATCCTTCGTTGCGGCGTAATCGGAGGTGCCGGTAATTTTCGCATCGACGCCTTGGACCGGCGTCGATTCCATCATGTCGAGCGCCTTGCCCTTCGTCGGGTTTTCAAGCTGCGGGATATCGACGAGCACGACGTCGCCGAGCTCCTTCTGCGCCAGCATTAGCGCCGTCGTCGCGCCGGTAAAACCGGCACCGACAACCGTAATCTTGTTCCGTTTGATAGCCATCGGCATTGCCTCCTAAACGTTTTATCCGTATAGCGGAACTGGGCGGCGAAGAGCATGACTCGCACGACGAGGAACCGTTCGCCCGATGCGCGAGAAAATCTTCCCGAAACGCCGCCGGTCCCGGCCGCTCGGCGATAGCCGGCAGCCGGGACGAAAGCGGCGCACTCAAGCGGCAAACGAGCACCTCTTGAGCACCCCGTCAGCCGGCGGATGTCCGGAGGGCAATGCCTCCTGGACCCTTAAGCGATTCCGATGAAACCTGCTTCGCAAGGCGCTTAAGGGGAACCGGAAGAGATATCCCATGAACATGGAGTCCATGGGATGCCAGTCCCAAAATCGGGCCGGGGTGAAGAAGCTCCGCCCTCATTCCCAGTGTATCCAGATGGCAAACTTCTCAGAATCCCCGAACGCGTTTTTCCATCAGCAAAACTTGCTTCGCCAACATACGCGACAGGGGCACTTCGAAGGCAGTCTTACATATTTTTAATAATTTCATCCGCAAACGCAGAGCATTTCACTTCGGTTGCGCCTTCCATGAGACGTGCGAAATCGTACGTTACCGTCTTGTTGTTGATCGACGTTGCCATCCCTTTATAAATCAGGTCGGCCGCTTCCTGCCAGCCCAGATGCTCAAGCATCATGACGCCGGACAGAATGACGGAGCCCGGGTTGACGACGTCGAGATCGGCGTATTTCGGAGCCGTGCCGTGCGTCGCTTCGAAAATCGCGTGGCCCGTCAGGTAGTTGATGTTGGCGCCCGGCGCGATGCCGATGCCGCCGACTTGGGCAGCCAGCGCGTCGGACAAATAGTCGCCGTTCAGGTTCAGCGTCGCGATGACGTCGAAGTCGGTCGGACGGGTCAAAACTTGCTGCAGGGCGATGTCGGCAATCGCATCTTTCACGATAACTTTGCCGGCTGCTTCCGCTTCCTTCTGCGCTTTGTTCGCCGCGTCGGTGCCTTCGGCTTCCTTGATGCGGTCGTATTGGCCCCAGGTAAACGTTTTATCGCCGAATTCCTGCTCGGCGACTTCGTAGCCCCAGTTTTTGAACGCGCCCTCGGTAAATTTCATGATGTTGCCTTTATGGACAAGCGTGACCGATTTGCGGCTGTGCTTAATGGCATATTCGATGGCCGCACGGACGAGACGCTTCGAGCCTTCGGACGAAACGGGTTTGATCCCGATGCCCGACGTTTCCGGGAAGCGGATCTTCTTTACGCCCATTTCGTTCTGCAGAAACTCGAGCACTTTCTTCACTTCCGCCGTGCCTTCCTGATATTCGATGCCTGCATAGATATCTTCCGTGTTTTCCCGGAAAATGACCATGTTAACGAGATCGGGACGCTTCACCGGCGAAGGAACGCCGTCGAAATAACGTACGGGACGCAGACAAACGTACAGGTCGAGCTCCTGGCGCAGCGCCACGTTCAGGGAACGAATGCCGCCGCCGATCGGCGTCGTCAGCGGGCCTTTGATGGCCACGATATATTCGCGAATCGCCGTCAGCGTATCGGCCGGCAGCCATTCGCCGTACGAATTGAACGCTTTCTCGCCGGCAAACACTTCGTACCAGGCGATTTTCTTCTGGCCTTTAAACGCTTTGTCCACGGCTGCGTCAAGGACGCGCTTCGACGCCTTCCAAATATCGCGGCCTGTGCCGTCCCCTTCGATGAACGGAATGATCGGGTTGTTCGGAACCTGCAATACGCCGTTGTCGATCGTAATTTTGTCGCCCTCGGTCGGAAGTGCAAATTTTTCGAGTTTCATGAGTCGTATTCCTCCTAAAATAATGACTTTGGCTTGGCTGCAGGATAACGGATGCCGGCGCGCGGCTTGGCAGCCGGGCGCCGGCACCCTGCCGCTCCTTGACGATGCGGCGGTCCCGCCGGATGCGGGCTTCGATTAACTGCGCTGGTCGATCGGGACGACCTTCTGGCTGACAGCACCGGTGTATTCGGCGCGGGGGCGGATCAGGCGGTTGTTCTCGTACTGCTCGAGAATGTGCGCCGTCCATCCCGATACGCGGCTGATGGCGAAGATCGGCGTAAATAGGTCGCGCTCGATGTTAAGCGTCGTATAGACGGAAGCCGAATAGAAATCGACGTTCGGCTTGAGCCCTTTCTGGCCGGTCACGATTTCTTCGATCTTGACCGACATTTCGTACAGCTCCATGTTGCCGGTCAGCTTGCCGAGCTCGCGCGACATTTTCTGAAGATGCTTCGCGCGAGGGTCGCCGTTCTTGTATACGCGGTGGCCAAAGCCCATGATTTTCTCTCTGGCCGCGAGCTTTGCGTTGATATAAGGCTCGACGTTGGCGGACGAACCGATCTCTTCAAGCATGACCATCACGGCCTCGTTCGCGCCGCCGTGCAGCGGCCCTTTGAGAGCGGCGATTGCGCTCGTCACGCCGGAATAGATATCGGACAGCGTCGCGACCGTTACGCGCGCGGCGAACGTCGAAGCGTTCAGCTCATGGTCGGCATGCAGAACAAGCGCTTGGTCAAGGGCTTTGACCGCCACCTGGTCGGGTTCTTGTCCGGTCAGCATGTACAGGAAGTTGTAAGCCACGGATACGCCGGCCTTCGGAGCTACCGGCTCCAGGCCTTTGCGAATGCGGGCGAACGCCGCAACGATCGTCGGCAGCTGCGCCTGCAGCTTGACCGCCTTGCGGAGATTCGCTTCGGGAGTCATATCGTTTGCGGACTCGTCGTACAGCGCAAGGCTCGATACGGCCGTACGCAGCGCCGCCATGGAGTTGGTGTTTTTCGGAAAAAGCTTGATTTGCTCGATCACCTGCGCGGGAATCGGAGCATATTCACCCAGCTGCTTGAGCAGACCGTCCAGCTCGGATTTTGTCGGGAGTTTTCCGTACCAGAGCAGGTATGCGACTTCTTCGAAAGAAGCGTTTGCCGCAAGATCGTCAATATCGTAACCGCGGTATGTCAGCACGCCGTCGACGATGGAGCTGATCGAGGACGTGGTAGCGACGATTCCTTCCAGACCTTTGGTAGCCGTCATGTTTTTCTCTCCTTTTATGTTCAATTGAGCATTTCCAAACCTTCGAATCCGTCTCGTCGCTTTTAATCATATCGGATTTTGATATTGAAGTGAACAAAAACGGACATAAAAATGCTTTATCGGCATCATTAAAATTAGTTGTTGCCAGTGCGGAAGGCCTGCAGGGCGGCAAAAAAACCGAGAATTCGGCACCATGCCGTATTGTACCACTTCCACCTCAAAAATACACCCGAACAGGTAAAAAATCCCGTCCATGCGGGACGATGGGCGACCGGCAATTGCCTCATTTCCGACACCGCAGGCGTTTTTCCCCGGTTCACCGGATTTGGCGGGACTTGCCGGCTTCCGCTCGGTGAATTTCTTTAGACCTGGGCCTGCACATGTTAAAATGGGCTGAAGAACGTCATATCAGATGGAAACCGGAGGCTCCCGCACATGACAGAACAACGCATCGGCATTATCGATATCGGCTCCAATTCGATCCGCCTGGTCATCTATGAACGGACCGCCGCCGGCGCCCACCGCGTCATCGACGGGAGCAAACGGTCCGCCCGCTTGAGCGAGCAGATCGACGAAAAAGGACGGCTGCCGGAAACCGCGATCGACGAGCTTGTCGATATGCTCAGCCACTTCCGGCTCATCTGCGCGCATCACCGGGCCGGTCATATCCGCGCGATCGCCACGGCGGCGATTCGTAACGCCGTCAACCGGAAACATGTGCTGAGCCGTGTCGAAGCCGAGACCGGCCTCGCCGTGGAGCTGCTTTCCGGCGAAGAAGAAGCCGGGTACGGCTTTCTCGGGATGATCAACACAATGGACGTGACGGACGGCTTCCTGATCGATATCGGGGGCGGCAGCACCGAGCTGTCGCTGTTCAAGGACCGGACGCTTGTCCGGTCCGTCTCGTTCCCTTTCGGCTGCGTCAGCCTGACCCGTCGCTTTGCAGCCGGCGGCGGCTTCGGCGACGAGCAGCTGCGCGCGCTCGTCCAGCACGTCGAGCGGGAGGCGCAGCGCGAGCCGTGGCTCAGCCGGTCGCCGGGACTGCCGCTCATCGGGGTCGGCGGCACGGTCAGGGCGCTTGGCAAAATACATCAGGCGCACGTCAAATATCCGTTCGACAGCTTCCATAACTACGAAGTCGCATCTGAAGACGCGGATGAGCTCTACGAGACGATTCGCCGGATGCCGATCGGAAGCCGCCGCAAAATGCCCGGCCTCTCCAAGGACCGGTTGGACATCATCGTGCCCGGCCTCGCCATCCTGCGTACGCTGTTCTCGGCTGTACGGGCGTCGCGCTATGTCATCTGCGGCTCCGGCCTCAGGGACGGCCTCTTCTACGCGACCCGGTTTCCCGACCGTCCGATACTGGACGACGTGCTGGCTTACAGCGTCGGCAATCTGGCGGCCCTGCACCCGGAAGCGCCGCGTCATCACGTCGCCCAGGTGAACCGCACGGCGATCCAGCTGTTCGAAGCGCTGCAGGACGCGTTTCCTTTTCCCGAGCGGGCCAAAACGTGGCTCGACACCGCCTCCACACTGTTCCGGATCGGAGCTAGCATCGATTATTACGATTACCGCAAGCATACGTTTTACCTGATGGTCAATTCCCACCTGAACGGCCTGTCCCACCGGGAAACGCTGCTGGTCGCCGCTATCGCCTCCTATAAAAACAAAAGCCGCGTCCGCCAGATCGCTGCGGCCTACAAGCCGATGCTGTCGGATGCGGACGCGGAGCTGATCTGCCGATTAGGCTTGCTGCTTCAGCTGGCCGTCGCGCTCGACCGGAGCGAAACGCAGGCGATCGGGCGGCTGACCGTTCGGACGGATGGCGGCAGGCTGCAGCTGCGCGCCGTTCGAGCCGAGGGAACGCTTGCGGTGGAACGCAAGGAGGTCGAATCAATGGCGGCTGATTTCAAGAAAACGTGGGGGATGCTGCCCGCGCTCCTGCCGCCCGATTACCTTTAGCCCTTCCAGCTTTCGATCCGCTGCGCCTCGAACTGGCTGCGGATCGGCGGCGCCGTTTCGTCCTGCACCCGCTCGTAATTGCCGCCCGGCTGCAGCTCCCGGGCCTTCCGGTTGTCGCTCAGGTTCAGCCGCAAAATGCCTACGAGCATCCCCCGCAAGCCCGCGTCGAATACGGGGCACATCAGCTCGATCCGGCGGGTCAGGTTTCTCGTCATCCAATCCGCGCTCGACAAATACACGTCCTCTGCGCCGCCGCCCCGAAAATAAATAATCCGAGAATGCTCCAGAAACCGGTCGACGATGCTGATGACGCGGATATGCTCGCTTAAGCCCGGGACGCCCGGCCTCAGGCAGCAAACGCCGCGGACGATCAGCTCGATCCTGACGCCGGCCTGCGACGCTTCGTACAGCTTGTCGATCATTTCCTGGTTCGACAGACTGTTCATTTTGGCGATGATATGGGCCGGCCTGCCTTCCTTCGCATATCCGATTTCTCGGTCGATCAGGCCGAACAGCTTCTGCTTCAGATCGTTCGGGGCGACGCCGAACGCCTTCCATTCGTACGGCGACGAATACCCGGTCACCTCGTTGAACAGCGCGGAAGCGTCGGCGCCGATGACCGGATGAGACGTAAACAGCCCGATATCGGTATACAGCTTGGCCGTATTGCCGTTATAGTTTCCCGTGCCGACGTGGACGTAGCGGCGAAGCGTATGCTGCTCGCGGCGGACGACCAGCGTAATTTTGGCATGCGTCTTCAAACCGACGAGACCGTATACGACGTGGCAGCCGGCTTTCTCCAGCTGGCGCGCCCAGGCGATGTTCCGCTCCTCGTCGAACCGCGCCTTCAGCTCCACGACGACCGTCACCTGCTTGCCCGATTCGCCCGCTTTCGCAAGCGCTTGGATAAGAGCCGATTGGCCGCTGACCCGGTACAGGGTCATTTTGATCGCGAGCACATCCGGGTCATAAGCCGCTTCCATCACGAAATCGTCCACCGCTTCGAACGATTCGTACGGATGATAGACGAGCACGTCCCGCTCGCGAAGCAGTGCGAACAGGTCGTCCGCTTCTTCAACTTCGCGGGGATAGACGGGCTCCATCCGTTCGAAGCGAAGCGATTCATAGCCCTGCAGCGATCCCGCGAACCGCATCAGAAAGCCAAGGTCGAGCGGGCCTTCGATTTCAATCGTGTTTTCGCCCAGCTCGAGCTCCTCCTTCAGCATGCGCAGCGCATACGGATGCATGCCGCGGGCATATTCAAGCCGGACGGGCATTCCCCAGCGGCGGCGGCGCAGCTCCTTCTCGATCTCCTCCAGCAAATCCTCGGCGCCTTCCTCGTTCAGCGTCAAATCGGCGTTTCGCGTCAAACGAAACGGATGGACCCCTGCCGTCGTATAACCGTTAAAGAGCGTGCCGATATGCCGTTCTATCAAATCTTCCAGAAAAACGAATTCGGCCTTCCTGCTGTTCGCCCGGCCCGGAACGGCGACCAAACGCTGCAGGATCGACGGCACCTGCACGATGGCGAAATAAGGTTCTTCCTCCGGCGGATCGTCCTCCCGGCGCAGCAGGACGGACAAATACAGCTCTTTCGAATGCAGCAGAGGGAACGGGCGGCTCTGATCGACGGCCATCGGCGTCAGAACGGGAAAGACGATCTCGCGAAAATAATCATCGATCGCTTTCGTTTGGGCGGCGGTCAGCTCGCCGAGCGTCCGCAGGCAGATGCCGGCCCGCGACAGTCCCCGCATGACGTCGCGGTACGTTTTATATTGGTCCGCCACCATATGCGCCGTCCGCTTTAAAATCCGTTTCCATAAACCGGCCGGCGTATAGCCGGTAAAATCTTTTTTCGTATAGCCTGCCTTCATCTGGTCCTGAATGCCGGCAACGCGGACGCTCATAAATTCGTCCAGATTGCCCGCGAAAATCGCCAGAAATTTTGCCCGTTCGAGCAGCGGATTGTCCGGATCCTGCGCCTCTTCCAGCACGCGCCGGTTAAACTCGATCCAGCTCAGGTCGCGGTTGAGGTACCGGGATAGCAGCTTGTTCATGCGGTGTCCCCCTAAAGAGATGGTGCCGATAAGCCATTATAAGGGCGCACTGTCAGTCCCATATTAAGGGATTGTAAATGCCGCGTAAAACGGCCGTGTCCGTCCGCCGTCATTTGTAAACGTCTGCCGTCATGTTACAATATTGTGCATCAAGGAAGCATATGCTAAAGCAGGGAGATTGTCCTTCGATACCGCATTTTACGCCCAAAGGGGGTTGATCAGCATGGATCCGGCTCTATGGAAGCGGCTCGGCCGCGCCGTTATCGTTCTTGTCGGAATTGCCGCCGTCGTTCTCGCCATCGTCTTTGTAACGCCGCTTGTCTATCCGTTTATTTTCGGCTGGCTGATCGCTTATGCGATTCATCCCGTCGTCAATTTTTTGCAGCGGCGGCTGAAGCTTCCGAGGTGGATCGGCGTCACGTTAACGCTGCTCGCCTTCGTCGCCGCGGTCGTCACCATCGTCTCGGCGCTCGTCACCCGCATCGTCGTGGAAATCATCCATTTGTCGAGAACGCTCAATTCGACGATCGACTGGTGGCGGGACCAGTTTCAACGGCTTGTCGCCGCTCCGGAAATTCAGAATTTGATCGACAAGGTCAGCTCGTTTTATCAGAACAACCCGAACTACCAGAACACGATCAACGCGCGCATCTCCGACACGGCCAACCTGATCGCCAAGACAAGCACCGACCTGATCACCTATATTTTGAACGGCATTGTCGGCTTTCTGTCTTCGCTGCCGAATGTCGCCACAATCAGTATCGTCGTCCTGCTGGCCGCGTTTTTTATTACGAAGGACTGGTACCGCCACCGGACCCGCATGTCCGGCTGGCTTCCCGATCATATGCGCAAAACGATATCGGTCGTTTGGAACGACCTGCTTCGCGCGCTGTTCGGCTACTTGCGCTCCCAGTTCATCATGATTTCGATCACGGCGGTCGTCGTCACCATCGGCCTGCTTATTCTGCGCGTCGATTACGCAATTTCGATCGGACTGCTGATCGGACTCGTCGACCTGCTGCCTTATCTCGGCGTCGGCGCCGCCATGGTGCCGTGGATCGCATATACGTTCATTTACGGAGACCTGTCGCTTGGCATCGGCTTGTCCGTCTTGTACGGCGTCGTACTCGTCGCACGCTCCATGATCGAACCGAAGGTGCTGGCCAGCAGCGTCGGTCTGGACCCGCTCCCTACGCTTATCGGCATGTTCGTCGGGCTCAAGCTGTTCGGCGTCGTCGGCCTGATTATCGGACCGGTTTCCCTTGTCATTCTGTCCACCATACATAACGCGAACGTTTTTCGGGACTTGTACGCTTATATTATGAAAGGAAAATGACACCGCCCGGGAAAAAGCGGCGGCAGACCGGAACTCCGGGTTCCGGCACTGCCGCCGCTTTTTCCGTTTGGCTCCGCTAAGTTAACGGCGCCGGATGGTGAAGCTCCCGTCCCGCATTTTCTTCTCCAGCCAGCGGAACATGACCGAACGGTAAAACGGCCGCGTCAGCGGAAGCAGCAGCGTCGCTCCCAGGATATCCGAGAAAAAGCCCGGCAGCATCAGGAGCAGCCCGCCGATCAGCACGCACAAGCCGTCGAGCATCGCCCTGCCCGGAGGGAGTCCGGATTGCAGCTGGCGCTGCACCTCGAACCACGCCTTGCGCCCTTCCAGCCGGGCCAACTGGGCGCCGGCAACACCGGTGAGCAGGATCAACCCGAATGTCGCCCAGCCGCCGATCCAACGGCCCATCTGCACGATTCCCCACAGCTCGAGGGCGGGAACGACGATAATAGCCGCCACGAGCCATTTAAGCATCAGCGGCGCCCTCCAGCCGCCCGTCCCGGCCTTCGGCGGCCGCCCGCAGCAGCCGGTACAGCTCCGGAAAGCCTTTATCCAGCCGCGACGGACGCCAGTCCCCGTTCACCCACACGTGGCGCGTTCCGCCGCGGACCAGCAGATCGCCGGGCGGCTCCTGGCCGTTCCAAACGTCCGGCAGCGGCCCATCCTCTTCAATCCGCCTCACTTCAAAGCGAAAAGCGAGCCGTACCGGCGAGCATTCCTCAATGGCGGTACAAACCGCGACCCGGTCGTCGTAGCGCGCGGGAGAGAGATAGCTGCACTCTGCGCCGACGACCGGCAGCAGCAGCCCCTTCGCTTCGATTTCCCTGTACGTCGTACCGAAATGACGGACGAATTCCGTCCGCCCGATCTCGAACCAGGTCAAATAATTGGCGTAGTACACAACGCCCATTTGATCGGTCTCCTGGTACCTGACCCGCAGCGGATGCAGATGCCAGATGGGCGTTCCCGTTTCTGTCGACATCGCCGACACCTCCCGAACGTTTATCGTATCGCCGCCTTAGGCTTCCTTCGATTAAACCAAAAGCGACGGCGCTGTCAGCGCCATCGCTTTCGTCTGCTTTATAGATGAGGCGCGCCGCCTTCCGGCTTAAAGCACCTTCGCCTGACCCGAATAGATGACGCCGATCTCCGCGTACACCGTCACTTCCATGCCGTCGTGCAGCAGCTCGAGCGCCTGTTGAACGCCGAGAATGACCGGGATGCCGAGGTTAAGCGCCACGATGGCCGCGTGACTCGTTACGCCGCCCTGCTCGGTAATGACCGCGGACGCTTTCTCGATCGCGGGCATGTACTCCTTGTCCGTTGAAACGGTGACGAGAATCGCGCCTTCCGTCATCTTGGCGGCCGCTTCCTGCGGGCTGCGGGCGACGACGACCTTGCCCGTCGCGCTCTGCGTGCCGATCCCCTGGCCTTTGGCAATCAGCTCGCCGATCGTATGGATTTTCATCAGGTTCGTCGAGCCGGAACGGCCGACCGGCACGCCGGCCGTAATGATGACCGTATCGCCAAGCTTGACGATTCCGGAGTCGATGCCGCCGCGCACGGCGATTTCGAATACGTCGTCCGTCGTTTCCGCCGGCGTCCCTTTCACCGGAATAACGCCCCAGACGAGCGCAAGGCGGCGCATCACCTGCTCGACCGGCGTCACGGCAATAACCGGCGATTTCGGGCGGTACTTCGAAACCATCCGCGCCGTATAGCCGCTTTCCGTCGACGTAATGATCGCTTTCGCGTTCAAGTCGAGCGCGGAGTTGGCGACCGCCTGGCTGATCGCCTCGGTCACGGTCGTCTGCTGCGCGTTCGCCTGCTTCGTGAACATTTCGCGGTATTCGAGCGCAGCTTCGGCCCGCTCGGCGATCCGGGACATCGTCATCACCGACTCCACCGGATATTTGCCCGCCGCCGTTTCGCCGGACAGCATGATGGCGTCCGTCCCGTCGAAAATCGCGTTCGCCACGTCGCTTGCCTCGGCGCGCGTCGGGCGCGGATTGCGCTGCATCGAATCGAGCATTTGCGTCGCCGTAATGACCGGTTTGCCGGCGCGGTTGCATTTCTGAATCATCATTTTCTGCACGAGCGGCACTTCCTCGGCCGGAATTTCGACGCCGAGGTCGCCGCGCGCAACCATCAGGCCGTCGGAAACCTCGAGAATTTCATCGAGATTGTCCACGCCCTGCTGGTTTTCAATTTTGGAAATGATCTGGATATGACCCGCGCCGTGCCGCTCCAGCAGCTCGCGGATTTCGAGCACGTCGCTTGCCTTGCGGACGAACGAAGCGGCGACGAAATCAATTCCCTGCTCAATGCCGAATACGATGTCGCCGGCATCCTTCTCCGTTATGCCCGGGAGCGAGATATGAACGCCAGGCACGTTGACGCCTTTCTTGCTCTTGATCGGGCCGCTGTTGACGATGCGGCAGATGATCTCGGTGCCCTGCACCTCTTCGACCGTCAGCCCGATCAGGCCGTCGTCGATCAGGATCGTCGAGCCGACTTTGACGTCCGCCGGCAGGTTGGAATACGTGACCGGAATCCGATAGCGGTCTCCCAATATATCCTCAGTCGTAATCGCGATTGTTTCGCCCTGCACGAGCTCGATCGGCTCTTCCTTCAGCTTGCCGAGGCGGATCTCCGGGCCTTTCGTATCCAGCAGGATCGCAACCGTTTTGCCGAGCTCTCCGCAGGCTTGACGGATGTTTTTGATCCGGTTGCCATGCTCCTCGAAATCGCCGTGGGAAAAGTTAAGGCGCGCGACATTCATGCCGGCGTTAATCAGTTTCTTGGTGTTTTCCAGCGACTCGCTGGAAGGACCGATCGTACATACAATTTTTGTTTTGCGCATGGTTCTTCTCCATCCTCCGTCTGCTGCTTCGGCTAAAGCCTGATTATTTATAACACGAACCCGCTAGACTTGCGCCTCGGCGGATTCGGGCGTATCGGAAAGTTGCTGGGGCTGCGGGCCTTCCTCCTGCCGCTCGGCAGGCAGCTCCCGAGGACGCTCCGGCTCGCGGATGCGGCCGATGCGGCGGAATTTGTCGTAGCGGTCCCGGATCAGCTCCCCCGGCGTCAGCTTCGACAGCTCGCCGATATGGCGGCGGATCGCTTCCTTCATCGTCTCCGCCTGCGCGGCCAAATCGCGGTGCGCGCCGCCCTGCGGCTCCGGCACGATCTCCTCCACGATGCCGAACTCGACCATGTCGGCCGCCGTAATTTTCATGACCGCCGCCGCTTCGTCGGCGCGGGAGGCGTCCTTCCACAATATCGAGGCGGCGCCGTTCGGCGAAATGGCGGAATAAATCGCGTTCTCCAGCATCAGCACGCGGTTGCCGACGCCAAGCGCCAGCGCTCCGCCGCTGCCGCCCTCGCCGATCACGACGCAGACGATCGGCACGCCGAACGTCGCCATTTCCCGCAGGTTGCGGGCGATCGATTCGGATATGCCGCGTTCCTCCGCCGTGTTGCCGGGATAAGCGCCCTTCGTATCGATGAACGTCACGATCGGGCGGCCGAATTTGTTCGCCTGCTGCATAAGCCGAAGTGCTTTGCGGAAGCCTTCCGGATGCGGGCTGCCGAAGAAACGGGCGATGTTGTCCTTCGTATCCTTTCCCCGCTGATGGCCGATCACCGTCACCGGAAGCCCGTTCAGCTTGGCCAGTCCGCCCACGATCGCCAGATCGTCGGCAAACAGGCGGTCGCCGTGCAGTTCGATGAAATCGGTGAAAATCGCCTGAATGTAATCGAGCGTGGTCGGACGCTGGTGATGGCGCGCCAGATGCATTTTCTGCGCCGGCGTCAGCTCGCTGTACAAATCGTCCTGGAGCTTCCTGCACCGTTCCTCCAAACGGGCGATTTCCTCGGAAAAATCGATCCCGGATTCCTGGCCGAGCTTGCGAAGCTCGTCGATCTTTTTGCGCAGCTCGCTGAGCGGCTTTTCGAACGGCAGATCAACCGCCATACGTAACCTCCCCCTTTACGGCGTGCATGTCGAGCAGCTTGGCCAGCATGGCCTTCAATTCCTTGCGGTGCACGACCTTGTCGAGCTGGCCGTGCTGGAGATTGAACTCCGCGGTCTGGAAATTGTCCGGCAGCTTCTGGCGGATCGTCTGCTCGATCACGACGCGCCCGGCAAAGCCGACCAGCGCCCCGGGCTCGGCCAGATTGTAGTCGCCAAGCATCGCAAAGCTGGCGGAAACGCCGCCGGTCGTCGGATCGGTCAGCACGGAGATGAACAAACCGCCGCCGCCCTGGAAATGAGCGAGCGCAGCGCTCGTTTTGGCCATCTGCATCAGGCTGAGAATGCTTTCCTGCATCCGCGCGCCGCCCGAGGTCGAGAAGATGATCATCGGAAGCTTTTTGGCGTGGGCTTGTTCGATCGCGCGCGTAATTTTCTCCCCGACGACCGACCCCATGCTTCCCGCGAAAAAATCGAAGCTCATGACGGCGACGACAACCGGAAAACCGCCGATCGTCCCTTCGCCCGTCACGACCGCGTCGCGCATATTGAGCGCCTTCTTCTGGCGCTCCAGCTTGGCCGCATAATCAGGAAAGCCGAGCGGGTCTTCCGACTCCATCTCGGCGTCGTATTCGATCAGTTTGCCGTCGTCGAGCGTAAGCGCGATCCGCTCCCGCGCGTTCAGCCGGAAATGATGGCCGCACTCCGGACAAACCTTCAAATTTTTCTCGATTTCCTTGCTGAATTGAATATTGCCGCATTTCGGGCATTTCGACATCAGGCCTTCGGGAATGTCCGGCTTCGGACGAGGCTGCCCGGAAGGAATCGTCGCGTATTTCTTTTTATGAAATAAGTCCTTGAACACGAAAGACACCTCTTTGGTGGCGCAGTAGTTTTCAATAGGATCGCTGCGAATTCAAAATGTTGTTCAGCACTTCCTGCACTTCTTCCAATTCGCCGGACGGAACCAAAATCTCATACTGCTGCTTGGAAACGTTAATCGGGCGGATTTTGACGAGAAAACCTTCCTGCGTCAGCCTGTTTCTGATGGTCTCCGCGATTTTTGCCGTAGGTGCGATATATATGACCGTCCACATGAATGGAACCTCCCGAGCATCTGACAACGTTAATCCGGGCGCCGGCGCTCATGTCCGTCCGGCGTCAGGCAAACTCACGGCAACTAGGCATATGATGTCATCATGATACCATAAATCCCTTTTTGACCGCAACGCCAGACGCCGGGCCGGGCGGGACGGGTCCCGCATTCGGCTCGGCGTCCGGCGTTTCGCAAGCGGTCAGCCGGAGCAGCCGTAGCGGTTCGCCTTCGGATCCTGGTGGGCGATCCTCGCCGACGCCGCCGCCGCAAGGCCGGCGACCAGATCGTCGAGGAACACGTGCACATGCTTGCCTTTCTCGTTCAGCTTGCGGATGATTCCGGGCTTGACTTTGTCCAAATAACCGAAGCTGGTAAGCCCGATCATGCCGTAGACGTTCGTAATGCCGAGCGCCAGCGTCTCGTCGACGCCGTACAGCGATTCGTCCGCTTCCATGATCGCCTGAAGCGGCTGCGGCAGCTCTTTGCGTTCGGCCAGCTCGTCGAGGGCGATGCCCGTGAACAGCACGTATTGGACCTCACGCTTGCCGAGTACGGCCAGCACGCTGTCATTGCATTCCTCGACCGTCAGATCCGGATTATAGGGACGCTGCAGCGAATAGACGATTTCCGCCACGTCGCTTGTCGATACGCCGCGTCTTAGCAGCCATTGTTCCACATCCAGAGACACCTCTTCACCCCTTTCGCATCGGCTTGTACGAAACGCGGCGGCCTTTTGATGCTTTATACAAAAGCCATAAAGGACCAGCTGGCCGGACATTCCGTTCGAGCGGCGAAAATGAGGGCTCCCGCCGTCCGTCTCCGGGCGGTCCGGCGGTTGTCAGCCCCGTGTTTCCTAAATGTATGCGGACAACGGGGAACATGTGCATATTTTATTTTGGCCGCCGCTGCGGCGGCCTAATCGATCGTGTTATGGCGGCGTTTATTTGACGACGGCCGCGCCTTTGCCGAAGATCGCTTCGATTTCGGCGATCAGCCGCGGCGACGGCTTGACGCGAAACGCATCGCTCAGCGCGACCGTCTGCTGGCGGCCTTCGTAGAACAGCACCGTCTCCAGCGGACCGGCGCTTCCGGCGAGCAGCTCCTTCAGCCGCTCGAGCGCCTCCGGCGATTCGCGGCCGGCGGCGATCTTGACGTAGACGCGCTGGCGGCGGCGTCCGCTCTCGACGCCCGCAGACGCCCGGCCCGGGCGCGGCGGCGCGGCGGCGCGGCCGGGCGCGGCCGGCGCCTGCTGCGCCGCTTCCGCGCGGCGGCCGCCGCGGAGCGGCTGCGGCTGCCCGCCGCCGGCCGAGAGCGCGCCGGCGGCGGCTTCGACGGGCCGCGCGCCGGGCGCCGCCCCGCCTGCCGGAGCGCGTACGGCGGCGTCCGGCGGCAGCCCGCGCTCCGGCGCCGGCCGCGCTCCGGCGGAGCCGGCGGCAGCCGCGGCGCGCCCCGCTCTGGCGCGCGCCTGGCGCTCCAGCCGCCGGACCTGATCCGCCAGCCCGGCCCGGCTTCCGCCGGCGAGCGGGACGACGTCGTCGACGATCAGCTTGTAATCGTCGTCCTGATGCTGCACCGTCGCCAGCACGACGGCGAGGCCGCCGGGCGCGAGCGCGTCCGCGTGCCGCTTCCAGACGGACGGGAACGCGACCGCCTCGACGCGCAGGATACGATCCTCCAGCTCGAGAAACGCCATCGCCTGGCCTTTGCGCGTCGTCAGCGGCTTCGCGCCGACGATCATGCCGGCCACGACGGCCGGTCCGCCCTCCGGCGCTTCCGCCAGGTCGACGAGCCGGTCGAGCGGCAGCTGCGCAAGCTCCGCCTCGAAATCGTCCAGCGGATGCCCGGACAAATAGAGGCCGAGCAGCTCCCGCTCCAGCGCAAGCAGCTGCCCCGTCGTGAACGGCTGCACGTCCGGCAGCTCGACGTCCCAGTTCTGCACCTCGTCGAAGCCGAACAGCTCGATTTGCAGCTCCTCGCGCTCCTTGCGCCATTTCGCCGCCGCCTCGACGGTCTCGTCCAGCGCGGCGACCAGCTGCGCGCGATGCGCGCCGAACGCGTCGCAGGCGCCTGCCAGCACGAGCGATTCGAGCACCCGCTTGTTAACGACGCGCAGGTCGACGCGCCGGCACAGGTCGAGCAGGCTGTCGAAGGGCCGCTCGGCGCGCTCCTTCTGCAGCGATTCGATCGCCTGCGTGCCGACGTTCTTGATGGCGGCCAGCCCGAAGCGGACCGCAGCGTTAACGGGCGTAAACGTCACACCGCTCTCGTTCACGTCCGGGGGCAGCACCTCGATGCCCATGCGCCGGCATTCGTCGACGTATTCGGCCGTCTTGCGCTGATTCCCCGTCACCGACGCGAGCATCGCGGCCATGAACGGCACGGGATGGTTCGCCTTCAGCCAAGCCGTCTGGAACGCCAGCACGCCGTAAGCCGCCGCATGCGCGCGCGGAAAGCCGTAGTCGGCGAACCGCACGATCATATCGTAAACGCGGTCCGCTTCCTCCCGCGAATAACCCATTTTCAGACTTCCCGCCACGAAATGCGCCCGCTCTTCGTCCAGCACCTCGCGCTTCTTCTTGGAGACGGCGCGGCGCAGCAGGTCCGCTTCCCCGAGCGAAAAGCCGGCCATCTGCGACGCGATCTGCATGATCTGCTCCTGGTAGACGATGATGCCGTACGTATCGGACAAAATCGGCTCCAGCGAAGGATGCGGATACTCCACCTTTTCGATCCCGTGCTTGTACCGGATGAAATTGGGGATAAACTCCATCGGACCCGGCCGGTACAGCGCCACAACCGAGACGATATCCTCGAACTGCGTCGGCTTCAGCTCGCGCAGCACGCGGCGCATGCCGGCCGATTCCAGCTGGAAAATACCGGTTGTATCCCCTCTTCCGAGCATCTCATACGTAGCCGGATCGTCATCCGAAATATGTCGGAAATCGACCGTAATTCCCTGCTGGCGCTTGATCCACGACAGCGTCCGTTCCAGGATCGACAGCGTGCGCAGCCCGAGAAAATCCATCTTCAGGAGGCCGACCGCCTCCAGATGCTCCATGGAATACTGCGTCAGCGGCGTCCGTTCCGTCCCCGCCTGCAGCGGCACGTAATGCGTCAGCGGCTCTCCGGAAATGACGACGCCGGCTGCGTGGGTCGAGGCGTGCCGCGGCATGCCCTCGACCTTGGCCGCCATCTCGAGCATCGCGCGCGTCTTCGGCTGCCGCTCCGCCGTCTCGCGCAGCTCGGCGCTGCCGGCAAGCGCGCCTTCCAGCGTGATGCCGAGCTGATGCGGCACGAGCTTGGCGGCGCGGTCGACCTCCGCGAACGGCACCGCCATCGCACGGCCGACGTCGCGCACGGCCGCGCGCGCCGCCATCGTGCCGAACGTGATAATTTGGGCGACATGCTCCTCGCCGTATTTGGCCGAGACGTACGCGATCACCTCGTCGCGCCGCTCGTCGTTAAAATCGATGTCGATATCGGGCATCGTCACCCGCTCCGGATTGAGGAAGCGCTCGAACAGCAGCTTGTATTTGAGCGGATCGACGTCGGTGATCCGCAGCGTATACGCGACCAGGCTGCCCGCCGAGGAGCCCCGCCCGGGGCCGGTCCGGATGCCCTGCTCATGCGCGAAGCGGATAAAATCCCACACGATCAGAAAATAATCGCTGAAACCCATTGTCTCGATCACGCCCAGCTCGTAAGCGAGCCGTTCCTCCGCCAGACGGCGGAATTCCGATCCCTCGGACCATTCCGGCTTTCCCGCGTACCGGGCTTCAAGCCCTTCCCGGCACAGCGCTTCCAAATAGCCGGTCGACTCCATGCCGCTTGGGATCGGGCCGAATTTCGGCAGCAGGGCGCGGCCGAACGTCAGCTCCAGCTCGCATTTGTCCGCGATTTCCGCCGTATTTGCGACCGCCTCCGGCGCATGGCGAAACAAGCCCGCCATTTCGTCTCCGGACTTCAGGTACAATTGGTCGGTCAGCATTTTCATCCGGCCTTCGTCCTCGGTTGTTTTGCCGGTGCCGATGCAGATGAGCACATCCTGCATGGCGGCGTCCTCCGGGCGCAAATAATGCACGTCGTTCGTTGCCGCAAGCGGGATGCCCGTTTCACGGGACAAAGCGACCATCCCCTGCGCGACCTTCTTCTGGTCGAGCATCCCGTGATCCTGGAGCTCCAGATAGAAGTCCCCGCCGAAAATCGAGCGGTAGCGCATCGCCGAAGCGCGCGCCGCTTCCGTCCGTTCGTGCAGCAGGTGCTGCGATATTTCGCCCTTCAGGCACGAGCTCAGGCAGACGAGCCCCTCCGAGTGCTCCGCCAGCGCTTCGAGATCGATGCGCGGTTTATAATGAAAGCCCTCCAGATGGCCGATTGTACACAGCCGCATCAGGTTCCGGTAGCCGGCCTCGTTTTTGGCAAGCAGAATCAGATGATAGATCGGGCTGTCCCGGCGCGGGCCTTTGTCAAAGCGCGAACCGGTCGTCAAATAAACCTCGCAGCCGATAATCGGCTTGATTCCCCGCTCCCGGCACGCTTTATAAAACGGAATCGCGCCGTACATGACGCCGTGATCGGTCAGCGCCAGCGCCTTCATCCCGAGCTCCGCCGCCCGGGCCGTCAAATCGCGGATGCGCGCCGCGCCGTCGAGCAGGCTGTATTCGCTGTGGACGTGCAGGTGCACGAATTCGGTTCCGCCGCTCATGGATAGACCTTCCTTCTTTCGGTCGATGCATGCTTTTTCTACTAGTTTATCATAATGAATCGCCCTCCGCCCATACAATGGAACAGGAGGGGACGAGCGTCTGCTCCAATCCGATCGTCAGGCGGGTGCTACTCGAAAATGAATGCCATCGATTCCTATGTATCCAGGGCGGCTCTCGATTTCTTCATCGCCTTCGGCGTCGTGTTCGGCGGCTCGATGCTGGCCGGCATCGGCTCGGTCTTCTTCCTGCTGCCGCCCGCGGCCGTCATGCTGCAAACCGCGTCGCAGCTGAAAATATGGGCATTGGTCGCGGCCGTCGGCGGCTCCATCGATCCGCTGCGCGTCATCGAAAGCAACATTATCGAGGGTCATTTGTACCCCGTCGCGGTGCAGGTCGCCCTCATGCTGTGCGCCTTTCTCGGCGCGCATATAGGCACCGAGCTGATCCGCTGGCTGTGCCGAGGGGCGGCGTAAGGCGATGCGGGTGCCGCAGTTCGAACGGTACGCCCGGCTGTCGCAGGGCACGGCTCTGCTCATCGTCGGCGCTCTGATCGGGGCGCTTGTGTATCATTCCATCTTTTTCATGAACTTTAACGCGCTGCGCACCACGAATCTCGAGCTGGAGGAACGGCTGATCCAGTCCGAGAACGATCTGGAAAAGCTGAACCAGTTTAAAAACCAGCATACGATTATTAAAAGCATTTTGCCCATTATGGAGGAAAGCCGGACCGGCGGCGGACGGAATGCGGGGATGAACGAATTGACGAAAAGCATCCTGCGGGCGACCATCCGCAAGGAGCTCGGCGTCCTGATCGGCCGCAGCATTTACGATATCGACTCGGACGCCAAGCTCGCCCGGCTGCTGCTGGCACGCAAGGAATATACGGTGCAGGATAAAGAATACGCGGTGGAAATCAAGACGATGCTGGTTGCGGATAACGTGCTGCGGGTCTGGTTTACGGCAAAAGAAAAGGAACCGCCGCCCGGATGAACCCCCGTTATTATTCGCGGCTCGTCTTCATTCGTGGTACAATGTTGCTGAACTTGAACAATGCACATCGCAAAGGAGCTGCTTGAACGTCCATGGTTACCGCGCTGCACTGGGTGCTGCTCATTCTGATCTGCCTGCTTTCGGTCGGGTCGGTCTATTTCAGCTTCAAATCCCGCCGGTTGTCCGACGCGCGCCTGCGCGGCCTGAACGCCGCCCGGATGAACATCTGCATGGGCTTCATGCTCGTGCTCATCGCCCTCTTCTTCATGCTCGCGTACAGCGGTTCGACGCTGAAGGTCATCGTCGGCGCGCTGTTTATCGTGCTCGGGCTGTTCAACCTGTTTGCGGGGCTGCGCAATCACAGCGTTTACCGCTCGATGAAAATGTAGCGCCCGCCCGGTGGCTCGCCGTCCGGCCGTCGCGGGTTTCGCCCTAAAACGGGTCGATCAGCTGAACGGTCAGCATCGCCTTGGCGGCCAGACCGCTGGCATCGGCCAGCTCGACTTCGAGCTTCGCGCTTCTGCGGCTCATTTCCAACAGCTTCGGTACGACCGACATTTCGCTTTCCAGCTGCAGCGGCCTTACGAAATAGGTCGTCAGGCTTTCGATCACGTGGTCCCGCTTGCCGAGCTCGCGGATCAGCCCTCTCGCCGCCTGCGTCATCAGCGTCACCATGACGCCTTCGGAAATCGTGCCGAGCGTGCCGGACATCTGCGGCGTGATTTTCCCCCGGTATATCCAGGCCGCGCCCTCCGTATCCTGCCTTTTCCCGAAGCCGGCGGCAATCAAATCCTCGAACGTTTCGCCCGACTCCTGCCGCTTGCCGGCGTAGCGGAGCGCTTCGAGCACTTCGCCCCGGCTGATCGCCGCGAGCAGCTTGCGGTTCTTGTCGACGATCGGCAGCAGGTCGATGCCTTCGGCCGCCATCGTATGCGCCGCCGACGCGATCGGAATATTCGGGGCCGCCGTAATCGGCCGGCGCGTCATCAGCCGCTCCACCGGCTGCCCGTCCGGCTCGCCGTCCGCGTCTTTGGCGGTCATCATGCCGACGACCCGTCCGCGCTCGTCAAGCACCGGAAAGCGGGTGCCGCCCGTACGCATCGAAAGCTTGCGGAAATCGGCGGCCGTCTCGCCGAGGCGCATCGTCTCCACCGGTCTGCTGTACGTCACGATATCCTCGACCAGCATAATTTTCTGCTTGATCAGCCGGTCGAACATCGCCCGGTTGATCATCGTCGCAACCGTAAACGTATCGTGCCGGGACGAGATTATCGGCAGGCCGCGCTCGTCCGCCAGCCGCTTCACGTCGGCGCTCGTGCCGAAGCCACCCGTAATGAGCACCCCCGCCCCCTGCTCGAGCGCGCACCGGTGGGCCCCTTCGCGGTTGCCGACGATCAGCAGGCTGCCCGCATCGATGTAGCGCACCATCGCGTCCAGCTCCATCGCGCCGATGACGAATTTATGCAGCGTTTTGCCCAGCCCGTCCGCGCCGCCGAACAGCTCGCCTTCGACGATGTCGGTCACCTCCGCGAACGTCAGCCGGTCCAGCTGCTCGCGCTGCTTGCGCTCGATCCGGACCGTCCCGATCCGTTCCTTCGTGCTGACGAGGCCGAGCGCCTCCGCCTCCTTGATCGCTTTGTACGCCGTTCCCTCGCTCACGCCGAGCTCGTCCGCCATCGTCCGTACCGACAGCTTCGTTCCGATTTTCAGCTGGGCGATGTATTGCATGAGCCGCTCGTGCTTCGTCAGCGCCGCCGTTTCATGATCATCTGCGTTCAAAGCGCGTCCCCCTTTTTTACATGGTTTCGTGATTTTCATTTTAGCAGAAAGATTGTAAAGTAGAATAGAAGGTCTGACCGCGTGGGAAGATCGGCGCTAAGAAGGGTTCGTTTTACAATTGCGACGATTGAAGGAGCTAGGCCAAGATGACCGCCGAACTGATCGCAAAGCTTCAAATCCTGTTTGTGTTCTCGATACCGGAATCCGCGCTCGTGCTTTGGTTCAGCTGCGCGTGGCTCGGGTTAAAGCCGGACCGTTTTCTGCCCCGCCTGCTTGTTTATGCGGTGCTGTTTTCCGTTTACGTCGACGGGATGCTGTTCGTTCTCCCGAATTGGCTATATTTCGTCAACTCGATTGCCGGGAACTTCATTCTGATCGGGATCATTTTCCCCATGTACAAGCTCAAAAAAAGTTTTCTGCTGCTGTCGCTCGCCTATTTCGTCGCCCTGACGCTGGAAAGCACGGTTTCGTTATGCGCGCTCTTCTTCGGCGGATACGACAGCATGATGGCAGGCTCGGTTTGGGATAAAATCGCCGCATGCTGGCCGCCGCTCGCGCTGCTCGCCCTCGTCACGGCTTATATGCAAAAGAGCGGGAAGACGCCGGCCAAACGGGCGTTCGACTTTTTGCTCCATATTCGCTCGCGCTCGTATTTTGCCTTGATGATGCTGTTTTTCATCCAATTTTGCCTGCTGGCCATCCTGTTCAGTTACTTGTTTACGCAGCCGGAAAATAGCTCGTCTTATCAAATTTTTATCTATTTGTCGATCTATTTTACGATCATTATCGCCATCTACGTCTTTTACTTAATCGCGCGCACGCGCAAAGAAGCGGTGCAAGCGGCGCAGGAGACGTACATCGGCGATATGCTGCGCATGTTTGCATCCATCCGCGGACAGCGCCACGATTTCATCAATCACGTTCAGGTCATGTACTCCCTGCTCGGGCTCGGCAAGTACGACCAGCTGCGCAGCTATATGGAGCAGGTTGTCCAGGAAATCAAAACGGTAAGCGAATCGATGGACAATATGCCGTCGCCGGCGCTTGCCGCCTTGTTCCAGGCCAAAACGGCCGCGGCCGAACAGAGCGGCATCCGGTTCCAGTACGAAATTTCCGATACGGCGCATACGTTCGGCGCCGTGACCGATATCGATTTGGTCCGCATGATCGGCAATCTGATCGACAATGCGTTCGACGAAGTGATGACGATCGCCGATCCGGCCGAGCGCGAAGTCACGATGGAGCTGTTCACCGATCACTCCCTGCTTCACATCGTCGTCGCCAACCGCGGGCGGACGCTGACCGAGGACGAGCTGGAAAACATTTGGAAGCCCGGGTATACGACCAAATCGGGCGAGCATTCCGGCCTCGGGCTCGCCAATATCCGCGAGCGAGCCCTGCATTACGGCGGCACCGTCTCGGCCGAATCGGACCCGGAGCGCGGCGTCGTGTTTACCGTCAAGCTGCCCGTACGTCCCGAAATCCATGACAAGCCCGCTTGACGAGAGGCTGTCGGACCCATGATGAAAGGCGCCCCGCTTCCGGCCGTCACGGCCTGGTGCAAGGCGCCTTTTTCACGCGTTCGTCCTCGGTGCGATTATCCTTATAAGCGGTCGTTGTCATAAGCTGTCAGCGGCTCCAGCAAAGCCAGGAAGCCGCGCTCGTACAGGCGGGCGTACCGGCTGTGCCGGGCGGGATCCGGCACGATGCGCCTGACGCCCGGACGCGGTACCGCATGGCAGGCTTCGCGCAGCGAGCCGAAGACGCCGGCTCCGGCGCCGGCGGCCAGCGCCGCCCCAAGCAGGGCCGCCTCGGCCGTATCGGGTACGGTCAGCGTAATACCCGACACGTCGGCTTTGATCTGCAGCCAGACGCGGTTGCGGGTACCGCCGCCGACGACGCTCAGCCCTTCGATCGGCCTGCCCGCAACCCCCTGCGCGCTCCGCCGCATCAGCTCCAGCTGAAAAGCGTTCCCTTCCAGCACCGCTCTCAGCAGTTCGCCTTTGCCGTGCTTTCCCGTCAGCCCGACGAACGCCGCTTTGGCCGACGGCTGGAGCCGCGGGGCGTCGCTGCCCGACAAGTAAGGAAAATAAAGGATGCCGGTCGGTCCGGGCTCGGTCGCTTCGAGCAGCTCCATCAACCCCTCGTAACTCAGGCTGCCGTCTCCGATCGTTTCGCGCAGCCATTCGACGGAGCCGCCGGACGAGGAGTGCCCGCCCATCCAGAACATCCGGTCCGACGCCGGATGGAGCCCGAACGACAAGCCGGATTCGTAATCCGCCGTCTCCAGCCGGCGCCGCGGAAAGGTGCCGGCCAGCGTCTCCGCGGTTCCCATCGAGTTATACGCTTCCCCTTCCACGAGCATGCAGGCGAGCGAAGCGCATATGTGATCGTGGCCGCCGAGGCAGACGACGGTATCCGCGTTCAGACCGAGCGTTTCCGTGCCGGCCGCCGCAGCGGTCCCGACAACGGCTCCCGCGGGCACCACGTCCGGAAACAGCTCCGGCGCAAGGCCGAAATGCCGGATCAGCGGCACATTCCAGCCGCGGCTGTCGATCCGGTACACGAACGTGCGGGCGGCCAGCGTTTCGTCCTCGGCGACCCGGCCGGTCAGACGATAGGCGATATAGGCGGACACGGACAGCCATACGGCGCCGCGAAAGGCATGCGACTCCCGCTCGCGAAGCCAGAGCAGCTTAGGCAGCCCGAATTTAAACGAAGCGTGCAGTCCGGTTTGGCAAAAATGCTCGCGCGCGTCGATTTCGTCCCGCACCGCTTCCGCATGCGGGGCCGAGCAAGTCTCGAACCACGGCATAATCGGCGACCGCGCTTCGCCGCTAACGGGATCGAGCAGAAGCCCGCTTTCGGCCATGCTCGTCACCCCGACGGCCCGGACCGACGGGCTGCCGGCGGCCGCGGTGACGTCGCGGATTAACGCGGCCGCCGTTTCCCACAGCCGCTGCGGGTCGTAAACGACCGTCCCCTCCGGTCCGTTCGTCTTCGCATTCGGCCGCTGGGCCTGCGATACGGCGGTGCCGTCCTCGCGGAAAAGCCCCGCCTTAATATTCGTCGTGCCGATATCGATGGCAAGCAGCATGACGGTATTCATCCTTTCTTTCGCCGGTAACCGGATTTGCGAGAATGCTTCGCCCGATCCGGCGGCCGGCTTTCGATTTAATCCGTTCCTTCCACCTGCCGCAAAAGCGATTCGCTGTTCGTCTCCAGGTCGAGACGGATGTCCAAAGGCCGGGGCTGCAGTTCCGGCCCGGCGGATGCCAGCCATTCACGCCACGCAGCCGGGTCTTTGCCGAAGGGCATGCCGCTCAGCCGCCGGAGCGTCAGGAGCGCCTGCCTGGCAAGCAGCGAACGCGCGTCGGCCAAATAGCCGATCAGTGTTTCGAAGCCTTCCGGACGGCCGCAGGCGGCCATCGCCCGGCCGATGGCAAGCTCGAGCATCGCCCGCCGCTCCAGGAAATAATCCTGCTGGTACCCCTGCCCCGACTGCTGCCCGTTCAAGTATGGAATCCGGTGAAGGCGTTCCAGCGCCGGCACCGCATCCGGGTCTCCTAGCCGTTCCGCGCCTTGGCAAACCGCGTCGATATAATAATAAATGCCTTTCCAGGTATCTTTAAAATCGTCTTCGTCCGGCTTGAGCAGCCCGGCGACGCGTTCCCAGACGGGAATGCTCCGCCGGTCCTTCGTCTGCGCGAGCGAGTACAGCAGGTATGCCGCGTCGGGCATCGCGCCGTGATCGGGAGGCAGCTGCACATACATAATCTCCGCCGAGCGCGACGGAAGCTCCGTCCCGCTCAGCTCCGACAAAATCGCCTCGATCAAAACCGGCGCTCCCGCATTCGAGCCGAACATGGCGAGCGCCTGCGCCAGGCGGATTCGGCGCAGGCCGTCCGCACGCCCAAGCGCCCGTTCCAGAAACGGCACGATGCGCGGGCCGACCGAGCAAATTTCGGCAAACGGAATCGGCCCTTCGTAAACTTCGTTCATCCGCATGTTGGAATACTCATATAACGGCTTGTCGGCTTCGATCGATTCGACGAGCCGCTCCAAATCGCCGTCGCGGTATCGAATCGGCCGCAGCGTCCGCTCGGCCGTTCGTTCCGCGAGCAGCCCTTCGGCTGCGAGCCGGCGCTGCAGCCGCTTCAGGTCGACGGCGCGCAGCGGCATACCGGTGCAGACCGCCTGCACGGCGGCCAATGCGGCCGCCGCGCCCAGATTTTCCAGGTCCGCCTGCATACGGATCGCCGGCAGTGCATCGTGCGTCGCCGAAACGGCTTTGCCCGCGACGAGCATCCCGTCCAGCCCTTGCGGAAGCAGCATCCGGTACGGGATCTCGATTTCGAGGTTCGGCGGAATGAGGCCGATATTGACCCAGTCTGCGCCACTGACGCCCTTGACGTCGTGATTGCTGAAATGGACGTTGATGACGTCCGGCCATTTGCGGTGGAGCAGCTGGTCGGTCAGCTTCATCACGACGTCGCCTTTGATATGGCGGCTTTCGCGGGTCGCCACATAGATGCCATGGTCGTGCGTATTCGTCCCGCGCCTGCGGCCGGCCAGGATGGCGCGCGTGTAATCGAGCGCATTCGAAACGTCAACCATGCTCGTAAAATTGTTCTGGATTTTATCCGGAGACGTGTACTGCGCAAGCGAATACCACATTACGGTATGGTCCTTCTCCGAGCCGTAGACGAAATCCGCTCCGGCGAACGCCGCCAGATCGCCGTCGCCGGTCGCATCGACGACCGCCTCGGCCAGTACCGCCTTCGGCCCCCAGCAGGTGGCGACGACCGCGCCTTTCGCACGGCTGCCCTGCATGACGACGCCGAAGGTAACCGCGTTCAGGATCAGCTCGACGCCGCCGTTTACCGCCTTTTCGAGCAGGACGTGCATTTTCGCCTCGATGCTCCATTTGTGCCCCTTGTAACGCAGCTCCCGCTGCAGCGCCAGCACCGCTTCCTGTATGCGGGCTGCGAAGCCGGCCTTGCGTCCGAACCAGTAGCTGTCGACGCCGCCGAATGTGCCCGTTCCGCCGAGACCCGGATTCAGGTCGACAAGAGCGGTGCGGACCCCTTCGCCCGCGGCCGTGTACGATGCGCAAGCGCCGCTGGATCCGCCGCCCGCGACCAGCACGCCGACGGAAGCCAGCACCGGAACCGCCGATGCCGGAACCTCGGCAAGCGGACCGGTCTCTTCGCTACCCGGCGAAGGGATGCGGATCACCGCTTGGTCGTCGTGAGAGGCGGCATCGGCTCCGGCCGGGCAGACCGTATCAAAGCTTTTCCCCGGCTTTGCTCGAGGGCTTTCGGCGGTTTCGGCGCGCAGCAGACGGTCTCCGGCAGCCGCTCCTTTTTCCGGCGGCTGCGGTCCGTCTGCGGCGCTCAACCCTTCCAGCCTCGACGCTTCCGCCAGCAGCCTGCCGACATGCTCGCCTGCCGCCGCGGCGCCGACCGGACCTTGCGGAGCGGCCCAGCCCAGACGGTAAAAAGCTTTGTTCAGCGAATACACGCCCGGTACGTCGGCGGCCGCCGGCTCCGGCAGCGGCGGGATCCGGTCCGTGCGCGGTCCGCTAAGCGGATAAGGCCCTGCCAGCTCGTGCGAGGATGAGGCAAGCACCGCTTTGCGAAACGCCGGCTCCCGCTGCAGCAGATGGACGGCGAGCCTCATGCCGCGGCGGCGAGCCTCGATTTCGCGGTCCCGGCTTGCTTCGAGGCTGTTGGCGCCCGGCAGCTCCAGCGCATACTCGGCATACAGGTGACCGCCGCCTCTGTACCCCTGCCGCAGCCGGACTTCGTCATTCAAAACGCCGATGTCCGCCGGAACGCCAAACCTCCGGTATCCGCCCGACACCGCCGCGCCTTCGCCCGGTAAGCCCGCTTCCGGGTCGGCATCGACGAACTCCAGCGTCCGCGCGTATACGGCGGTACTTCCCGGCGCGAAGCGGGAAACGTCCTCGCCGCACAGCGTGCACGCGATTGACGTTTCAGTCGCGTCGACGATGAGCCGGGCGTCGATCAGCTGCCTCCCGGATTTGTTGGCGATCACGACGCCGGCGGCTTTCCCCTCGCGGAGCACAATGGAAACCGGGAGAGAAGCGTACAGAAAGCGGACGCCGGCCGATTCGAGCCGGTCTTCCAAACCGCGCTTCAACAGGTCGGGGTACAGCGCGATATATTCGCCGGTGAAACGGCCGCTGCCGGCAGCGAAAGCGCTTAGCCCTTCACCGGCGGCTCGCTGCTCGTTAATAAGATGCGCGATCAGGTCCGGCAGCGGCTGCGTCTCCTCCGCCGCGTCCAGCCAGGGGCGAAGCGTCGCCGTCAGCTCGCGGCCCATATACGTCCGCGGCTCGACCAGCCAGACGCGCTTTCCCCCTTTCGCCAGTTCCAGTGCGCACGCGATGCCGGCAAGCGACCCGCCGAGCACGGCGGCATCGGCTTCGCCGAGCACCGGAATGTTCGCTTTGCCGATCTGAAGATTCATGCCATCATTCCTCCCCATTCCTTGCGGCGGACATTCGTCCGGTCAAGCGCGGACCTGCCGCTCCGGCCGACCGGCCAATCACGTCTTTTACCGCAGCTTTCGGGATTCGTCCGTTCCGTTCCCCGGCCGCGCGAACAGAACGGGCGGCACGCCGCCCGTTCTGCGCGAATCCGAACGGCACGGCGGCCTTTCGTTCATTTTGACAGCCTGATTTCGATTTGCACGGACCCGCCCTCCGGCCGGTCCGCATTCGTTTCGTAGAGATCATCGCCGATTCGCTCTAAGGCAGCTGCCTGCCCGTTGACCGTCACCTGCACGGGGACGGTGCGCGAAGCGAAGATGAACCGTCCGCCTTCGCGGAGCGATACCGCCGTGACGTCTTCCTGCTCGGTGCAGCTTAACACCGCCGCAGGCGAAACGTATTTGTCCGCGAGTCCGATCGGTGTGACCGCGCCTTTGACGGGAACGAGAACATACAACGCAAAACCGCCTTCTTCTAGGCGAACGGCTTTGCTCTCCTCCGCTTTCAAATAAGAGAAGCTGCGGGAGAAATGCTCGTAGACCGCAAACTCGTTCCCCGCGAGCCCCGGCACATCGGCCGGTCCGATGCCGCCTTCAACCGGACCGGCCTCCTTGTGAATATGGAAAGCGGCCACGACACCGGCGCCCGCCGCCGTATTCCACAGCTTGAGCGGGATCGTCCGCTCGGTCGGATCAGCCAGCAGGCAATCCGGCGACGGGGCGGCCGGGCCGTCGCAGCGGATTATCGTGCCGTCGCGGTAAATAAGCGGCCAAATATGCGCTGGATCTGTATTGCCCGGCGCGTCACTGACATACACCGGCCCGCCGCTGACCGAACGCAGGACGGCGCTCTGGACGCCGTCGTGATTTTTCGACCAGTACATATCCCAGTCGCCCCAATAAAACGCGCCATGATAATAAGAATTGTACCCGTTCTGAAGCGCATGCTCGGGGAAGCCGCGCTTTTCCTGCGGGACGAAATCGTCGCTGTTTCGCGAAACCGCGGATTTCGGACGGTGCCATACGTTTTCGGCCGCCATTCCCATGCAGTTGATCACCGTATCGTTAAAATGCAGCGCGACCGACGCTTCCAACGCTTCGTGCGCCGCCGCGGCCGCCTCGCCGATCGAACGGCGTTCCTTCAGATAATTGAGCACGGCGCTTTGACTGTCGACTTTGACGAAATCGACGCCCTGCCGCCGCAGAAAGCCGTGCCACGCGTGCCAGAAGCCGAAGCCCCGGCCCGCCTCGGGATACGGAATGAGATTGCCCCGCGGCACCCGGTAAAGCGATTCGGCGTACTTTGTCGCAATGCCGCTGTCCTCATGGACGCCGCCCCAATAGCCGGCAATCGTATGCCAGACGCCGACGTGCCGGATGCCGAAGCGCTCCTTGAGCGCAGTCACGGCCCGTTTCAGGCCGCCGGGAAATTTGACGGGGTCGGCCTCGAACGACATCAGCCTGCCGTCCTTCGTTTCGGACCAGCCGTCGTCGATCATGACCCAGCCGACCGGCAGACCGAGCTGCTGCAGCTCTTCCGCCTTGGCCAGCAGCCCCGCTTCGTCGACCTTATGGTAGAAGGCATCCCAGCTGCACCAACCGAGCCTGTCCAGCAGCGCGGGATACGTTTTTCGGCTGCGCGGCAGCGTCGGGTAGTCCAGCTCGCGAAGAGCCGACTCCGCATTTTGCTCCACCAGCGCGTACGGGTCGTTTCCTGCAGACAGCGCAAATGCGAGCGATTCGCATGCGGTGCGGCCGCTTTCATAAGCGGACAGCCGAATCGCGAAGCCGCCGCTTGCTCCCGCGGCATCCGTCCGCCAGACCGGCCCGACGACCGGCAGCAGATGAAAGAAGCTTTCGGCCGTCTTCCACAAAATCGACTGCGTCCGTCCGGGCAGCTCTTCCGGATTCGCGCCGAAGTGGGGGCGTGTCCACCAATCCTTATGCTGATAATTGGCCATTAGACCTTCAATCGCTTCCGCCGGACGGACCGTCACGACAATGGCGTGCTCGGCGGCGAACGTCCTCTGTTTGCCGAAATCGTTATCATTCACCGTTTCCGCTTCGACCGACGCCAGAACGGCCCCGCGGCCGGTCATGCGCAAGCGAATCCGGGCGCGGACGGTATCGTCGTCGTTTTGAAACCGCCAAACCGCCGTATCGAGAGCACCGTCCCGGTCATCGCCTCGTTCCAGCTCCGTTCCGCACGCCTTCAGCGCGATCGGCTGCGGATGCGAATCTAGCCTCACCTCGACCTCGAACGTGCCGAAGACGTCGGCCTGCGGATTGCTTCGGGAGCGCAGCTCCCCTTTTTCGCTGAATTCGAACATAAGCTCCTCCTGCCTGCTTCAAATGGTACGGCCGGTTATTCCAACGCCTGCAGCGCCACCGACAAGCTGGCCGCATCGCCGACCGATTCGCCGAGCCCCGATGGGACGATCTCGCACGCCTGCAGCGAAATCGGCAGCGCTTCGCTCGCAAGAGCCTCCATGACGATCGGCCGCAGCAGCGCCTCTTGTCTCGCGTAAATGCTGCCGATCACGATCCGCTCGGGGTTCAAAAGATCGACCAGCACGGCAAGTCCTCTGCCAAGCCGGGTGCCGACGGCGTCGACCACCTTCAGCGCAAGCGCATCGCCTGCAGCCGCGGCTTCGAATATCGTCTTCGCGGTAACGGCGTCCAGCTGTTCCAGTCCCCGGCAAAAGGCGGTTCGGCCGCCGCCCCGGATATGCGCTTCGGCCATCAAACGGCCGAGCCGCGCAATGCCGCCGCCGCTGCAAAAGCCTTCGAACGAGCCCGCCTTGCCGTAGCCGACCGGTCCGTCCGGCTCCAGCCGCATATGCCCGACTTCGCCTGCCATATCGTTTGCGCCGGAGTAGAGCTTCCCGTTTAAAATGAGGCCGGCGCCCATGCCGGTGCCGAACGTCAGAAACACGACGTCGGACGCGCCGCGGCCGGCACCCCAGCGCCATTCGGCGAGCGCGCAGGCGTTGGCGTCGTTCTGCAGCGCCACCGGTACGCCGAACCGCTCCTTCAGCGGCGTCACGACGTCGATCCGGTCCCAGCCCGGCAAATTGGGCGGAGACAGAACGAGCCCGCGGCGGCTGTCGAGCGGCCCGCCGCAGCTGATGCCGATGGCTTGCAGCGGCCCGGCCCCGCCTGCGACCCGCTGCATGTCGGCCATCGCCTCGCAGAACCAGCCGATCGTCGCCTCCGCGGTTTCGGGCGTCGGGAAGCTGCGCTTCTCGGCGATGTTCACACGGCCGTCTTCGGCGACGCCGAGCACCGCGGCGCACTTGGTGCCGCCGATATCGAACCCTCCAAGCAGCATGCTCATGCGAAAAATGCCTCCTCGAGCATCATGCACAGAACATGATAAACGGGGAGATGCCGCTCCTGAATATCCGGCGTGCTGCTGTAAGGGACGCGAACCGTCACATCGCACAGCTCCTTCAAACGGCCGCCGCCCTGGCCCGTAAAGCCGACCGTCTTCATGCCGAGCGACTTCGCGACCTGAACGGCACGAACCACATTGGCCGAATTGCCGGACGTGCTGAACACGGCGAGCACATCCTCGGGCCGGCCGTAGCCATATACCTGCTGCGCGAATACCATGTCGGCCGCTACGTCGTTAATGTACGCCGTCGACAGCGCCGTATGGCTGACGAGCGAAATCGCCGGCAGCGCGCCCTGCAGCCGGTCGGCGAGGTAAGCCCCTTCCTCGCCGTGAATCATCATTTTTTCCCGCTCGGACGGCGGAAGGGGACGCTGCGACATAAAGCCCTTCATCAGCTCCCCGACGATATGCTCGCAGTCGGCGGCGCTGCCGCCGTTGCCGGCCAGCAGCATTTTGCCTCCCCGCTCGAAGGCGTTTTTCATCGCCTCGTACGCTTCCCGGATCTGCTCCCTGCACGGCTCCAGATCGGGATATTTCGTAAACAATCCGTTAAAAATCGCGCTCACCGCGTGTTCACATCCCCGTTATCGTTCTAGTCGCTTCCGCGCGTTACAGGTCCCACTCCAGCAGGCTTGTCTCCGTTACCGGAAGGTCGGCGCTTGCCGGCACGCGGAACGTCTTGATTTCCGACGGGCCGAAATCGGCACGGATCGTCCGGTTCCACTTCGGCAGCCGGATTTCCGCCGTCGTCGCCTTTTTGTCCGTTTCGTAGCAGCGCACGATCAGATCGTCGTTATCCTCCGCTTTTTTCAGCGCGCTGACGATGACGTTGTCCTTGTCGACCGAGACGTACGAATCGGTTTGCGGCAGCTTGCCTTCATGGAACGTCTCAATAACCGCCACCGGCCTGCAGTTCAGCTCGGCCGCGCGGCGCACCGTGCCCGCCTGCTCCCACGTGCCTTCGTGCGGAAGAAGCGAGTAATGAAACCGCTGAATGCCCTGGTCGATAAACGCGTATTCGCCGTCCGCTTCGGGCACGTACGGGACATGGTGCGCATAGATCGGGCTGCGCAGCACGGTCAGCGCCAGCTCCTTGTTATGGATGCTGTAGCTGTATTTGGCGTCGTTCATCAGGCTGAGCCCGTAGACGCGGTTGCTTTCCTGTACGATGCCCGTGTAGTCGACCCAGCTTTGGCCGGGCTCCTCTTCGCCGTTATGCTCCCGTTCGATGGTGCCGTACGGAATTTCGTACGTTTGCTTGCTGAAAATAACGTTCACCGGGAACACCAGCTTGAGCATTTTGAACTTCTCGCGCCAGTCCACCGTCACGCTGACGTCGATTTGACCGCTGGCCGGGTACATCGCGAAATCCTGCACCAGCCGCGAGCTGCCGTATTCGCTGACGACGCGGATGACCGATTTGACCGGTCCGTGCTCGATGCGCTGCACGCGCACGGCCTTGAACGTCCCTGCGATATCGTTAAAATGCAGAACGTCGTGACTCCACGTATCCGACGTATCGTGCAGCACGACCGCCTTTGCGCCTTCGCCTTTGAACACCTCGTGGTTCAGCCGCTTGTCGCGCAGGCTTTTGATAAAGCCGGTCTCGCGGTCGAATTCGAGGCGCAGACGGTCGTTCTCGAGCACGAGATCGCTTGCCGTGATCGGTTCGCCGGCCGGCTTCACCGAAGCCGACTCGAGCGCCAGCTTGTAGACGCGGTAGCCGAGCGGCGGAAGATCGGCCATAAAGCTGAGCCGGTAGCGTCCGCGGGCGGCGGCCTGCGACTTCACCGTCTGGAACGGCACAGGCTTGCCGGTATCGTCCAGCAGCACGGAGCTTTCTTTGATGCCGCCGACCTCAAGCTCGACGTTTACCCGGCTCTGCCAGGCATGCGGGTTGAACACGACGATCGGGCGCATCGATTCGTCCTGCTCGATGCCGATGTTCCACGACAGCGACTGCACGGCGTAGTTGAGCGAGCGGTCGGCGATCGCCATCGCTTCGCCGAACAAATACCGCGCGTCCTCGTAGGCGGGCTCAAGGCTCGTGCCGGCCAAAATATCGTGGAACTGGTTGAACAGCACGTTCTTCCACGCCCGCTCCAGCTCCTTCGGATACGGCTGGCCGGTGATCCAGGAGGCGAGCGCCGAAAATTTCTCGGCCGCGATCAGCCGGTTCTCCGCCTGGCGGTTCCACTGCTTGATGCCGGAATGGGCGGCATAGCAGCCGCTGGCGTGGTGCTGCAGATCGTCGTGCACGACCGGGAACGTCAGCCCCGATTTCTCCATGTCTGCGAAATACCGGTCCGGCGTCGCAAACTCGAGCTTCGGCAAATCCGCTTCTTCGTTCAGACGGCGGATGCTCGCGATATTTTCCTTCGTCGGGCCGCCTCCGTGGTTGCCGACGCCGTAGAAAAGCATCAGGTCGTTCAGCGGATCCTTGAACTCGCCGAGGCAGCGCCGGACGTGGCCTTCCAAATCCTTGCCCCAGGACAAATATTCGAACATGATGCGGAACGTCAGCACCTTCGAACCGTCGTCGGACTGCCACCAGAAGAGCCGCCCCGGAAGTCCTTTCTCATTCGGCATCGGCCGCATCATGACGTAATAATCCATGCCGCTCTTTTTCAGGATTTGCGGCAGCATGCCGTTATGGCCGAAGCTGTCGACATTGTAGCCGACCTTGGCCGTGACGCCGAATTTCTCCTTGAAATAGCGCTGTCCGTAAAGCCCCTGGCGAACGAATGATTCGCCGCCCGGGATGTTGCAGTCGGGCTGGATCCACCAGCCGCCGACAATGTTCCAGCGGCCCTCGGCCACCCGCTGCCGGATTTCCGCGAACATGCCGGGATCGTTGTTCTCGATCCATTCGTACATCGCGGCCGAGCTGGATGTGAATATAAAATCGTCCGATTCCTTCATCCGGTCGAGCGCGGAGCGGAAGGTCGCTTTCGCTTCCTGAAAGCCTTCCTGCCACTGCCACAGCCATACCGGGTCCAGATGGGCGTTGCCGATCATATACAGCTTCTTGTCCTTCATCGTCTTAAGGTTCAGCTCCTGTCCAGATAAGTAAAGGCGCGCGCTGCCCTTAGATAAAGAGCCATTCGCGCTTCTTGCGTTCAGATCGATCGCTTTTCGCCGCGAAGGGTTCTTACAGGATGAAACGTCCCGCTTCGCCCGCGCTGCATACGAAATGCTCCATTTTGTCGATGACGGTCAGCTTCACGGCCTCGCGTCCCGACGCCAGCTGCTCGGCCGAAAGGGCCCGGCATTCCGCGTTCGTCATCCGCTCCTCGCGCCCGAGCGCCGCCAGCAGCGCAAGCTCGAGATCGGTGGCGATGTTCACCTTGCTGACGCCGCCGCCCGGCAGACGGTACGCCTGGCGCATCATGTCCGCCGGCACGCCCGAGCCGCCGTGCAGCACGAGATGGACCGGCGTCAGCGCGCTGATGGCCGACAGCCGGTCATAGTCGATTTTCGGCTGCTTGACGTTATAGACGCCGTGCGCCGTGCCGCACGAAACGGCGAGCGCGTCGATTCCGGTCAGGCGGACGAATTCCGCCGCTTCCTGCGGGTCCGTGTACAGCTCCTCGTCCTTGTCGGTCTCGACGTAATCGGTCGTGCCGATCATACCGAGCTCCGCCTCGACCGACACGCCCCGGGCGTGCGCGTAGTCCGCCGCCTCCTTGCTCTCCTTCACGTTCTCGGCGAACGGCTTCTCCGACGCGTCGATCATGACCGACGTAAAGCCGGCGTCGATCGCCTCGGCGATCACCTTCAGCTCCTTCGTGTGGTCCAGATGGAGCACGACGGGGACGGTAATGTTCAGCTGCCCGACCATGCGGTAAAATTCCTCGCCGAACTCGGCCGGGGTAATGCCGTAACGGATCAGTTCCTTTTGCGAGATTTGCACGATCAGCGGCGATTTCGCCTGCTGTCCGGCCTCAAGAACCGCCGCGATCATCGGCGTATAGCGGGGCGAGAACGAGCCGACCGCAAACCGGCCCGCTTCCGCCGTTTCCAGCGCCTGTTTCAGGGTGATGACATTGTTGAATTCAGTATGTTTCGGCATAGTCTCCCTCTGTCCTCTCCAATAAAAGCTATTCTACTCCGTGCCTGATTGTTTACACCGTCTGCAGCACCTGTTTGACGCGCTCCATGCCGAGCCTCGGGCTTGTCAAAAACCGCTTCCGCTCGTCCTCCGGGAACTTCTCCGTTACGCGGGCCATGGACGCCTGCGCCAGCACGACGAGTTCATGGTCTTCGGCCAGACGGCGAAGCACCGCCGCCAGCTCCTCGTCGTGGCCTTCCTTATCGCCGGCGAGCAGCCGCCGGTAGGCGGTGGAGGCAACGACCGGCGTCAGCTTAAGCTGCCGGCCCGCCAGCTCCGCCTTGGCGAGCAGCTGCCGCTGCGTCGGCTCCAGCGTCGTGGCAAGCGTGGCGGCGACGCCAATGCGGGATGCCGAGCGCACGGCGTATTCCGCCGCCGCCTGGTCGATGCGGACAATCGGCACGCCGATTTCCGGCTGCACCTGCGCGCACAGCTCGCCGATCGACGAGCAGGCGTTCAGAATACACGCCGCCCCGAGGCTTTCGGCGATACCCGCGTACTCCCGCCAGCGCGGGCGAATGTCGTCCACACGGCCGCCGTTTGCGGCCAGCTGAGGCAAAATCGAGTCGTCCACGATATTGAACACATCGATCCCGGGCATAAGCTCAAGCGCCAGCGTCTTCAACGGATCGACCGTCACCGGGGTCGTATGGATAATGGCCAGCCGACGTTCCGCCCATTGGCCCGTTTCATGCTCTCCCATCTTGTTTCATCCTTTCCTCATGCCGGCCAGCGCCGTCTTCACGTCCGGGAACAAGCCCGCGGCAGCGGCGGCGTACACGGCCGCGCCGTATGCGGCTTCCTCCTGCGTGGCGGCAAGCGTCAGCGGCAAATTCAAACGCTCCTGCAGCAGCCGCTGCAGCACCGGATTTTTACGGATACCGTTGCCGGAGCCCGCCGCCGCGATTATTTGTCCGCGCAGCCGCCCCGGGAGCAGATGCACGAAGTCCATCAGCTCGTCGGCGATGCCCGCAAGGACGCCGGCGGCGAAATGGCCGGGCCTGAAATTGTCGTCATTCAAGCCGGCGATTTGGCCGAGCGCAAGCGGATTCCGGCGCGTGCCGTAAAATTGGGTGCCGATCCGCAGCGGTCCGAGGCCCGTTTCGAGCGCCTCCGCGGCCAGCGCGTTCATTCGCTCGTAGATGTCCCCGGCGCCCGTCCCGGCGCCGAATGCCCGGCATGTCTCCTTGAAGAACCGCTCGAGCAGCGCGTACGATTTGCCGCCGCCGAGCGGGGCGCCGACGATAAGGAAGCCTCCCCCCGGGAACGGCCTCGTTTCGAGTCCGGCGATTTCCTCGGCCTGCCCGCTGTAAACCGAGATTTGCGAGCCGGTCCCAACGTTCGCCAGCAGCGTGCCCTCCAGCCGCGAAACGGCCCCGAGAAAGCTGGCCTGGTTATCGCCGATGGCGCACGCCAACGGCTTGCCGTCCGGCGTCCTTCCGGCGATGCCGATGCCGCGGCAGACCGGGGGCAGAATGGCGGGATCCAGACCGGCCCGCCGTAACGCCGCGGCGTCGAAGGCGTCCGCCTCCGGCGAGAACAGCCCCAGACTCGCCGCGTTGGAAGGCTCGATCTGCGGAACGGCTGCACCTGTCAGCTTCATGGCGATATAATCGCCGATCGTGCACAAGTACGCCGCGTCATCCGGCACTTCCCCGTTGTTCGCGTTGTAATAATGCGTTGCCAGCCCATAGCCTGCGGCCAGCGCGCGGCCCCCTATTCGGCCGAGACGAAGCGCGTAGGTCTCTCCGCCGGGTTCCATCGGCACATCCGCCCTCCCGTCCTGCCACGTATACAGCGGACTGACGGCGCCTCCTTCGCGATCGACGTAAAGGATGCCGTGCATCTGGCAGGAAATGCCGACGGCGGCCACCTCCGGCCAAAGCGCCCGGCATTCGCCGATCAGCTCGCGGACGATCGCGGCGATCCGCTCCGGATCCTGCAGCCGCTCCCAGCTGCGGCCGCTCTCAAGCGCGGCGTCGTTCGCCCTGCCGGCGACCCGGACCGTTTCGCCGGTTTCGGCCGAGACGAGGGCGGCGCTGACGGACGTCGTTCCGATATCGATTCCCGCCACCAGCATGCTGACCCTTCACCTCCGGTTGATAGCTTGATATCAGCCGCTCTGCGCCGGCTGCAAATTCAGCGCATCCGCATAGGCCGCCGCCTCCTGGGCCGCATACAGAATGAGCCCGATGCACCACGAATGCGACAGCGTCAGCATCATGCCTTTCGGCTGAAAGCAGTTCGTGTTGTAGTAGCGCTCCGTCACCATGCCTTTATACGCGTTGAAGTCGCCGTCCTCCCGCGCGATGAACTGCAGGAAGCAGGCGATATGGTCGCGGGTCCGGTCCAGATAGTAAGCGTCCTGCGTATACGTCCATAACCGGAGCATTTCCGGCACGCAGAACAGGCCGTAGTTGTGCAGATGCTGGTTGGACGTCGACGCCTGGTCCGCGCCGCGCGAGCGAAAATCGTACTGTGCGAGCAGCGTATGGCGCGGAAACCGCAGGTTGTACGTCCATCTGAACGTCATCATCCAGTCGGCCGCGCTCGAAGCGAGCGCGAGCCATTCGGTCCGCTTATCGGACTCGTACAGCCGTACGTAGGCAACGACGGCGTTGTACGCATCTTCGGAGGTCGGCGTCAGATGGACGTCCTCGGGCGCGCCGTAAATATATTCGTCTTTCACGAAACGGGCGTAATAATGACCGGCTTTCGCCGCCGCTGCGGCAAAATCCTGCCTGCCGAAAAAATCCGCCCCTTCGAGCAGCGCGGCAATCCATAAGATGCCGCCCGCGCCGTCCCATTCCTCGACCTCGCCGGTCGCGGCATTGTAATAGGAGCCGAAATTGCCGTCCTCCCGCTGATGCGAGGCCGCGAATTCCAGGTTGGACCGCACGGCCGTCTCCCATTCGGGATGCTTCTCGCCGCGTTCCCGCTCGAAAGCGAGCGCGCGCGTCATGAACAGCGTCGCTTCCGCGATCGTACGTGCCTGCAGCCAGTCGGATTTCGGGTTCCACCCTGCGGTCCAGCCTTTGCCGACGATCCAGGACGCCCAGAAAATGCCGCTCGGCGAAAGTCCGGATGCGATTTTATCCAGCACGGCCGCGCCCGCTTCCGTATAGGCCGCAATCCCTTTGCGGAGCCCGTAAGCCAGCAGCGCGTAAGCGTACGGCGCGCCGCTCACCCAGCCGACGTGCATATGGGGACGATCGCCCATCCCTTTCACATTGTTGTTGAATTCGCGGTCGAACGCCGCCGTCTCATACAAGATTTTATGCTCGTCGCTGTAATGCCACGTATGAAGGCCGTAAGCGGTCAGCTCGGCCGCTTCCTCCAGTCCCATCCACGGGTTCAGCCCGTGCTCGGCGCCATGAAGCCGATACATTCTGCGCACGAACGGATCGTAGGCATGCGGATCGGCATCCGCGGCATAGACGGTCAGATTGAGCCGGATGCGCTGCCCCGGTACGAACCGGGCCGTCGTCCGGTCCGCCGGCTTCGGCACGGCGTCGCCGACGAAGGTGACCGGCTCCTCCCGGTACGGGTAATTCAGCCAGATCGACGTGCCGTCCGCGCTGCCCCGGAAGCCGAGGCCCGTCAGGCCCAGCTCCGACATCTCGTCCGTACACAATGCGCCGCACATGCCGTCGTTCCATGCGAACACCGCCGGCAGCGCGGCACGGTCCGAACGGAACGACCAATGGTCCGACACCATTTGGTCCCTATCGCCGCCGTTATAATCGTAGCGGGGATAGCGGCGCAAATTTTTTTCGAACCGGTTCTCCTTATAGAAAGCGCCGGGAATCATCCAGTCCGGCCGGCCCGGTCCGGCAAGCTCGCAGCCGAACGTCAGCCCGAATTCGGCGGGTTCGGCTCCCCGGTAAACCATCTCCAGGCCGACCTCGTAACCGCCGCATTCGCCGTCCAGCGCCGTCCACCTCGCTTCGGCCTCGAACGACGCGGAAGCTCCCGATACCCGAAGCCCATCTTCCCCGTCCGGGGCCAGCTCCGCGATCGGCACCTCCTCGCTTTCGCCGGTTGCAGCGTTCCAGGCTTCGACCAGCCGGCCAAAGCGCATGAAGAACGGGCCGCCTTCCTTCCCCGGCTCGTAAACCCGCAGCTCATAGCGGCCGCCCGATTGTTCGGCTCTCCATCCCATCATCTTAAACCCCCGATCCCTGGACTTAAAGCTTCAGCTTGTACAGCTCGATCAGATTGTCCCGGAAGATCCGGTCCGCAAACGTCATCGCCGCCTTCTCCGTCATCGCGCCTTCCGCCACTTTTTCCGTGAGCACGTCGGCAACGATTTTGCGCGCCAGCTTCAGGTGGGCGTAAGTCCCCTCGATATGATTATAGTCGCCGCCGAAGCCTTGAATTTTCGTCTCCGGCACCATTTCGATCATCTGGTGCAAAATTTGCTTGCCCGCCGTCGGGGAAATGATATACGTCCACGTGAAATCCGTATAAACGTTCGGATAATTTTTCGCGATGCTTAAATACGGCTCGAAATACGGAAATCCGCAGTGCAGCAGCACGAATTTGGCGTCGGTATACTCCGCAAGCAGCGGAAGCAGCTTCGAAGCGTCCGAATTCGGGATGAGGTTGCCGTTCCCCGAGACGCTCGTTTCATGATGGCCGGTATGAATTTGAATCGGCAGATCGTAGGCGATGGAGCGCTGGATAATAAAATGAATGAGATAGTCCTGAAGAGCGACCGTTTCCTGCTGCGAAAGCCCGTCTTCGAGCGTCAGGCCGAGCAGCCGGTTGAATACGGCCTCCGCTTCCTGAAAGGTCGGCTTGCCGCTGGCCAGCGTGCGCCAATAAGCGTGTCCGAGCTTCGTCGCCACCATGCCGTCCTGCTTGAATTTATGCAATAAGGCATCCACCGCATCCAAATAGCCCGCGAGCGTATGCACGTTCGTCCGCGCGCTTCTTGCAACCTCGTGGATATCCTTCCGTGTTCGCAGCTTATAGGTAAAGTCCAAAAACATGATCGGCCGGAACAGCTCGTATTCCAGCTTCGTCGTCTGAATCAGCGTAAAAGCAAGGTCGATTCCCGACTTCTCGGATAACACTTCGCGATACCAATCCGGATTGTGCGTCGCCGCTTTCACTTTCTCGTTCACGGCCAAAATGCCGCTAACGCTCCAATCGTCGAACCCGTACAGGTCGCGCATCGCCGTCCGGAACATGCGCGCGTAGGTCGTATTGCCCGTTCTCTGCCAATATTTCAAAAAAACGGAAGCTCTTTCTTCGTCGCTGCCGGCATTTCTTCCGAGTGCGCCTCTCTCCATTCCGGCCGTCACGAGATCGGAATCCAGGTAGTGCATCAGCGAGAAAAAATCATGGTTCTCTTTTTTGCGAATTTGCGGGGTCGCCAGATGCTCGTGTCCGTCAATGACCCGAAGCTCGTTGATATATTCGTGTATGGTGCTCACCTTGGCCCTTCTCCTTCCAAAAATGGGGCGACTGCTCCCGTAACAGAAGCAGTCGCACCGATGCTGTCGATTAATCTACGTTAAGCTCCGGGAAGGCATTCTTGACTTCCTTCTTGAATGCCGCTACGACATCGTCGAAGCTTTTGTTGTTCGTAATGCCGTCGCCGGCTACCGTTCTCCACTTGCTCAGGATGTCCTCGCCGTATTTATCGGCTTTGAGCGGCGGAATGTTTTTGACCGTGTTATAGTACGGAACGAGGATGTTCTCGTCGCCGAAGAGCGGCGATTTGAACGTCGTCAGGTTGTTCTCGTACACTTTGGCGTTGCCCGGCATGTTGCCCGTTTTCTCCAAATTGTGCTGCTGCCATTCCACGCCGGCGATATATTTGATGAATTCGTACGCCAGCGCTTTGTTCGGCGACTTGTCGTAGATGCCGCGGTACGTGCCGCCTTCATAGAAGCCTTCCGGCGTAGCGGCGACACCGTATTTGCCGTTCGCCTTATTGTCCTTGTTGTCGACCATAAAGCCAGCCCACGCCGGCATCGAGGTCAGCACGACGCTGCCGTCGTTAAGCGCGTTGCCCCAGCCTGCGGACATGAACGGAAGCTTGGCGTCCACGTTGTTTTGGCGGATTTTCAGCTGCGTTTCGTAAATCGTTTTCCATTTCGGATCGATGTTCAGCTTGCCGTCCTTCACCCAAGGCTGGGTGTTGTACGCCTCGATGTCAAACAGGTCGCCGGCATTTTGAATCAGATGCTCTTTGCCGCCGCTTTCGGCTGCGACATTTTTGCCGAGGTCGATGATTTTATCCCAGCTGTTCACCATGTCGCCGATTTTTTTCGGATCGTCCGTGCCGAGATATTTCTTGGCGACGTCGCGGAGGTACCAGAAGCCTCCCGGCGAAGAGTGGTCGGACACGGCGCGCAGCTTGCCGTCCTCGGAGTAACCCAGTTCCTTCACGTACGGAATGTAGTCCTTCACCAGGTCGTCTCCGCCCATTGCGGACAGGTCGGTCAGAAATTTGGAATTGATGAACTTGCCGATGTAGCCGCGCTCCAGGTCAAAAATATCCGGCACATCGCGGCCGGATTGCAGCGCCGTCAGCAGCTTCGTTTGATACTGGTCGCCCGGGAACAATTTCACGTCGATCGTGACGCCCGGATTTTTCGCATGGAACTGATCGGCCATGTCTTTGACCTGATCGAAGAACGTCCAGATGACCAGATGGCCCTTCAGCTCCTGCGCGCCGCCGGTATCGCCCGTTTGGCCGCCCGCATTCGTCGAACCGCCGCCGGCTGCGCCGTTATCGGCACCGCCCGTAGAATTGTTTCCGTTTTTGCCGCCGCAGGCCGCGAGCACGGTGACCAGGATGACGGACATGACCAATAGGAGCCATTTTCTCGTTTTCAAAACCGTTCTCCCCTTACATCGATTAGTGAACTGCACATGCTGTGGAATGACCCTCGTTTACGTTAACGCTTCTTGATGGATGGGCTTACCCGCCTCTTCCGCAAGCATCACCTCTTTCGATGGAGTAAGTCCGGGTGCCGCGAGCCGCCTGTCAGCCTTTCACCGCGCCTGCGGCAACGCCGTCGATAATCCGCTTTGACATAAAGGAGAAGAAGACGAGCACCGGCACGACGGCGATGACGATACCGACATATTGGGCGCCGAAGTCGGACGTAAACTGCGACTTCAGGCTGGCGATCATGACCGGCAGCGTCTGCAGGTTGTTATCGAACAGCACGATCAGCGGCGTCAGAAAATCGTTCCATTTTCCGATAAACGCGAAGATGCCGAGCGTCGCCAGTGCCGGACTCATGATCGGGAGCACGATCCGGTTGAAAATTTGCAGCTCGCCGTAGCCGTCCACCCGCCCCGACTCGACGATTTCGGTCGGCACCGACGAATCCGCGAACTGCCGCATCAGGAAGATGCCGAATGCGTTATAGATCGACGGCAGGATGAGCGGCCAGTACGTGTTGAGCATGTCAAACGAGTCCATCAGCTTATAGAAGCCGATGATGCCGAGCTGGCCCGGGATCATCATCGTGCCGAGCACGAACAGAAACAGGAAGTTCCGGTAGCGGAAACGGTATTTCGAGAATCCGTAGCCGGCCAGAGCGGCGAAGTAGACGTTGATGATCGTCGACGTAACCGTAATGAACAGCGTGTTCGCGAATCCCCGCCAAATATTGACCGTATTTTTCAGCCGCTCGTAATTGTCGAGAAACTGGTCCCCCGGGATGAGCAGCAGCTTGCGGGCGATATCCGAATTGGTGTGCGTCGACGTGATGATCATGCTGTAGAACGGCAGCAGGCACGTCGCCGCAACGACGATGAGAAACAGATACAGGATGCTTCTCGTGATGATTTTGGTCATGCGCGTTCGCCTCCTATTCCCTCAGCTTCGAGGCTCTGGCGGTAATGGCCGTAAAAAACATGACGACGATGAATATCCCGTATGCGACCGCTGCGCCGTAGCTGTAATCGAAGTTTTTGAATGCCGTCTCGTATAAATACATGACCATGGTACGGCCCGTATTGTTCGGTCCGTCTCCGAGGATGAGCGGCGCGTCGAACAGCTGCAGCCCGCCGATGACCGAGGTGATGAACACGAACAGAAACACCGGCCTGAGAAGCGGCAGCGTAATATGAAGCGCCGTCTGCGTCTTCGTCGCGCCGTCCACCTCCGCCGCCTCGTACACCTCGCTTGGGATCGACTGCAGGCCCGCGATAAAGACGATCATGTTGAAGCCGAAATACTGCCAGGCGATGACCCCGGAAGCGATGATCCGCGACCACCAGGCGCTGTTGAACCAGTTGACGGGATCCTGAACGATCCCCAGCGCCAGCAAAATTTTGTTGATGCTGCCGGTTTGCCAGTCGAACATCAGGGCGAAAATGACGCCGAGCGTAACCGGCGTAATGATGTGCGGAAAGAAGTACACCGCACGGAAGAAATGCTTGCCCCGGATAAACTTCTCGTTCAGCACGAGCGCGAGCAGCAAAGCGGTAATGAGCTGCGGCGTGTTGGAAAACACCCAGATGATGAGCGTGTTCCAGATCGTCTGATAAAAGAAGCTGTCGTGCAGCAGCCGCGTATAGTTGGCCACCCCGACGAACACCGGGTCGCTAAAGCCGTCCCACTTCATGAAGCTTAAGTACAAGGTGTACAAAATCGGCGCCAGACCGAAAACGGCAAATCCGATAAAGAAAGGCGCCACAAAGAAGTATCCGTAATACGATCTGTTCACCTTCGAGCCCACTCATCCTCACCTCTTCACTATAATTTTCCGCAGGAGTCGCGAATTATGAGCCTTGGTTTCAAAAGGAAATGATCCGCAGGTCCTTTGCCGCCTCCTTCGATTTTTTGCAGCAGGCCTTCGGCCGCTTTCATGCCGATATCCTGGAACGGCTGCCGGACCGTCGTGAGGGACGGGTACACCCATTCCGATATCGTAATGTCGTCGAAGCCGACGATCGACATCTGCTTCGGCACGTTGTGGTCGTATTCCTGGACGGCGCGCAGCGCGCCGATCGCCGTTTCGTCGTTCGAGCCGATGACCGCGGTAAAGCCGGCGGTTTCGAGCAGCTTCTTCATCGCTTTGTAACCGCCCTGATTGCTCCAGTCCGATTCGACGATCCAGTCTGCGTTATAGGTCAGCTGAAGCGCTTCCATTGCCTGCAAATAGCCTTTCAGCCGGTATTTGTTGGCGGCTGCATGATCCGGACCGGTAATATACGCGATTTTCCGGTGGCCCAGGCCGTGCAAATATTCGACGATTTCGTACACGCCCGCCGCGTTATCCACATCGACGGAGAAAATGTTGTCCATCTCGCCGTGGTCGCCGACCAGCGCGACCGGATAGCTGGAATCGCGGATTTGCTCCAGATTCGCTACGCTGCGCTTTTGGAAGCTGACGAGAATAACGCCGTCCACCTGCCCTTCGTACAGCAGATTGAGAAAGGATATCTCTTCGGCATAGTTGGAGGTCCAGCTCAGAAAGATGCAGTTATAGCCTTTCATATTGGCGACCCGCTCAATCCCGCGGATGATGCCGGAATAGAAAATGTTCGAAATGTTGTCTACGACGACGGCGATGATATTCGTCCTGTCGAGCACCAGTCTGCGCGCGTTGGCGTTGCGGTGGAAATTAAGCTCCTTGATCGCTTTCTCCAGCGCTTCCTGCGTGGCCTTCTTCACTTTTTGCCCGTTCAAATACCGGGAGACGGTGCTTTTGGACGTGCCCGCAAGCCTTGCGACGTCATGAATGGTCGGTCCCATTGCCATCACTCTTTCCACGTTAACGTTTCCCGAACCCGGTTTTCTAATATCGCCTGATTTTGGGAACGTTCCCATTTTACCAAAAAGAAGGTTCCGGCGATACCCATCAGATTGGGAACGTTCCCGATTTACGAAGAGCCCTTCCGAAAACTTCTGTCTCCACGATTTGCTGATGAGAAACTAAAAATGGGAACGTTCCCAAAAAGAACATTGCAAAAATGACCTCTTTGCCTGCAGCCCGTGATCCCATGCTTCCGTCTTCTCCCGTTTGCTGCAGTCCATTCATCGATTCATTCATTTCTATGCACCGACAGCCGGATAGATAAGAAACCCGGATCATTTTGGGAACGTTCCCGTTTTGATAAAAGAAAATCATTTATGCCTCTATGATAGCGGCTGCGGCGAAGCGTGTCAACCCTCATTTGAAGCGATCTGCGCGTGCCGCTGACGCTGACCCGCTCCCTTCTTACTTATGGATATGCCGCCATTCACCGGTTTATGCCACCGCTTATTCCCTATCCGCCTTCCGCTCCGCCGGCGGCAACGCCCATTTCGTCAAGCAGCCGTCTATGGTCAAACACCAAGGGATAGATGTCCTCATATGATGAATTAATTCGTGTAAATACCTACAGGCCGCTGGCTAATTCCTCCATCCTCCAGCAAACGGAAGGAGATCCGCGATGCTGAAAACAAAAGTCGCCGTTCAGGTGATCAGCACAGGCATCTTGCCGGACGATGCGATCATGCTGGGCGAAGCTCACCTCAAAAAGTGGAAAATACCGCAGGGCCAGCCTGTAACGCTGAAGTTCGGCTCGCAGCGGCATCCCGTCAAGGTCGTGCCGGTCCTTCATTTCGACGGTCTGCGAATCGGGCAATCGCTCGCCAGACGGCTCGGCCTACTCGAAAACACGACGCTGCGCCTTCAGTACCGAAGCCAAAGCTCCACGCTTGCGCTCGGCCCGCTGATCGGCGTGCTCGTCAGCCGAGACGATCCGGGGAATCCGGAGCGGCCGTTCGGCTCGATCACGATGTTTTGCAAGGAGCTCGTCGATGCCTGCGCCGCGCAGGGCGCCTATGCGTATTTCTTTACCCCGAACCAGATTACAGGCAGCACCTCGGTTGACGGGTGGATCTATGCAGGCGGCTGGCGCAAAACGACGATGCCGATTCCCGACGTTGTCAATAACCGGCTTACGTCCAGAAAACTGGAAAATAGACCCGCCGTCCAGCTTTTTATGAAGGAAGTGAAGCAGCGCCACAACAGCGCCGTATTCAACGAAAAGTTTCTCGACAAGCCGGAGGTGTTCGATGCGCTGAGCAAAGATCCCTCGGTCGTGCGTTATTTGCCGGAATCGCATCTGCTCCGGAATTTCAGCATGCTGAAGACGATGTGCACCAGATATCACACCGTCTTCCTGAAGCCGGTCCGGGGCAGCCTCGGCAAAGGCATCATCCGCATCTCCCGCTTGGATAAAGACGGCTATCAAGCCTTGTATGCCACCGCAGCCGGGACCCGAAGACAGCAATTTCCGAGCCTGCTCAAGCTTTTCGGTTCCATTTCCGGAAAAATGAAAACGGTCCGGTATCAAATCCAGCAGGGGCTGCATCTGATCGATATCGGCGGCCGGCCGGTCGATTTCCGCGCTCTGGTGCAGAAAAACGAAGCCGGCAAGTGGGCGCTGACCTCGATTGTGGCCCGCACGGCGGGCAGCCGCCATTTCGTTTCCAACCTGGCGCGCGGCGGAACGCTCAGCACCGTCAGAGAAGCCGTCGCCAAGTCGAATTTGTCCGGCGCGAGCGACTCGTCCGCGCGGCTGCAGCGGGCGGCACTCGACATCGCCAAAGCGATCGACACCAACATTCCCGCCCATTTCGGCGAGCTCGGCATCGATCTCGCACTCGATTCGAACGGCCGGGTCTGGCTGCTGGAAGTGAACTCCAAGCCGTCGAAAAACGATAACACGCCGCTGCAGGACCGGAAAATAAGGCCTTCGGTCCGCAATATGATCCGGTATGCGCGGCATTTGGCCGATTTTTAACCGAAAGGAGAAGCCGCCATGAACAGCGCCAAGCGCCGGCCGCACGGTATCCGCGGCATTCTCGGCATCCTTGTCAGCGAAAGGCGCCCCAGCCGGAATGATGGGCGGGAGCGGCCGTCCGGCATGCCCGAGGACACGTTCTGCCGGAGGCTGTGCCTGCAGGCCGAAGAGAGCGGGCTTGACGCCTTCGTCTTCGACGCCGAATCCGTGCTGTCCGCCGAGGCAAACGGCTCTTTGCAGGGCTGGAGGCTTCACCGGGGAGCGTGGCGGACCGAGTCCGCGCCGCCGCCGGAGCTCATCTACGACCGGTCGATGTGCCGGAATCCGGCCGAACGCGAGCGGCGTTCCAGTGCGCTCGCTTCCCTCTCCGGCCTGAACCGCTTCGTGCTGCTCGGCGGCTCGCTGCCCGGCAAGCCGGACGTCAACGCCGCTCTGCAGGACGACGAGGCGGTCCGCCCCTATTTGCCGCCGACCTTCCGGCTTGGCGAAGGGCCGCCGCTGGAAACGCTCGCCGGCCGCTGGCCGGAAGGCCTTTTCCTGAAGCCGGCTGCCGGCATGCAGGGACGCGGCGCGCTCTCCGCCCGCGAAGACGGCGGCCGGATTGCGGTGCTCGGGCGGGACCGGGCGAACCGCCCGCTCGACCGCGAATTCGCCCATTGGCCCGCTGCCGTCCGCTGGCTGAAACGATTTGCCGGCGGAAGCGAATATATCGTGCAGCCGCTTTTGCGGCTGACAAGCGGCGGCGGTCTCGCCTTCGACGTCCGCGCGCTCGTGCAGAAGGACGGCCGCGGCCGCTGGGCCTTTACGGGCGCGGCGGTGCGCGAAGGCGCTCCGGGCAGCGTCACCTCCAACCTGCACGGCGGCGGTAAGGCTTACCCCGCCGGCACCAGGCTGGCCCTGCTCTTCGGCGAGGAGCAAGCGGCGAAGCTGCTTGCTCGGATCCGCCGCACCGGCGAGCGCGCGGCAGCCGTCCTGGAGCGCCGCTTCGGCCGGCTAACCGAACTTGGCTTCGATTTCGGCATTGAGCCGGACGGCCGGATCTGGCTGCTTGAAGCGAACGCCAAGCCCGGACGCGAAGCGTTCGAAGCCGATCCGCATTTGTCCCGGCTTGCCGTCCGCAGGCCGATTCAATACGCGGCGATGCTGCTGAGCCGCCGCGGTCCCGTTTTTCCAGCCGCCATTAAGCTTTCAACCGATTCCAATGCCGCGACAAGAAACCTGCAGATGCCCGAATCCAAAAGGAGATACGTCCAGGAGGTTCTTCCATGAGTTTGACATCGTGTCACGTACACTTTTCGCCGCAAAGCGATAAAGTCATCTACTTGTCGGGTTCGCTCCTTAAAACGCTCAAGCTGTCCGGCAAGAAAACGATCCAGCTGAAGTTCGGAGGCGAGTCGGTTACCGCGGTCGTCAAACCGCTCAAGCGGCCGGGACAGCATCTGTATTTATCCTCCGGCGTCCGTCAGCGGATCCGCATACCGAAAACGGGCAGCGTCACGCTGCTTCAATCCGGCGACAGCGAGTTCCAGATCGGCCCGCTCATCGGCGTGCTGACCGATTCCGCCGTGCGTACGGCCAGTCATCCGTTCGGCTCGCGAACCGCTTATATCCGGCAGCTGCTGCGCACCGGCGAGAATAAAGCGTATATGTTCGCCTTCACGCCGCGCGACATCAACTGGCAGCAGGACCTGGTTTACGGGTATTTCCTGACGAGTCAAGGCGGCTGGTACCGGAGAACCATACCGCTGCCGGACGTTGTGTACAACCGGCTCCCGAGCCGCAGAGCGGAAACGACCGAATCGATCGTGACGCTGCGCGAACGTTTTGTCCGCCGCAAAATCCCGTTCTTCAACTGGAGCTTTTTCAATAAATCCGACGTCTACAAGCTGCTCGACCAGGACGTCGAAGCGCTGCGGCATCTGCCCGAATCGGTCAACAATCCGCGGCCCGAGAAAATCAAGGAAATGCTGGAGAAGCACCAATTCATCTATTACAAACCGACCGCCGGCAGTCTCGGCATCGGCATTTACCGGCTCACCTACCATCCGCAGCGAGGATATTTTGCAAGGTACCGGCGAAACGGCAAAAACGTGCTGCTGCGCTTTACCCAGTTCAACAGCCTGATGCGGATGCTGCAAGCCCGCCACGGCAGCGCCCTCGGCCGGTACGTCAGCCAGCAGGGCGTCCGGCTGATCGAAATCGACGGCTGCCCGATCGATTTCCGGTTTCATATGCACAAGAACGGCAATAACGAGTGGGTTCCCGTCGGCATCGGCGCGAAAAAAGCCGGGCGCGGCAGCGTAACGACGCACATCAAGAACGGAGGCCAGCTGCTGACGCCGGAAACGGCGCTGAAGCAGGCGTTCGGCGACGAGGCCGACGACATGCTCGATAAAGCGAAGAAGGTTTCCGTCAAACTGTCGGAAGCGATCGAGCGCAATTTCCCGCATACGCTCGGCGAGCTCGGTCTGGACATCGGCATCGACAAGGACGGCGAGGTCTGGATGTTTGAAGCGAACGCCAAGCCCGGCCGCTCCATCTTCCACCACCCGGCGCTCCGTTCTCAAGGCCGTTCCTCGCTCAGTCATATTCTCGAACACTGCATGTATTTAAGCCGGTTTCAAGGAGGGAGCAGCTGATGGAAACCGTCGTGCAGGGTGAGAACGCCGCTTTGAACATTCAGGCCAGCCGGCCGGTGCTGGCCATCCTGACGATCGAGGACGACATCCAGCTGTTCCGGGGCAACCGCAGCAATTTCGCCGACCTCATCATGACCGGCCGCGAGCACGGGTTTATCGTATATGTGCTGGCAGTGAGGGATTTAAAGCTGAGACGCAAGCAGCTTGACGGCTTCGGCTACGAGGAAAAAACGGACACGTGGGTGCTGGGCAAGTTTCCTTTTCCCGATTTCATCTACAACCGCATTCCGCTCCGGGAAGACGAACTGCAGCCGGGCGTCAGGCAAAAAATTATATCCTGTCTGAAGGATCCGCGCGTTACGCTGTTCAATCCATCGTTTTTCAACAAATGGAGTCTGTTCAAATGGCTTCGCCAGTCGCCCACGACGCGGCCCTATATCCCCTCGACGAGAAGGATGCTCACGCGCGAGGGACTCGGAAAAATGATGGTGAAGCACCGGTTCCTGTATTTAAAGCCGGTCAGCGGCAAAGCCGGAAAAGGGATTATGGCGATTCAGGTGCGCCCCGAAAAAACGCTGCCTTACCGGCTTAAAATCCAGGCCGACCGAAAAAGCATCACCTACAACTGCGGTACGATCAGCAGTCTGTGGACACGGATCAAGAAGGAAAGCTCCGGCGAGCGATATATCGCCCAGCAGGGCATCCGGCTTGCCTCCTACAACGACCGTTCCTTCGACCTGCGCGCGCTCGTCCAGAAAAACCAACTGGGCGAATGGGAAATTTCCGGAATCGGCGCCCGCGTCGCCGGTTCCGCCAGCATTACGACCCATGTGCCGCGCGGCGGCAGCATCGACGACCCGGAGAAGCTGCTCTCGAGCGCATTCGGCGAGGAAGAAGCGCATAAGCTGCTTGTAAAGATACGCAGAACGGCGCTCATCATCGCACGCCAGATCGAACGCGGCGCCCGTCATAAGCTGGCGGAAATGTCGATGGACCTGGGCGTCGACCAGCAAGGCTCGGTCTGGTTTTTCGAGGCCAACGCGAAGCCGATGAAATTCGACGAGCCGGATATCCGGAAACGGTCGCTCGAGCGTATTTTCCAGTACAGCCAGTATGTGCTGAAATCAAAAAAAAAGAGACCGGTCCGAACCGGGGACTAAGTCCGGATCATTCAACGACGGGCATCATGCAGGAGGTATCGGAGCATGGAAGTGAGGCTGCTGTCGCCGGCACAACTCGAGGCCGTGCACAACCGGCTGCTGGCCTTCTGCCGGAAATACGGCGACAGCCGGCTGACGGCTGCGGCCCTTCGCGAGCTGCGCGAGCTGAAGGCCGAGGAGCTGGCGGCGCCGGAAAGCGCAGCGGCACGGCCGGCCGGCCGCAGCGCGGCCGCAGGCACCGCCAACGCCGGCGGAGCCGCCGGCAGCTGGGTGCCGGCATCGCGCGAGCCGCGGCGCACGGCAGCCGTCGCCGTCGCCGTCGGCGGCGGTAGGCTCGCCGGCGTCGCCTTCGCCGCGGACGCCGGCGAGCGCGCATGCCTCGTCGCCGTGCGCCCCGAGGCAAGAGGCCGGGGCACAGGCGCCTCGCTTCTCCTTGCGCTGCGCAGCCGCTGGGGGCGGCTCAGCTGCAGCGTCGCCGCCGATAACCCGGCGAGCATGCAAATGTGCTTTCGCGCCGGAATGAAGGCGGTCGGCCTGTTTGCCGGGCCGACCGGAAAGCCGACGCTCCGGTTCGAAAGCGAGCCCGAGAACTAGGAGGAATCCGCATGGGCCAGCCCGTGCTGGGCATATTAACGCTCTATTTAAACGACAACGGCTTGCTGGAAGAAAGAACGGTCTATCAGAAAATGACGGAGGCGGGCCGCAAGCTGGGACTTGACATCTTTGTTTTTACGCCGGACGACGTCAACTATAAACAAAACCGGATCCATGCGCTCATCTTCGATCCCGCGACAAAACGCTGGTCGCGCAAATGGCGGTCGTTCCCCCATTTGATTTACGACCGCTGCCGGATCCAGCGCAGCTCCCGGTTCGAACGGCTGCAGGTGTTTCGCAGCAAATACGGGCATTTGACGTTTTTGAACCGGGTGCTCCGCAACAAATGGACGGTATACAAAACGATGCGGCGGGAGGAACGGTTCCGCTCCCACCTGCCGCTTACCCGATCTTACGAATCGCCGAACGATCTTACCGAAATGGTCCGCAAATATCCGCTCGTTTATTTGAAGCCGATCGACGGCACCGGCGGACGGGGAATCCTGCGGATCGAGAAGCAGCGGGACGGCACCTGCCTGATTCAGGGCCGCGATCTATCGCGGCGCATTATCAGCCCGCAGCTCGTGAAGCTCTCCTCGCTGCACAGCCGGTTATCCGGCTGGAACCTGAAGAACAGGCGCTATCTCGTGCAGCAGGGCATTCAGCTCAAGCTGCCGAACGGCCGGGTGCACGATTACCGGATGCTGGTGCAGAAAAACGGCCGCGGCGCCTGGGAGGTAACCGGCTGCGCCGGGCGGGTCGGAGCGGCGCGGAGCATTACGTCCAACCTGCACGGCGGAGGGCACGCGCGCACGATGCAGAGCCTGCTCAGCCAGTGGCTCGGCGACGAGGAGAAGACGAAGGCGGTCAAACAGCATGCGGAGGAGCTCGGTGTCGAAATCGCCGATTTTCTCGAACAGTCGTACGGCAGACTGTGCGAGCTCGCGCTCGATCTGGCCATCGACCGCAATGGCCACATTTGGCTGCTCGAGGTCAACCCGAAGCCGGCCCGCGAGGTGTTCGCCCAGGCCGGCGAGCGCACGACGTACCGGCGGGCGATTACCCGGCCGCTCGAGTATGCGCTTTGGCTGTACGGGCAAAAGAAAAACAACCGGGATAAGGCGCAAGTCGCCGATGCCCAGGAAAAAGCAAATCCCGGAACGCCTTGACAGGCCGCTTCCGGGATTTTTCTTTGCCGGGCGGCGCCTTTAGTCGAGGCTGTTCCGCTCCGCTTTATCGATGTATTCGTTCGGCACTTCGTGACCAAAAGGATTGTTGTTCTTAAACTGGCTTAAACGGCCGTTGCGGAACTCCCCTCCGTGCACTTCGGAATCCCGCTGATCGTTGTTGTCGGTCCGGCCGCGCCGGTTGCGGTTGTAATTGACGTTCTCGCCCATGCGGCGCCTCCCTGTCCATAATGGCTGAACACGAAGGTTAGCATGCGGCCGTTCGGGCGCAATTATGCATCGGTCGGCGTTACCATTTGGCGGGATCGATATCCTGCGGCCGCAGACCGGCCCAAACGTTCGCAATATGCGCCTCTTCCGGATGCTCGAACACGAGCCACGCCGTCGGGAGATAGCGGCCCTCCGGACTTTTCGTCGACGGCTTGTTCAGCACCTTCCCGTCCTTGACGAGCATGGTGGACGAGCCTCCGTCCAAATTGGCGGCAATGACGGCGCCGTGCTTCAGCATGATCTGCTGCACGTCGTACAAATTGGCGCCGATGCTTCGGCCGGGCTGCCGCCCGTCGATGACGACGAACAGGATCGCGCCGTCTGCGCGCTGCCCCATTGCCGTGCGCGGCGCGATGCCCCAGCCGTCCTTCGCGTTTTTGATCAGTCCTTTACCGTTCACGATAATACGCGGCTGGAACGTCACCGCCTCCTGAACGCCCATGTCCTGCATCTGTTTCAGCGTGTACCGCCCGGCAATCATTTTGCCGTTTTTGTCGATGCCGACAATCTGCGTCGTCTTGCTCTTGCCCGTGTCGTCGTAAAACACCTTGCCCTGCGAAATGACGACGCCGATTGGCTGGAAGCCGTTTCCTTCCCAATTCGGATCGGCAAAGCCGCCCGCGTTGACGCCGGCAATCGCGCCGTAGCGCTGAACCATGCTGAGTACCCGTTCCCCCTTGCCCGGGACAGCCGGCACGCCGAGCCGGATTTTGGTCGGATCGTTGACAATCATCAGAAACCCTTTGTAGCCCGCTCCGGAAATGTCCTCGACCTGCACGAGCGGCTTGGCTTCTTCGACCGCCGGCGGCGGCAGGGTGATCTGGTGACGATCCTTCTCCACGCCCATATCGTCGAACTGCTTCTGATACTCCGCCACCCGGCGGTTCAGCTCGGCCTGGCCGATGATATATTTCGCCAAATACCGGTGCTGCGTCGTAATGAGCGTATCGGCCGCAAGGTACCGGATATTCGTGCCCGAAGGCGTTAAAAACAGCCAGCCCACAGCCGATACGGCCAGCAGGACCAGCAGGAGGAACAGGCGAAACAGTGTGCGGCCGAGCCGTTTTTTATGTTTTTTTGCGCTTCTTCGCTGCCGTGCCGCAGCCGTCCGGCTGCGCTCGGACGTGACCGAAGAAGCGGATGTAAGCTTCGTATCCATCCTGACGCCTCGTTTCTCACGCTGAAATGTACCTATTAAACGAGACGAATCGCGAAAAAGTTTCGGTTTGCGGCCAAAAATCGGCACGATCCGGGACCGCAGGCATAAGACCGGCAGGCACCGGTGAAAAAGAGGCGTTTGTATCTCTTGCAACCGCCAACGCACAAATACAAGCCGATTCATATCCATAACGTATATTGAACGAAAAGGGAAGATGCTCCATGACCTGCCGAATCGGATATGTGCTCGTCGTCAACAACGCGGGAACGATCATTTTCGGAAACGTCGATACCATCTCGACATCCGATACGTCGACGTCCAACAGCGGTTCGGGTGCCGAAGCCGGGCCGAACGGTCCGGCGGCCGAAGGCGGGAGCGGCGCCGCTGCCGGCGGCAGCGAGCCGGGCTCGCAAGCCGCGGGCGTTTCGTCAGCAGGAAGGCGGACTGCTGGACAATACGCCCGGGCGCAAGCGGCGGCATCGGGGAGCAAGCGCAGGAAACGAACATGAGCCATAACGGCAACAGACCGCACCGGGCAATTTCGTGGAGCAAGTGAAGAAATCGATGTGAGCCAAAGCGGAAACATGACCGCCCTGGCGCCGGTGGCAATTTCGGGGAGTAAGCGCAGGAAACGAACGTGAGCCATAACGAAAACAGACCGCCCCCGGCAAGGTACGGTCTGGTCTAACCGAACTATTCATGACACACAAACGGCCGCTAGAAGCGGTCCAAACAAAGCGGCCCTTCATCACGGCCGCTGCAAAGAGGAGTCGATGGCAATCGGCTCCTCTTTTTATTTTTATCCGTTCATGGATGGCTTCATCAATATACCTTTTTCGTATCTCGGTCGGCTTTGATCATCTCGACCGCTTCCTTGAACCGCATGGCGTGCACGACCTCGCGTTGGCGCAGGAACTTCAGTCCGTCCTGGAGATCGACGTCGTCGGTCAGGTCGATCAGCCACTGATACGTCGCCCTCGCCTTCTCCTCGGCTGCGATATCTTCGTATAAGTCGGCCAGCGGATCGCCCTTCGCCTGAATGTAAGCCGCCGTCCAGGGAACGCCCGAGGAATTTTGATAAAACAGCGCGTTGTCATGCTGCGAATAATGATCCCCAAGTCCAGCCGCTCGCATCTGATCCGGCGTGGCATCCTTCGTCAGCTTGTAAACCATCGTCGCGATCATTTCGAGATGCGCGAATTCTTCGGTACCGATATCGGTCAGCAGCCCGATCACTTTATCGGGAATCGAATAGCGCTGATTTAAGTATCGCAGCGCCGCGGCAAGCTCGCCGTCGGCGCCGCCGTATTGCTCGAGCAGAAATTTGGCCATCATCGGATCGCATTTGCTGACGCGAACCGGATACTGCAGCTTTTTTTCATAAATCCACATTGTTTTCCATCCCTCCGAACCCGTCATCGGCTGCCGCCGTCCGGGGAGCTTTCGTTATACCTGCCAAGGCCAGGGAGTGTCGACCCACTGCCACGGGTATTTCGAAAAGCTGTGCCCGAACTGCATCAGCGGACCGTACTGCATTTCGAACTGGTAAGCGCACTGCTGGCGCTGCTGGGCCAGCTGATTGAACTGCTGCAGCGCCTGCATGTCGTTCGGGTGCGTATCCAAAAACAAGGTCAGCTCGACCAGCGCAAATTCCAGCTGCTGCAGCTCCTCGAGCTTCCGGTAATAGTTCTCGTCCAGCTGTTTGCTCATGGCTGCAGTCCTCCTTTGCCGCATTTCGATTCATACGGACTGTACAGCGCAGGCCAAAGCGTTCCGACATGGAGCGCCTGATGGAGCGGAAACTGCGGTAAATTCATGGGCTGGTAGGGGATGAACTGGTTGGGCGGCACGACGTAGGTTTTCACGTACTTCGGGGGGCATGGGTCGAAAGGCCCGACGAACGGATACCACTCGCGGGTCTGACTCGGCTCGTTCACCAGCGGATTCCTCCTTAGGTTTCTTTTTTCTTTAGCTATCTTATGACGTTCGCCCATCTTTAGTTCCCGCAGCGCCCATTTTTTTGATCCCGGGGAAGTCCCTCGTTTCAAAGCCGCGACAATCCGAACCTGCCGAGGTAACGGCCGTTTCCTTCCGTTCAAACGAAAATCGCCCTCCGTTTCGGCTCGAGATGGCCGAAACAGAGGGCGATATACAAGGGTTAAACGACGCCGCGCGTCTTCCAAGCGGTTTTCAGCGACGCCCCCGGCTTCGGCAACCGTTCAGTGCCTTTGATCCAGAGGTTCGAACGCGGGCAGGACGCTTTCCTGCTTGTAAATATGTATGCGAAGAACGCGAAGCCGTTTGCTTTCGGCAATTTCGAACGTGTAGCCGCCATGATGGACTTTCTTTCCTTTTACCGGATTGCCTTCGACCTTCGTAAACAGCCAGCCGCCGATCGAGTCGACGTCTTCGTCCTCGATATCCAAGTTAAACATGTCGTTAATATCTTCGATCAGCATGCGGCCGTCGACGGACGTGACGCTCCCCTTAACCACGACGTTCGGCTGCTCGGTATCGAACTCGTCATGAATTTCACCGACGATTTCTTCCAAAATCTGCTCGGTCGTCATCATCCCCGCCGTTCCGCCGTATTCGTCCACGACAATGGCTAGCTGCGAGTGATTGCGCTGCATCAGCTTCAGCACATGGCTGATTTCCATCGATTCCGGCACGTTCAGGATCGGCCGCAAAAAGCTGCGCAAATCGTGATCCTCGTCGGGGTCCGCCGTAAGCAGGTCGGTAATATGGACGAATCCGATCAGCTGGTCCTTATCCTCGACACAGACCGGGAAACGGGTATGCTTCAGCCGGTATACGGTTTTCATGTTTTCGGCGAACGGCTGGTCGGCGTACAGGCAGTCCATGTCGGTGCGGGGAAGCATCACCTCTCGCGCCAGCCGGTCGGAAAATTCGAATACGTTATCGAACAGCTTTAATTCGTCCTTGTCGATAATGCCGCTTCGGGCGCTCTGGTCCATCAAAATCCGGATTTCCTCTTCCGTATGGGCAGTATCATGCTCCGCGGCAGGCTGGATGCCGAACAGCCGAAGCAGCCGGTTGGCAGCAAAATTGAGCAGCCAGATGGCCGGCAGGAACAGCCGGTAGAAGAGCAGCAGCGGCGCCGACAGCCACAGCGACGTCGATTCGGATTTCTGAATGGCCAGCGATTTCGGAGCCAGCTCGCCGAGCACGATATGCAAAAACGTAATGACGAGAAACCCGATCACGACGGAAACGGAGGAAATGATCGTTTCGTCCGTCATGCCGGCCGCATGCATAATCGGCTCGACGATCAGCTCGGAGATGACCGGTTCGCCGACCCAGCCGAGCCCAAGCGAAGCCAGCGTAATGCCCAGCTGCGTAGCGGACAAATAGACGTCCAGCTTTTTGTTGACCCTCAAGGCATATTTCGCCCGGACATTGCCTTCGTTGGCCAGCTGAGTCAGCCGCGACTGGCGGACTTTAACCAGTCCGAATTCGGCCGCGACGAAAAAACCGTTCAGCAGGACAAGGACGAAAACAACGAGCAGATTGACGGCAATTCGGCCAAATTCAACGTCTTCCAAGGATCGGTTCGCTCCTCCCGTGCCAAAATCGGGCAGCCGTTAAAATTTTGCACGCCGCGATGTAAAGTCGACATCGCGATAGTACATTTCTTTGACGAGCAGATTCGGGCCGCAGCAGCCGGCCGCGGGACAGTGGCAATCGACGTTTCGGGCAAGCGGATGGCGGAGCCATCGCTCGAACAAGTCATCCAGCCTGTCGTCCCGGATATTGCCGAAAGCGGGCACATCGGAAAAATCGGTGACAAACACGTCGCCCGAAAACAGGTTGACGTTCAGCCGGTTGCGGCCGTCGGGGTCGTTGCGGACGGTCACATTCGGCTCGGCGGCAAGCCGCTCCAGCAGCATGCGGTCCTCGGGATCGTCGCTGCAGCGGAAAAACGGAAGCGTTCCGAACAGCATCCAGACGGACCGGTCCCGGCCGTCGAGCAGCCGGGCGACCGCGCTGCGCATCTCGTCTCTCGTCAGCATCGGCAGGCCGGCGGCAAATGCGCTCGGATACATGGGATGCACCTCGTGCCGCCTGCAGCCCATTTCGACGATGAGCTTGTGAATGTCCGCGATCTGCAGGTGAGTCCGGAAATTGATCATCGATTCCGCCGAGACGAATAAGCCGCCTTCGCTAAGCCGCCGGGCGTTGTCGATCATTCGCTCGTACATCCGGGCAGCCGTTTCTTTCGCGACGGGATGACCGCTTCGGGCAAAGCCGATCCGGTGGAAATCGTCCGTGTTTACATAGTTGAAGGAAATATGCATGACGTCCAAATAAGGCGCGACGGCCTCGTAACGGCTGTAATCGAGCGTCACGTTCGAGTTGATCTGCGAGCGGACGCCCCGGCTGCGCGCGTATTTCAGCAGCGGGATAATCGTCTCCTTGACCGTCCGTTCGGAAAAGGAAGGCTCGCCTCCGGTAATGCTGATCGTCTGAAGCTGCTCGACTTCGTCAAGCCGCCGCAGCATATCGTCAACCGGCAGCTTCGGGGGCTCGGCCAGAACGAGCGAATCGCCGACCGCGCAATGCTCGCAGCGCATGTTGCACAAATTGGAGACCGTCATTTCGACGCTGGTCAGCCGGTGACGGCCGAATGTCCGCAGCGAAACGATCGGATCCCATGGATCGTTGATAGGAGACAGAGCCGCCGGCTCCGTTTCCCGGTAATAGGAGCTTGCCTTGTACATGTTCGTTTTCAGCACCTGACTAAAGGAATAATGAACGCTTCGTATTCTTTTCATTGTAATGTTCATCGGCGATTGTTGCAAATCTTTGCAATGACGCCGGGTGTCTCCGCTTATCGCTTCAAGCCCGCCGATCTAACAAAAGAAGGAGCCTGTCAGCGGCTCCCCCCGGGCGGCATTCGGCCCCAATGGGGCATAACATACCGCCAATTATATGGTTACGCTTGCGGCCGCCGGCTTCGTCTGACCGTCGTTCACGCTGCCGATCATCATCGACAGCTGCTTGGATAAGTCGATTTCATACGGCGCCTTGAGCTCCTCGCCGGATTCGTTATACAAAATGCGGACAACCGGCCGGTGCGGGCAGGACGAGTTGATATCGACGACGACGCCCGTTTCCCCGGTTTGCAGCCGGACCGTTATGCCGAGCGGATAAATGGCAACCTTGTCCCGGAACAGCTGCAGCATCCGCTGATCGTAAAGCGTTCCCGTGCCCGCATACAGCGCCTCCACCGCTTGATGCGGCAGCATCGGAGCGCGGTATACCCGCGCGGTCGTCATCGCATCGTAGGAGTCGACCAGTCCGATCCATTTGGCGTACTCATGTATGTCCTCGCCTTTGATCCCCCGCGGATAGCCGCTGCCGTCCAGTCGCTCGTGATGCTGATAGGCGCAGTGCGCGGCAAGAAGCGGAATGTTCGGCTCATCCTTGAGCAGGATATAGCCACGCTCCGCGTGCCGCTTCATTTCCTCGTATTCCGCCGGCGTCAGCGAGCCCTCTTTCTTTAGCAATTGAGGGCTGATTTGCGTTTTGCCGATGTCGTGCAGCATCGCCCCCAGACCGAGCGTCATCAGCTCGTCGCGCGAATAGCCGCTCGCCGCGCCCAGCAAGGTGGAATAGACGCATACGTTCAAGGAATGATGGACTAAATAATCGTCCACCGCGCCCATATTCATCAGCAGCAGCATGGCGTCACGCTGCGCGGTAATGTCGTCGATGACCATATTCATCACCTGGCGAAAAGGCTGAGCGATATACGGATAAGTCCCGCCCGATTTATGCCCGGATTTGTCCATCAGCATGCGGAAATTGGTACGGATCTCCGTTAAGGCGCGGTGCCTGGTTTCCTCGCCGATCATATCCGGCACGACCAGATCCGCCGTCCGGGGGTCGGCGATATAGACAAAGCTGACGCCGCACTCCTCGAGCTTCGCGATCAGCCTGCCGGTCAATTCGACATTTTCCGCCAGCAGGACGAGCCCTTCCTCGGAATAGATTTTTTTGGCCAGCCTCATGCCGGGACGGCACGCCTGAATGGACAGCAACCGCATGGGATCGACTCCTGACTTGCAGCTTTTTTCCTAAATCGATGTCCTCGTAATGTTAATGTAAGGGATTTTAAGGAAAAGGGCAACAGGTTCATCGCCAAATATCGACATTTCTTTACAGAGCCAGCCGTTTTGGTTACCGCATGATAAAGATCCAGAACAAGGCGGCGACGACCAGACGGTAGATGGCAAAATGAGTGAGCCTTACCTTCTGGATAACCTTCATAAATGCGATGATGACAAGCCACGCCACGATAAACGCGACGACAAATCCGACGATAAAGAAAACGAGGTTGTGGCCGGTAATGTTTTTATAGTTGTCCAGCATCTCGTAGCCGGATGCGACGACCATGATCGGAATCGCCATCAGGAATGAGAAGTCGGCGGCCGCCCGATAGCTCGTTCCGACGAGCATGCCGCCCGCAATCGTCGAGCCGGAGCGGGAATAGCCGGGCCAAAGCGACAGGCACTGCAGAATGCCGATCATCAGCGCCTGCTTGTATGTAATATCGTCCATCGTTTCGGAAACGACGCGGATGCGGCGCGTTCTTACGAGCCATTCCGCCACAATCATATAAATGCCGCCGACTACGAGCGCCAACAGCACCGGCTTTTGATTGAAGCCGTCGTCCTTGATGACGTTCCTCAGCAGAAAAGCAAGCGCGAGCGGCGGGACGATGCCGAGCGCGACGTGGATCAGGTTCAGCCTGCTGCGGCGGTGCCCGATATTCGAGAAGGTCGCGACCGACTCGGTCTTTTTCGAGAGGCCGAACAAATTCAAAATGCGGTGGCGGTAAATGAGCGCGATCGCCAAAATCGCGCCCAGCTGGATAACGACTTCGAACGTCTTGATGATCTGGTCATCCGGCGTATAGCCGAGCAGCTTGTTGGCCAAAATCATGTGCCCCGTCGAGGAAACGGGCAGGAACTCCGTCAATCCTTCGATAATCCCGAGAATAATCGCGTTAATGATATCTCCCATAGTCTGGTCCGGTTCTCTCCTTTACTCTGTCTCTTCTATTCCGCTTGCGGCACCGGGCCGCTTCCGGACGGGCCTTCGGCAATCCAGCGCCTGCGGGAGCAATCCTCGATCGCCCCTTCGTCCTTCAGCTCACGGGCCAGCACGTCGCGGATAAATTCCGGCAAATAAAAGCGGATGTCCGCGCCGCTTTTCATTGTCTCATAGCCGACTCCGAACGTAAACATGTCGATCGTCCCGACGCTGTACGTCCGCTCCGGCTCAAGCTCGGCGCCGCACACTTGGACGGAGCCGATTTTGGCGTAAGGAGGGCCGTCCGGATTCCAGTGCACGACGAGCCCGTCAACCGCCAGCGTGCCGAGCTGCAGGCCTCGGAAGCCGAAGCCGCGGATCGCCATCCCGATATATTCGCCGAGCAGCGCCTCCTCGAGCGCCCGGCGAATCGCCGTGCCGGACAGCAGCATCCGGCACGGATTGATCGGCGACGGGCAGAGGGCGTGGATATCGCCCTCGGTGACGTCGCCTGCGGCGAGGCCGCCGAGCAGCTGGCCCGCGTTAACGATGCCGATCTCGGCATCGGTCCAGCGCCGCAGGCCGGCGGCAAGCAAATTGCCGAGCGGCGATTCCCGCTCGGCGCTGGCGGGCAGCGGCGCTTCCAGCCGGGCGACGACCCGGCTGAGCCGGCGCATGCCCGCCTCCCGGAAGCCGCGGTTGATCTCGGCGGCTTCGGGCTGCTCCGCATATGCGGCCATCGGCACGCACGTGCAGCGGAACACCGGGCGCGCAGAGACGGGATCGATGCCGATCTCCACGCGGCCGACGTATTCGCCGAATTTGCCGGCGGCGCATATGCACGTGCCGTTCACGATCTCCGGGCTTTCCAGCAAATGGTGCGTATGCCCGCCCAGAATCAAATCGAGGCCCGGAACCTCCCGCGCCATTCGCCGGTCCATCGGCAGCCCCAGGTGCGACAATACGACGAGCACGTCGACCTTGTCCCTGAGCCGCTCCGCTTCTTCCCGGACAGCCGCGATCGGGTCGGAAGCCTCCCATCCCAGCAGCGAATAAAAATCGGCGAACGCGGCCGTCGCGCCGATCAAGCCGATGTTCAGCCGGCCTTTGCGGATGACCGCATGGGCTTTCAACCAGTCAGGGCGTTTGCCCGAGCCGAGCTCCTGCATATTCGCGCAGACGACCTGAAAATCCGCGGATGCGCCGTACGCCTCAGCCAGCTGCTCCGGCACCATGGTCAGCCCTTCGTTGTTGCCGAGCGTCACCGCTTCGTAGCCGGCCGCATTCAGCAGGGCAATGTTGGCCAGGCCGTCGCTGCCCTCCGTCTCGACGCGCATGCGGTCCATATGGTCGCCGATATCGAGTGCCAGCACCCGCTCCGCGCCGTACGCCCGCCGCGTCTCCGCGATATAGGCGGCAATTTTCGCCGCCTGCTCCAGCCGGCTGTGGATATCGTTGCTGTGCAGCAAAATGAGCTCGGGAGCAGTGGAAGACGTTTGATTCATGTAAGCCTCCGAAAATGGTTCGATTAACGTTTTTGCCGCAGCTCCTGCGGCGAGAACGTCCGTTTGAAGCCGTAGGTTACGCTTCCTCGCTCCGCCTCCTCATGAATGAAGCGGCACAGGACGACGCCTTTCACGTTCAGGCACGCGCTTGAGCCGTCCGGCACGTAAAGCCGGACCGGTCCTCCCTTCGGAAGCGGCTCGCCGCCCGGCCCGCATTGGAAGGCCGCCTGGCCGAGCTGCTCCCACGGGATCAGCGCCTCGAACGAATCGGCCGCCTCCGTCTTCAGGTGCGTCGGCGCCGGGACGCCGTCCCCGAGCCGCCGCTCCGCGCGCCAGGCCGAATACCAGGCGTGAAAATCAAACGCTTCCCCGGCTGCGTTCTCCACCCGCTCCGACAGCGGAAAAACGCCGCCGGCCAGCGACGCCATTTCCCCGGCTGTCGTGTCGTGCGGCGGCAGTCCAAAATGCTCGATCCGAATATGGACGCTATGATTATCGCTGCTCATCGTTACCGTTCCTTTCCCGTCTTGCGCGCCTGTTCTTCGCGAACCTTCCTCCCCGAGGACTATCCGCCGATCTGCGACATTCTTCTTTCCGTCGGCACGTGGCTTTGCGCCTCGTCCGCCAGCTTGGCTGCCATTTCGTGATTGAGCGGCTTGATGTCCATCGCCCGCATGAACAAGGCCTGCATCGCCTCCGGGTTTCCGAGCGCCGGCTTCACATTCAGCTCGTCGACCCAATACAGGCACGGCTTGATGCTGCCGTCCGCGGTCAGCCGCAGCCGGTTACAGCGCTGGCAGAAATGATCGCTCACCGGATGAATCAGGCCGAACGAACCCGCCCCTCCGGCAATGCGGTAATCGTCCGACGGCCCGTTGCCGACGACGTTGTCCCGCCTTTCCGTCTGCAGCCCGAGCTCCTGCGCCATTTCGAGGACGCGCGAAAGCGGCAAATAATGCTTTTTCCAATTCTCGTCGGCGTGGCCGATCGGCATATACTCGATAAAACGGACATGGAGCGGCTGGTCGCGGGCCATCATCAGGAAGGCGGCGATTTCGTCCTCGTTGACGCCCTTCAGCAGCACGCAGTTCAGCTTGATCGGCGCAAAGCCGGCTTTCGCTGCCGCCTCGATGCCGTCCAGCACCCGCTTCAGCTCGCCGCGCCGCGCAATAAAACGAAACCGCGCCGGATCCAGCGTATCGAGACTGATATTGACCCGGGTGACGCCCGCCTTTCGAAGCGCCTCGGCCTGATCGGCCAGCAGGACGCCGTTCGTCGTCAGCGAAATTTCCCGGATGCCCGGAATGGCTGCGAGCCGGCGGACGAGCGAATCGAGCCCCGGCCGGACAAGCGGCTCGCCGCCCGTAATGCGCAGCTTCGAAATGCCGAGCGCCGCGCCCGTTTCCACCACTTCGACGATTTGGTCGTATGATAGCAGGTCGTCCGACGGCGCGAATTGAACGCCTTCCTCCGGCATGCAGTATAAGCATCGCAAATTGCATCGGTCCGTGACGGATATGCGCAGGTAATCGTGTTTGCGTTCGAAACGGTCTATAAGTGCCGGCATCGATCCCGCTCCTCTCAGCTTTCAAAGTCTGTCTCGGAAGTAAACCCCTTTTGGACCTCTTCCTACTAGCATAACATTTTTACACTGATTATGGTATGCTATATAAACCGACAATTCGAAGGATGAGAGGTTTTCTTCCATGACATTTCAATGGAAAATCCATTTGTTCGCCGGACTGGCCGAACGGTTCGGACAGCCGGCCGTTACGCTGGAGCTGGACAGTGGCGAGCTGCAGGTTCAAGCGCTCAAGGAAGCGCTGATCGGACGTTTCCCCGAGCTGGAAGCGCTGATCCGCGTTTCGTTTATCGCCTCCAACCATGCCTACGCGGCCGACGGCGAGACGGTCAGCGCTTCGTCCGAGCTTGCGCTGCTGCCGCCGGTATCCGGCGGCGAGGAGGACGGTTCCGACGCCGGCCGGTACGTCGTGACGACGGAGCCGCTGTCCGTCGAGGCGGTGACCGCCCTCGTCATCGTCCCCGAGCACGGCGCTTCGCTGACGTTTACCGGCACGACGCGCGAATGGACGCAGGGACAGCGGACGGTCCGGCTGGAGTACGAGGCCTATGTGCCTATGGCCGAGAAAATGCTCCGTCAAATCGGCGAAGAACTCGGCAGCCGCTGGCCGGGAGCCCTGTGCGCCATCGCACACCGCATCGGTCTCGTGGACATCGCGGAAATCAGCGTCGTAATTGCCGTCTCCGCCCCGCACCGCGACGCCTGCTACGAAGCGAGCCGGTATGCCATCGAACGGCTGAAGCAGGTCGTACCTATCTGGAAGAAAGAGGTATGGGAAGACGGCTCGGAATGGAAAGGCCATCAGCAGGGGCCATGGAACCCTGCCGCGCCGCTCCATCCCTGACCCGGAAGCCGCGTTTTCTCCGAAAACGCCTGAGCTTACGCTTTCGATGCTGCGTTTTCTCCGAAAACGCCTGAGCCTATGCTTTCGATGCGCGTTTTCTCCGAAAACGCTTAGGAGGTCACACATATGACGAATCAGAATGGCGAAAAGCTTGCTTCGTCCGCCGACCGGTATGCCAGGCAGCGCCGCTTCGCGCCGATCGGCGACGACGGGCAGCGGCGGATCGGCGAAAGCCGCGCCGCGGTCGTCGGCATGGGCGCGCTCGGCTCGGTCGCCGCGCAGCATCTGGTCCGCTCCGGCGTCGGATTCGTGCGGCTGATCGACCGCGACGTGCTCGAATGGAGCAACCTGCAGCGCCAGGTGCTGTATACGGAAAGCGACGTCAAACGGCTGCTGCCGAAGGCCGTTGCCGCAGCGGAGCGGCTCGGCGAGATCAACAGCCAGGTTACGGTCGAACCCGTCGTCGCCGATTTGACTGCGGTTAACGCCGAAGAGCTGCTGGACGGCGTCGACATCATCCTCGACGGTTCGGACAACTTTACGGTCCGTTACCTGATCAACGATGTGGCGGTTAAGAACGGCATCCCGTGGATGTACGGCGGCGTCGTCGGCGCCACCGGCATGACGATGCCGATCGTGCCGGGCGACACGCCGTGCTTTCGCTGTCTGTTTCCGGACGTGCCAGAAGCGGGCGCGGTCGATACGTGCGAAACCGCCGGCGTTCTCTCGCCGGCGGTTGACGTTATCGCCTCCCTGCAATCGGCCGAAGCGCTCAAATGGTTAAGCGGCAACCGGGACGCCCTCAGCCGCAGTCTGCTCCAAATCGACCTGTGGCACCAGCACTTTATGCCGCTCGCCGTAAGCGCTTCGAAGAAGGACGATTGTCCCGCATGCGGCCGAAGGCGGTTCGATTTTCTGGAGGAAGCCGGCTATGAACCCGCCGCCGTCGCGCTGTGCGGGCGCAACACGATTCAAATCTCGCCCGCAAGGCCGGTGCAAATTCGGCTTCAGGAGCTGGCGGGACGGCTTGCGGCCGCGGGCGAGGTCGAACGCAATCCGTTTCTCGTGCGCTTTCGCCGCGGCGACGGGCTGACGGCCGTGCTTTTTCCCGACGGACGGACGTTGATCCAGGGGACGGAAGATCTTGCGGCGGCCAAACGGATTTACAGCGAAATCTACGGTTTGTAGGAACGGTTCCTCAAGCGGTTCCCCCCGAACAAAGGATGCAGCTTGTCCTATTTTTTAAATGTATCTTATTGCCAATCGATCGTTTTGTTGCTACCATAGACATAACTCAGAGATGGAATCTAGTGCTAGAGGTGGAACATGAGAGTTCATGTAATGGAGCTGAAAGACGGCGATCGGTTAAGCCGGGATGCATTTAACGGATACGGACTGCATGTGCTTTCGAAAGGAACGATACTGTTCGCCAAGGAAATTGCCCGTTTGTTTCAGCATCAGATCGAATACGTCGATGTCGAGGACCGTTTGCCCGCTATCACCGTCAATCGCACGATCGAATCCGGTCTCAGTCCAAAATGGCTGGAAACCGTCCGGCCGATTTATCAGGATGCGGTGAGCGGCTGCGAGCAGCTGTTTGCGGATGCGCTTCAGAAAGGGTTCATTGAAGAACGGGACGCCAACGAATCCTTTCAGCCGCTCGTCGAAAATTTCCGGATGGAACGCGACGTCGTCTCGATGCTGCTGCTGCTTAATACGAAGGACGATTATACGTATCAGCACTCCGTACAGGTCGGCATGCTGGCGTATTATTTGGCCTCCTGGCTCGGCTACAACGAACAGGATGCCGTATACGCCGGGAAAGCCGGCTTTTTGCACGATTTGGGCAAATGCCGCATTGAAGGCAGCATCCTGAACAAACCGGGCCGCCTGACGAAGGACGAATTCGAGAAAATCAAGGCGCATACGCTGCACGGGCACGACATTTTAAAAGCTTCCTTTGCCGACACGGTCCCCGCACTGGTCGCGCTGCAGCACCACGAACGAGCTGATGGAAGCGGTTACCCGAACGGACTGACCGGCGACCGGATGCATCCGTTCTCCCAAATCGTCGCCGTAGCCGACGTATACAGCGCCATGATTTCCTCCCGCGTCTATCAGCAAAAGCGCGATCTGTTGTTCGTGCTTCGGGAGCTGTACCGCATGAGCTTCGGCGAGCTGGAGCCGCAAACGACGCATACGTTCATCCGTCATATGATCCCGAACTTCATAGGCAAACGGGTCGAGCTGCATACGGGCGAGGTCGGCACGATTATTATGACCCATCCGACGGAATATTTCCGGCCGCTGATCCAGATCGACAACCATTTTGTCGACCTGACCGTCGACCGGTCGCTCGAAGTCAAGCAGGTCTATATGTAGCACAAAAACTCCGAATCCGGCTTAGGCAGCCGGTATTCGGAGTTTTTTAAACTGGTCATTTCGCCGGGCACGTATCGGATTAACCGATCGAGCCTTCCATTTCGAACTTGATCAAGCGGTTCATCTCGACCGCATACTCCATCGGCAGCTCCTTCGTGAACGGCTCGATGAAGCCCATGACGATCATTTGCGTCGCTTCCGCTTCGGTCAGCCCGCGGCTCATCAGATAGAAGAGCTGATCCTCGGACACCTTGGACACCGTCGCTTCATGCTCCAGCGTAATGTTGTCGTTCATGATTTCGTTGTACGGAATCGTATCGGACGTCGACTGGTTGTCGAGAATGAGCGTGTCGCATTTGATGTTCGCCTTGGAGCCTTCGGAGTTGCGTCCGAACGAAGCGAGTCCGCGATACGTCACTTTGCCGCCGTGCTTGCTGATCGATTTGGATACGATCGTGGACGTCGTATCCGGCGCGAGATGGATCATTTTGGCGCCGGCGTCCTGATGCTGCCCTTTGCCTGCTACCGCAATCGACAGCACCATGCCTTTCGCGCCGCGGCCTTTCAGAATGACGGCCGGGTATTTCATCGTCAGCTTCGAGCCGATATTGCCGTCGACCCACTCCATCGTCGCGTTTTCTTCGGCTACGGCCCGTTTCGTCACGAGGTTGTAAATATTCGGCGCCCAGTTCTGAATCGTCGTATAGCGGGCGCGGGCATTTTTCTTGACGATGATTTCCACGACCGCGCTGTGCAGCGAATTGGTGCTGTAGATCGGCGCCGTACAGCCTTCGACGTAATGCACGAAGCTGTCCTCGTCGGCGATGATGAGCGTGCGCTCGAACTGCCCCATGTTCTCGGAATTAATCCGGAAGTAAGCCTGCAGCGGGATTTCGCACTTCACGCCCTTCGGCACGTAGATGAAGCTGCCGCCGGACCATACCGCGCTGTTGAGCGCCGCAAATTTATTGTCGGTCGGCGGAACGACCGTACCGAAATATTCCTTGAATATGTCCGGATATTCCCGAAGAGCCGTATCCGTATCGGTAAAAATGACGCCCTGCTTCTCCAGGTCTTCCTGCATGCTGTGATAGACGACCTCGGATTCGTACTGGGCCGAAACGCCGGCAAGGAACTTCTGCTCCGCTTCCGGGATGCCGAGCTTGTCGAACGTCTCCTTAATTTCCGCGGGAACCTCTTCCCACGTTTTCCCCTGCTTCTCCGAAGGCTTGACATAATACTGGATATCATTGAAATCCAGATCGTCCATGTTGCCGCCCCAGCGCGGCATCGCCGTCTTGTTGAACTGCTCCAGCGATTTCAGACGGAAATCGAGCATCCAGGACGGTTCGCCCTTCATTTCGGAAATCGTGCGGACGATTTCGGGCGTCAACCCTTTGCCGGATTGAAACACGGCCTTATGCTCGTCGCGAAAGCCGTATTTATATTCTTCCAAATCGGGCATTTGCTTCGCCATCGTAACAGCCTCCCATCGTATAGCGCCGCAAGGCGGCGCATCCTTCATTTCGTCTTCTCGTGTTCGATGCCTTTGCGCAGCGCGTTCCAGGCGAGCGTCGCGCATTTGATGCGCGCCGGGAACTTGCTGACGCCCGACAGCGCCTCGATATCCTCATAGTCCCCGAAATCGACCGATTCGCCTTTCATAAAGCCGGAAAACTTATCCGCCATTCCGAGCGCATCGTCGAGCGTTTTCCCCTGCACCGCTTCCGTCATCATCGAAGCCGAGGAAAGGCTGATCGAGCAGCCTTCTCCGGTAAACCTCGCCTGTTTCACTTTCCCGTTCTCCAGCTGGAGCTGCAGCTGAATCCGGTCGCCGCACGTCGGGTTGTTCAGGTTGACGGTTACCGAACCTTCCTCCAGCGTTCCCCGATTACGCGGATTTTTGTAATGGTCCATGATGACTCTGCGGTAAAGATCATCCAATTCCATAACCGAAGAACTCCTTTGTTTGATGGAGGGCGTCCACAAGACGATCAACGTCCTCTTCGGTATTGTATAAATAAAAGCTTGCTCTCGCCGTCGAAGAAACATTCAGCCAGCGCATGAGCGGCTGGCAGCAATGATGACCGGCGCGAATCGCAATGCCCTTCGTATCGAGCACAGTCGCCACGTCGTGCGGGTGAACGTCTCCCAGATTAAAGGTCACGAGTCCCGCGCGATCCTGCTTCGGACCGAAAATCGTCACGTCTTCGATCTCGCTCAAACGGCCGTAAGCATACTCGGCCAGCTTATGCTCGTGCGCCTCGATCTGGTCCAGCCCGACTTCGGTCAAGAAATCGATGGCCGCCCCGAGTCCGACGGCGCCGGCAATAATCGGCGTGCCGCCCTCGAATTTCCAGGGCAGCTCCTTCCATGTCGAATCGTACAGATCGACATGGTCGATCATTTCGCCGCCGAATTCGATCGGCTCCATCCGCTCGAGCAGCGCCTTCTTTCCGAACAAGGCGCCGATGCCGGTCGGAGCGCACATCTTGTGGCCGGACAGGGCGTAGAAATCGCAATCCAGGTCCTGCACGTCGATGCGCCGGTGCGGCGTGCTCTGCGCGCCGTCGACGACCATGACGGCGCCGTTCCTGTGCGCAATCGCAGCGATTTCCTTGACCGGATTGACAACGCCGAGCACGTTCGAGACGTACATGACCGACACGATCTTCGTCCGGCTCGTAATCGTATTTTCGGCATCCTCGAGTTTGATCGTTCCGTCGGGCTGAAGCGGTATATATTTCAGCGTCGCTCCGGTCGCCTTGGCAACCTGCTGCCAGGGGATCAAATTGCTGTGATGCTCCATCGGCGTAATGACGATTTCGTCGCCTTCGCCGCAAACGGAGCGCGCGTAGCTGCCGGCCACCAGATTGAGCGCCGTCGTCGTGCCCCGCGTAAAAATAATTTCTTGCGCGCTTGCCGCATGGATGAACTTCGCGGTCTTCTCGCGGGCGTTCTCGTAAGCTTCCGTCGCGCGGGAGCCGAGCGTATGGACGCCGCGGTGGACGTTGGCGTTGTCGTGCTCATAATAACGCGTGACGGCTTCAATAACGGAACGCGGCTTCTGCGAAGTCGCCGCGCTGTCCAGATAAACGAGCGGATGCCCGTTCACATCCTGCTGCAGTATCGGAAACAGTTCCTTCAGCTCCCGCGCGTTCATCCTTCCAGCTTCCTTTCCAGCAGCTGACGAAGCTGCTCCTGTACCGCTTCAATCGGAATTTCCGATACGACCGGCGCCAGGAAGCCGTGAATGATGAGCCGCTCCGCTTCCCGCTTCGAAATGCCGCGGGACATCAGGTAATACACCTGTTCCGGATTAACCTGGCCGACGCTTGCCGCGTGTCCCGCTTTGACGTCGTCCTCGTCGATCAGCAGGATCGGATTGGCGTCTCCGCGCGCTTTCGGGCTGAGCATCAGCACCTTCTCCGTCTGCTCGCCGTTCGCCTTCGTCGCGCCTTTCTCGATTTTCGTAATGCCGTTGATGATCGCGCGCGCTTCGTCCTTCATGACCGCCCGCGTCACCATGCCGCTTTCCGAGCTGCGGCCGATATGGACGGCGCCTGTCGTCAGGCTCATCTGCTGCGATTTCGTTCCGACGCTGATTACCTTCGCATCCGAAGTCGAGCCGTTTCCTTTCAGCACCGATTTCGTGTCGGACAACGTATGCCCTTCATGCAAATCGCCGATAATCCATTCGATCCGGCCGTCGTTCTCCACGATCGCGCGGCGGTAGGTCGCATCGATGACCGATTCCGCCAGATGATGGATCGAAGCGAAGCGGACGTGCGCCCCCGGCTTCACGAAAATTTCGACGACCGCCGGCTTGACGAGCGTCCCCGCCTGTCCCGGATACGCGGACGCGACGTTGTCGACGTAGGTCACGCGGCTGTTGCTTTCGGCGACGATCAGCACGTGCGGCGCAAAGGTCGCCTCCGCATTGTCGCTGAACAGCAGCGCCTGCAGCGGGATGTCCACTTCCGTGTTGCGCGGCACATACAGGAACACGCCGCCGTTCCAAACCGCCGAATGCAGCGCGGTCAGCTTGTTCTCATCCTGCGGCACCGCCTGGAACAGGTGCTTGCGCACCAGCTCGCCGTGTTCGCGGGCCGCCGTCTCCAGGTCGGTGAAAATGACGCCTTTCGCCTGCAGCTCTGGCGACAGCTGCTTCCATACGGCACCCGAATTGCGCTGGACGACAAAACCTGCCGGCGCATCTCCAGACAGCTCGCGCACCGCTTCCGGCAGCTGCTCCGCCGCTTCAACGGCCGGCTCTTCTTTGTAGCTGCCGAGCGCCGTCAATTCCCATCGGTCGATACGCACTTTCTCCGGCTTCGGCCAGTCCAGCGCTTCGGCCAGCTCGGCGCCCTTCGCCCGCAGCTCTGTCAGCCAATCCGGCTCGCCTTTGCTGCGCGACAGCGCCTCGGCGGTTTGACGATTCACCGGAGTCGATAGTTGTGTGCTCATTACCCGTTCGCCTCCTCCGATTAAACCTGTCCGACCGTTTCGTCCACGATGCCAAGCTCTTCTTTAACCCAATCGTAGCCTTCGTTCTCCAGACGCTCCGCCAGCTCCGGTCCGCCGGATTTGACGATGCGTCCCTGCATCATGACATGCACGAAGTCCGGCTTAATATAGTTAAGCAGACGCTGATAGTGCGTGATGACGAGGAAGCCGCGGTCCTCGGAACGCATGCTGTTGACGCCGGCCGCGACGATCTTGAGCGCGTCGATGTCCAGGCCGGAGTCGATTTCGTCGAGCACGACGATTTTCGGCTCGAGCATCAGCATCTGCAAAATTTCGTTGCGTTTCTTCTCCCCGCCGGAGAAGCCTTCGTTCAGGTAGCGGTGAGCGAACTCGGGGTTCATCTCGAGCTCCTTCATTTTGCTTTCCATCTGGCGGATGAACCGGATCAAGGAAATTTCGCTGCCCTCTTCGCGGCGAGCGTTAATGGCGCTCCGCAGGAAGTCGGAGTTCGTCACGCCCGTAATTTCGCTCGGGTACTGCATGGCCAGAAACAAACCGGCACGCGCGCGCTCGTCGACGGCCATCTCCAGCAAATCCTCGCCGTTCAGCTCCACCGAGCCGCCGGTCACCTCGTATTTCGGGTGTCCCATCAGCGCCGATGCGAGCGTGCTTTTGCCGGTTCCGTTCGGGCCCATGATCGCATGGATCTCGCCGCCCTTGATTTCCAAATTGATGCCTTTCAAAATTTCTTTATCTTCGATCGATGCCGTCAGACCGTCGATTTTGAAATGTGTTGCCATTGGTAAACTGCTCCCTCCGTTGTATGTCCCTGTCGACATTCCCTGTTTTTTATAATTATTCTAAATTGATTCTCAGTGATTCTCAATAATTATTTTATTATAAGTGCTGTTATAAATCAACAAATCGGACCGCCGAAAGGCGGCCGTGCCGGGACGTTGCCAACGGATTCAGCGTGAAAGCGCCTCCTTGATCCCCGCAGCCGCACGGGCGAACCGTTCATCCGTCAGCACCGGAATCCGCGGGGATTCCGGCAGCGGATCCTCCAGCGCGACCCACGATTTGCAGCCCGCATAGGAATCGCGCAGCGGCATGACCGCTGGCGTCTCCAGCGTATATACGCGAAGCAGCAGCAAATGCAGCGGCTTGGTCCGCTTCCACCGGAGCCGCTCCTCGGCGAAAGTATCGGTCCAAATATGGAAATCGCGGAGCTTGTTCAGCGTTTGCTGATCGCGGATTTCGATATCCTCTTCCGCTTCCGCATATACGTCAATCGTTACCGTTCCGCTGTCCGGTCTCCAGTCCGCCAGCGTTTCGGCGATGCCGCCGCGGTATTCCTCCTTCAGCAGCTCCGGCTTCTGGTGCTCGTATCCCGGCAGCAGATAAAAGCCTTTGCTGATCAGCTTGAAATCGCGCGTTTCTTCGGCGATCCCGCCCTTGCGCAGCGCGACGATCATCCGGCCTTCCTTCAACGCCTTGACCGCCACGGCCCATTCCCGCAGCGCCGCCGGCCGGTTACTATACGTATTGCTCATACCCGTTCCCCCCTGTCGCAATGCAACCCTTCCCAATGCAGACGAACCCGTGCGCAGGCTCGTCAGCTGCTATGCTTCATTATAACAAATCCGGCTATTCCAACGCGAAAAAATATTCGCTATACTTATTTGAGGTTCGACGGGCCGCATGTGGCGGTCTCATTCCATAACGGAGGTGGACAAGCGTTGTCTGCTTATCATCCATTAACCGAACGGGAAGCGGTGCAAATCGCCCGTTCTTTGAACAGCCTTTTTCCCGAAGACGCGAAGCTGATCTGCCGCGAAATCGGCGACGGCAATTTGAACCTTGTCTTTCATATTACGGACGGCGCGCGCAGCGTCATTCTGAAGCAGGCGCTGCCTTACGCCAAGGTCGTCGGCGAATCGTGGCCGCTGACGCTCGACCGCGCACGAATCGAGAGCGAAGCGCTTATGCTCGAAGGCAGGCTCGCTCCCGGGCTCGTCCCGGCCGTATATAAGTACGACGGCGAGCTTGCGCTGACGGTCATGGAAGATTTAAGCGATCATGTCATCATGCGCCGCGGCCTCATGGAAGGGGAGCGCTATCCGCTGTTCGCCGACCATATCTCGACCTTTCTGGCGCAGACGCTCTTTTTCACGTCCGACCTCGGCATGAATCAGCAGCGGAAAAAGCAGCTCGTGCGCGAATTCATCAATCCGGAATTATGCAAAATTACGGAAGACCTCATCTTTGACGATCCGTATACCGATTCGCTCAACAACAATTTCGAAGCGCATATCCGGGACGAAGCGCAGGCGCTTTGGCACGACGGGCCGCTCCATCTGGAGGTCGCCCTGCTGCGCGAAAAATTTTTGACGCAGGCGCAGGCGCTGCTTCACGGCGATCTGCATACGGGGAGCATCTTCATCAAGCCCGATTCGACGAAGGTCATTGATCCCGAATTCGCCTATTTCGGTCCGATGGGCTTCGATATCGGCGCGGTAATCGCCAACCTGCTGCTGAACTTTGCCGCGCGGGAAGGCCACGACAAGGAGGATGTAGCTCGCGCGGAATATCGGCGCTACCTGCTGGATACGGTCCGCGAGCTGTGGACGAAATTCGAAGCCAAATTCAGGGCGCTGTGGGAATCGGACGGCATCGACCGGCTCGCATCGGCGGCGCCGGGCTACCGGGACGATTATATGCTGCGGCTGCTGCGCGACACGTTCGGCTATGCCGGCTGCAAAATGATCCGGCGCATCGTCGGACTCGCCCACGTCGCCGATATCGACCGCATCGAAGACGCCGCCGCCAGAGAGCGGGCGCAGCGGCTCGCGCTGTCGATCGGCCGGTCGATCATCATGCGGGGCCGCAGCGCGGCTTCCATCGAGGAGCTGACCGGCATCACCGAGTCGGCCGCCGCGGCGTTCCACGCTTAACGCAGAAAGGACGCTTGCTATGGAAACGAAAGGTTATCAAGGACTGCAGTCGGTCATTTGGACCCATGACCGGGTGGAGCTGCTGGACCAGCGGCTGCTACCCGACGAAATCGTCTATCTCCCGCTTACGAACGTGGAGGACGTCTGGGAAGCGATCCGCCATCTGAAGGTGCGCGGCGCTCCGGCGATCGGCATCGCCGCCGCATACGGCGTCGTGCTCGGCAGCCGGGATGCGGAAGGCGTCGGACCCGAATGGCTGCAGGCCGTGCGGGACAGCGCGGAACGGCTCGCCACCTCGCGTCCGACGGCCGTCAATCTGTTCTGGGCGCTTGACCGCATGAAGGCGCGGGCGGAAGAGCTGGCTGCCGGCGGTCTGCCGCTCGAGGCGTGCAAACGGGCGCTGCTGGACGAAGCCATCGCCGTTCAGCGCGAGGACGAAGAGACGTGCCGCCTCATCGGCGAGCATGCGCTGGCGCTGTTTACGGACGGCATGGGCGTCCTGACGCACTGCAATGCCGGCGGCCTGGCGACGGCGAAATACGGCACCGCGCTTGCGCCGTTTTATTTGGCCCAAGAGCGCGGCATCGCCTTGCGCGTCTTCGCCGACGAAACCCGCCCGGTGCTGCAGGGCGCGCGGCTTACCGCCTTCGAGCTGCAGCAGGCGGGCGTCGACGTGACGCTCATTTGCGATAATATGGCCGGCATGGTCATGAGCAAGGGCTGGGTTCAGGCCGTCATCGTCGGCACCGACCGCGTCGCCGCGAACGGCGACGTCGCCAACAAAATCGGCACGTACAGCGTCGCCGTGCTGGCCAAGGCGCACAACATTCCCTTTTACGTCGCGTGCCCGCTGTCGACGATCGATTTGAATACCCCGTCCGGGGATTTGATTCCGATCGAGGAACGCAGCCCCGAGGAAATTACCGAAGGCTTCGGCAAGCGGACCGCGCCGCAGGGCATCAAAGTGTTCAATCCGGCCTTCGACGTCACGCCTCACGAATATGTAACGGCGATCGTGACGGAAAAGGGAATCATTCGCCCGCCGTTCGACGTTCATCTGAAGTCGCTGTTCTCCTGAACCGCCGCTGACGCAAAAGGGCTGTTCCGCGCCTTGGCTCGATTACCGTGTCAAGCCGGAGCAGCCCTTTGCTTCCTTCATCGGCACATTCGTCATCCGATCCGTTTCGCATCATACCATGAGGCGGACCGCATCCGCGCCTTTCATGCCCTTGACGATTCCCATCTCTTCCGCCTTCCAGGTGACGGATTCGAGCGGCGCCTCCATCAGCTCCTCGAGCGTCCGGACGCCAACCGCGCGCCCGGCAATAATGCCCCGGTCTTTCAGCCGATCGTTCAGCAGGGAGACATCGAGCGCTCCGCACATGATGTAGCCTTTATCGGTCGAAACGGCAAGCAGCGTCGTCTTGGGAAGCTTGACCTCGATGCCGAGCGCGGTTTCTCCCCCTTCCAACTGAATCGGAACCATGCGCATCAATGCAAACCACCTCCTTTACCGCGAAAGGATGATGGGCCGTCATCACTCATGCGGCAAAATGCTTCTTTATTACTATATGCCGAGGATTGCCGGCCGGTGTAGACCTGCCCCATTCAAGGCGGGTGCCATCCTCGCGGAAAAAGCAGGACTACATGAACCCGGCCGATCATGGTATAGTGGGTATATAGTCATGCTGATCGACGGAGGCATTATGAAACCAACCGACAACGCCAATACGAAGCCAAACGCCTACATGTTCAACGTGGATCTGCTCGTCCGGGGCGAATCGAACGCGCTCGCGATGGAACGGCTGCTGCATGCGTTGAACCGGGGCGGTTTTGCCGATTTCCGCATCAAATCCGGGATCGGGCTCGGCAGGCTGATCCAGGAGCTGGAAACAAACGGAACGGCAGGTTCGCCCTCCCTCTCCTCATTGCCGCCAGTCGCCGGCGAACGGGAATCGGGAGCAGCCGGGACGGCCGCGAAAGAAGCGCCGGCCAAGCCGCCTGTCGATTCTCCCCCGGCCAAAGCGCTTGCGGCGGACAGCATAAAACAGATCATCCGGGATAACCGTCTGATCCGCCTGTCGGTCAACAAGGGCTTCGGGGTTCGCTTGAATCTCCCCTGCCGCATTATTAATTTCGACGATGCCAGCGAGACGATTACCGCCTATCATGTCGACGAAAAACAGGTTTATTCGTTCAGATTGAACGAAATCGACGATTTTACATGTTGACTTCCGTGCATGAAAAAGGGAACTGCCGCTCGATCCGGCAGTTCCCTTTTTGCCGCAGCCGTTATCCGGCGGGCGGCGCCTGCAGCATTTCCGCGATTCGCCCCTCGGGAACCGGCGGGCTCCAGAGGAAGCCCTGCATTTCATCGCAGGCATGCAATTGCAGAAAACGCATCTGCTCTTCGTTCTCGACGCCTTCGGCGATGACCTGCAGGTTTAAATTGTGCGCCATGGCGATGATGGCCGCCACAATCGCCGCATCACCGGGGTCCTGCTCGATGTCGCGGACGAAGGAGCGGTCGATTTTCAATTTGCCGATCGGCAAATTTTTCAGGTAATGGAACGAGCTGTAGCCGGTTCCGAAATCGTCGATGCTGATATTGACGCCGAGCATCGTCAGCTCGACGAGACATTTCGCCGCATGTCCGATATCCATCGTCATCGTTTCGGTTATTTCCAGATCGAGGTACTTCGCCTTCAGCCCGGTCCGAAGGAGGATATCCTCCACCTTCTTCGTTAAATTTTGCTGCAGAAACTGCCGGATGGACAGATTGACGGACACCGGTATGGCCGGCAGGCCGGCGTCCTGCCACGCCTTGTTTTGACGGCACGCCTCAAGCATCACCCAATCGCCGAGATCGACGATCATGCCGTTTTCCTCCGCCATCGGTATGAATTCGCTCGGGGGAACGAGGCCCCGCTCGGGATGCCGCCAGCGGACGAGCGCCTCGACGCCGACGATGTTCCCGGTCATCAGATGATATTGAGGCTGGTACATCAGGACAAATTCGCCCTGCTTGAACGCCCGTTTCAGGTCGTGTTCGAGCGTAAGCCGCGCGAGCGACTGATTGTCCCACTGCTCGGAATAAACGAGATAACCGTTTTTTCCGCTTTCCTTCACTTTGGCCAGCGCCATGTCCGCCTTCTTCAGAAGCGCTTCCGCGTCGTCGCATCCCGGCACGCTTAACCCGATGCCGATGCTGACCGTAATGTGCAGCGGGACGCCCTGCAGCTCGAAGGGCTCTTCCAGCCCGCGCATAATGCTCCGCGCCTTGTCGCCGGCATCCGTTTCCGACAGAACGTCCGTAAACAGAATGGCAAACTCGTCGCCTTCCATGCGAGCGGCTATGTCGAGCCACGCCAGTTCCCGGGTCAGCCGTTCGGCAATCTGCATCAGCAGCATGTCGCCGAACTCCCGGCCGAATGAAGCGTTGATCAGCTTGAAGCGGTCAACGTCCAAATAAAATACGGCCGCCATGGGGCCTTCCCCGCGAGGCAGCGCTTCGCTTACTTTCTGCATAAACGATTTCCGGTTCGGCAGGCCCGTCATATCGTCGTAGTTGGCCATGTACTTGATTCGCTCGGTCGTCCTCTTGCGCTCGCTGATATCGTTCGTCAAAATGACGGCTCCTTCGATGCGTGAGCCGCGCTTCAACGGAGAAGCGATCACGTGAAGATCGATGGCATAACCCGCTTTATGCCGGAGGGACAGGACCGCGTCCTGCGGGTAGCCGAGCAGCGTCTGCTCGAACTGCTGCAGAGCTTGCTTCCGGCTGCCGGTGTCCATATACGGCACGAACGATTGGCCGATCAGCTCGCTGCGCCGGAAGCCGATCAGCTGGCCGGCCGATTCGGTCGCTTCGACGATCGTGCCGTTCCGGTCTACGACCGTCAAGGCGAGCGGGCTGTACCGAATCAGGCTGTTCAAAATGGACGAACCTAACGTATCGTCCTCGCCGCTGCGGACCTGCCTGGCGTACAAAGCCGCCAGCCAGGCGATGGCCGCGATTGCGGCGGCCGTCAGTGCGGCGGCGCTCCAGCCGTACTCCCTCCGTCCGAGCCAAAACGGGGCAAAACTGTCCCACAATACGGGCAGCGCCCCGATGCAGCAGCTGGCCATCCACAGGACGCGTACGCTCAAACGCTTTCTCCGCCGCCGTTTGCCCGGCGTATCCGCTGCATCCATGATCTCGCTCACTTCCCCCCATGCCCAACATCCGGATCGTGGTTTAATTGAAAGCGAAGTCCGCCGAAACGGCAGCCTGGCGGCTACTCCTCTTTCGCTTTCCAGAGCGAATACGCGGCGAGCGCCCAAGCGACGATAAACGCCACGCCGCCGAACGGCGTGATGACGCCGAGCGGCTTGATCCCGCTTAAGCTCAGCGCATACAGGCTGCCCGAGAACAGAAAGATGCCGATGTGCATCATTCTGCCCGCCCAGCGGAGCGAAGCGCTCGTGCCAAGCCGGTCGGCGGCCAGCGCAATCAGAAACATCCCGATGCCGTGATACATATGATAGCGGACGCCCGTTTCGAAGACGTTCAGCATCTCCTCGCTCAGCCTCTCTTTCAGCCCGTGAGCCGCGAAGGCGCCGAGCAGAACGGCGAGAAGCGCATGAATCGCGCCGAAAGCTCCGTATTTGGCAAACATATCGATCATCTCCATCCTTTCTAATGACTGACAAATAGGTTACAATGGGCGGTATAATAAGTGATCCGCTGGTCTTCATTACCATGTCTATTATGGACTACAACACGAAAGTCGGCAAGCGCTGGCTCCGAAAATCCGGCTGAATGAAAGCGCCGCCGATTAGAAGACGCAAATCTGTTTTTTACTGGAAAAAAGGGGCGAATCGCAGGTGGACATCAATCGTTTATCCCCCTACATCCGCGTGGCGATGGACAGCGTGATCGAACCGCCTTGGCATATCCCGGAACGGGTCATTTTCGATTACGAGCTGCTGTTTGTCAAGGAAGGCCATATCATCGTAACGGTGGAGGACGAGCAATACGCGGGCAAGCCGGACGACATTTTCCTATTCAAGCCGGGGCAGCGGCATTCCATCCGGCTTGCGGAAGGGACGAGCCGTTTTCGCCAGCCGCACATTCATTTCGATCTGATCTACCGGCCGGACAGCCCGAAGGTCAAGGTGAGCTTCAAGCCGCTGCGGCATATGACCGCCGAGGAGAAGGCGATGATCCGCGAGGACTGGACGGCCGGGCTGCCTGTGCGGCTGCCGGCCAAAATCGCGCTGGGCAATCCCGACTATTTCGAAAAGCTGCTTTTTGACGTCATCGCCGAATTTCAGATGAAGCTGCCGTTTTACGAAATGAACGTCAAAGGAATGTTCGTGAAGCTGTGGACTTATCTGCTGCGCGAAATGTACAGGGCGGAAAATCCGGAGGTCTACTCCCGGATGGACGAGCTGACGGCAATCAAAGCGTACCTGGAGCATCTGACGGACCGCGACGTGACGCTGGACGAGCTGTCGGCGCGCTTCAACATCAGCAAATACCATCTCGTGCGCCTGTTTAAGAAAGCGTTTGCGGCGACGCCGATTCACTATCATCAGATGGTGCGCATCGGGAAAGCGAAGGAAATGATCCAGTTCACGGGGCTCAACTTGACGAAAATTGCCGAGCAGTTCGGCTTCGGCAGCCTGGGCGCCTTCAGCCGGACGTTCAAGAACATCGAAGGCGTCCCCGCCTCGTATTACCGGAACCGGAAGTAGCCACGTTACTTTGGACTTGAAGGGAAAACGGAACATTTTGGATCATCGATTGGGATGATCTGACGGCAAGCGGGGATGCCGCGATGGATTATTCCGTCCTGCTGTGGCCGCTCTATCTGTCAAAGAACTGGCCGACATGGAAAGCGCGGCTCGCCGAGCGGGTAAGCGGAGACCTCCTCGAGCGTATGGAGCTCTATTGGCGGGCGAAATGGTTTAACGACGTTTTTGACGTGCTGGCCGATTACGTCGAGGCGGAGCAGATGCCGGATACGAAAGAACGGACGCAGCGGCGGGCGAAAGCGATTCAACTTCGCGTATACCCCGAATATCGAAGCCGCTATGCGCGGTAACGTCCGCACGGGGACGGACCGGCCGGCCGTGAAAAAGAGCCTCGCGGCAGCGAGGCTCTTATCGCAGCTCGCGCGGTTCCCCACGCGAGGTTTGGGCGGCGCTGAGCGCGGTTAACCGCGCTCCCGAAGCTTTAGTCTTCCTTTTTGCGCTCGTGGCCCCATAACGTCGGAGCTCCGCCCATCGCCTGGCGCCAAGCATGCCGCCACAAGTGCACGTCGGGCACGCCGATTTCCGGCATGTTGGCGCGCTGCTCCCGCGGCCGCATGGCGGGAAACGGCTTGTGCGGCTCGCTCTGGTACCAATACGCGACGGTGCTGAGGTCGAGCGTCAGGTTGTTGTTGTGGCCGTGCTCGATGCTGGCTCTGAGTGATTTCTCGAAATAAACGGGGTCCTCCAGGAAAAACCGGTAGCAGTGCGTCCGGCCCATCCAGCCAAGCTTGCCGGGAATGCGGGCGTAGCCGAAATAAGGATGCGCGTAAAGCTCGTTCGGGCACCAAGAGCTGTTGAAGAAGTCCTCTGTCCCCGTGCCGTGCAGCGACCCGGGCCACGGCTCCCCGTCGACCATCCACATGTCGTCGCCTTCCCCGTACCACATCGGCCCCGGGCTGTCCACAAAATAGTTGATGCCGACAAAATGCCCTCCGCCTTCAATATCCGCGAACACGTAATTGCTGCGGTCCGATTGATTCGGTCCCTGCTCCGCCACGACACCCCACTCCGTCTCCCCCTCCTCGGGATGGACCTCCGTGATTTCCCGGTTCCACCAGGCATGGAAGCGGCCGAGCGAATCGTCGATCCGGGGATGCTCCTCGTAATCGATGTAATAATAGAAGCTCTGTACCTCATGCTCCGAATCGTTGTGCAGCGTAATGCGTGCGCCGCTGCCGAACGGCATCGGAAAATAGCAGTTCAGCGCTTTTCCTTCCGCCGGCGAGGCCGCCAGCGGCAAAGCGGCATACGTATAATGCTCGCCCCAGCCTTGTCCGAAAAAATCGCCGACCGGCGATTCGACGCTCGGGCTCTTCTCGCCGTCCCAATACATGCGGAGGATGGCGTTCCGCCGGAACATCGGATCCTTCGCGCTGATCGTGAACCAGATATGTTTGATGATGCCCGCCCCTTCGATGCGCGCCAGCTCCGCCGTCTCTCCCGCTCCGATCCGGATACAGTCCCCGTTTCCTCCGCTCCGGTCATAGCTTGAAATCCGCTTCGTTCTCACGCCTTTCTGCAGCCGGTAAATCGATCCTAACGGTCCTTGCATTCCAGCCTCTCCCTTCGGTTATTCAGATGCAAACAAGCTCACGGTACGATCATACCGCACCTGCCGGGAAAGGAAAGAGCGGCGGTTGCGAACGTTTTCACCGAAATTGCTCTTCCGTTTAGGCGGCCTGCCTCCGATGCCCGGGCTTCTTGCGACGAAGCCCTTCAGGATTGCTAGAGTTCGGGCGCATTTTGCTTCACATAACCTAAAGGGACTTGAATACAATGAATAACAACCGCTTAAATACCAGAAGGAATAGAGGGTGACGGGCAATGACAGATCCGCTGTTTATCGTGTCTCGTGAAGATTGGTCCCTTCACCGCAAGGGATACCAGGACCAAACGCGCCATCAGGAAAAAGTGCGCGAAGCGATCAAACAGAATCTTCCCGATATCGTTTCGGATGAAAGCATCATTCTGTCCGACGGGCAAAAAACGGTTAAAGTGCCGATCAAAAGCCTCGACGAGTACCGTTTTGTGTATAACTTCAACAAAAAGCAGCATGTCGGACAAGGTGACGGCGATTCGCAGGTAGGCGACGTGCTCGGCGTCGATCCGCAGGCCGCCAAAGGTCCCGGCAAAGGACAGGGCGCAGGCGACCAGCCCGGCGACGAGTATGTGGAGACGGAAATCAGTATCGATCAGCTCGAGGACATTTTATTCGACGAGCTCGAGCTTCCCAATCTGGAGCAGAAGCAGAAGGAGAACGTGCAGTCGACCGAAATCGTGTTTCAGGATATCCGCAAAAAAGGCATCATGTCCAACATCGACAAGAAGCGCACCCTGATCGAGAATTTGCGGCGCAATGCGAACGCGGGCATCTCCGGCATCGGCGGCATTTCGCCGGACGATCTCCGGTTCAAGACGTGGCAGGAAGTCATAAGGCCGCAGTCCAACGCGGTGATTCTGGCGCTCATGGATACGTCGGGCAGCATGGGCTCCTTCGAAAAATATTGCGCGCGCAGCTTCTTTTTCTGGATGACCCGTTTCCTCCGGCGCAAATACGAGCACGTGGAAATCGTCTTTATCGCTCACCATACGGAAGCGAAGGAAGTGACCGAGGAAGAGTTTTTCACCCGCGGCGAAAGCGGGGGCACGATCTGCTCCTCGGCTTACCAGAAGGCGCTGGACATTATCGACAGCCGCTACCCGACCGCAAACTGGAATATTTACCCGTTCCATTTCTCGGACGGCGACAACCTGACCTCGGACAACGAACGGTGCGTCCGGCTGATCGACGAGCTGCTCGCGAAATCGAACATGTTCGGCTATGGAGAAGTGAACCAGTACAACCGCAGCAGTACGCTGATGTCGGCCTTCAAGCATATTTCGAACAAGAAATTTATGTATTCCGTCATCCGCGAGAAAGGCGAGGTCTATAAAGCGCTGAAAACGTTCTTCACGAACAAGGCAAGCGGCGCCTAATACGCAAACCGAAGCGGAGCCGGGCAGCCGGCTCCGCTTCTGCCGTTGTTCGCGGCATTGTATCCTCTAAATCCCCGTCCGTTCGCCAAGGCGGATAAAATCGGCGTAGCTCCGGATGACCGGCAGCTTGATTTCCGGCTGCCAATGGACATATTTATCCGCATGCGCCGTATTGAAGATCGCCACCGATTCGTCCGGCGCAATCCATCCCCGCTCCGCAAGCCGGATCGTCCCGGCGGCCGCGGCGGCCCCTTCGGGAGAGCTGGAGATGCCGCAGCCTCCAATGATCCGCTGCGCGGCGGCGATCTCATCGGCGGTGACGGCGACGGCCGTGCCGCCCGTCTTCCGGATCAGCCCGGCGATGAGCTCGCCGTCGGGAGGCTCCGGCACGCGCAGTCCGGTCGGGCTCGGGCTTGGCGGAAAGACGCAGCCGCTCCGCGATTCCGGTTCTTGCCGCACCCGGTCCACGATCGGGGTGCAGCCCTCCTCCTGCACGCTGACAAGCCGGGGAAACCGGTCTTCGATCCAGCCGAGCGCATGCAGCTCGCGAAACGCCTTCCACAGTCCGACGATACCCGATCCGCCGCCGGTCGGGTACACAATGACGTCGGGCAGCTTCCAGTCGAGCTGTTCAGCCAGCTCCAGCCCCATCGTCTTTTTGCCCTCTACCCGGCCCGGCTCCTTCAGCGTCCCCGCATGAAACCAGCCCTGCTCCGCGCGGCCTGCCTCCACGATCGCGGCGGCGTCGTGAATCAATCCGTCCACGATATAGACGGAAGCGCCGTACCTTACGCTTTCGCCGACGATAACGCCCGGACAGTCCTTCGGGACGAAGACGGCGGCTTTCATGTCCGCGCGCGCCGCATAAGCCGCAAGCGCCGACGCCGCGTTGCCGTTGGAGGGAACGGCCGCATAGCGGATCCCGTGCTCGCGCATAAGCGAAACCGCCGCGGAGAAGCCTCTCGCCTTGAAGCTCCCGGTCGGATTTTGCTCTTCGCGCTTTACCCATACCCGCTTCAGTCCGAGACGGCGTTCGAGCCCTTCCAGCCGAAGCAGCGGCGTCCAGCCTTCCCCCAGCGAAACGATATGCCGCTCATCCTTCACGGGAAGCAGCTCCCGGTACCGCCACATCGATGTCCCGCGGCCGACGAGCGACGACTTCGGCCATGTTTTTCTCAGCCGCTCCAGATCGTATTCGACCAGCAGGGTTCCCCCGCAACCGCATTTCGCGTTCAGGCTGAACGATACGGTTGCGCCGCATTTCGCACACACCTGTCTGCAGTGTTCCATTTCATCCTCCGCCCCGCGTTTGACGTTCGCTCGCCGCATGACGTCGCTCACCATTCCTATTTAACATACTCGCCGGCAGGGGGAACGAAACGGTGTAAGCCTATTTTAAGCCGCCCCCGGGAAACATTGAGCCGTATACCCATACGATGGGATAGGAACGTGTGAAGGAGGCCGCAAATGCTGCGCTTGATGTGCAAAGGCAAAATTCACCGCGCTTCCGTCACGGAAGCCCGGCTGGACTATGTGGGCAGCATTACGCTCGACGCGCTGCTGATGAAAGAAGCGAACATCCAGCCTTATGAAATGGTGCAGATCACCAGTCTTCGCAATGCGACGCGGTGGAAGACGTACGCCATCCCCGCCCCCGAGGGCTCCGGGAAGGTGTGCCTGAACGGCCCGCCGGCCCATCTGTTCGCGCCTGGCGATTTGGTCATCGTGCTCAGTCTCGGTTTGCTCGACGAAACGGAAATCGGCCGCCTGAAGCCGGCCGTCGTGTTCGTCGACGAGCACAACCGGATCACGAGCGTGGAAAGCCACGATCTGGTCGTGTGGAAGCAGGACGAAGCCGGCGAATAAGCGTTTCCGATGCTTGCGATACCGCACTCGGATCCTAAAACCGCCAAGCCTTTTGCTTCCGGACTGAGTGATCGCTGAAGGGACGTGAACCGCGAATATACCTGCAACGTTCGGGAGGATCAATCGTTTGGGAAAATGGAAGCTTCATCAGTTTTACAGTCGCGACGAGGGACTGCGCGGCCTGCTGCCGAGCACGTCCCTGTACAGTCCCGCTGCCCTGAAGCGTTATTTGAATCGTTACCGGGCGGTTTATATTAAGCCGGATATGGAGCATACCGGAAAAGGCATCGTGAAAGCATGGCGTACGGGCGAAGGCTATGCTTTCATCAAAGTCCGCGGTCGGAGGTCCGCGTCCGTTCCGGGCACGGAAGCGCTGCATAAGCAAATGGGTCTCGGCGGCAAACGGGGCGCCTACGTCATTCAGCGCGCGATCGAGCTTGCTTCCGTCAAGGGACGGGCGTTCGACGTGCGGGTGATGATGATGCGCTACCGGGGCAAATGGACGTATGCGGGCATGATCGCCAAGGTTGCGGGGCCGGGCAGCATCGTGACCAACGTGCGCCGCGGCCGCGGGTATACGATGACGGTTCCGGGCGCGCTGCGGGTATCCGGCCGGTTTGACGGCGGCGAGATCGAGCGCTTCACCGGCCGGCTGGTCGCCGTCAGTCGGAAGGTATGTGCCCGGTTCGACCGGTATAAATTCAGCCGCCAGATCGGCATCGATTACGGCATCGACAAGAACGGCCGGCTGTGGATCATCGAGGTCAATTTCGATTACCCTTCCCATGCCCTTTTTCTCGGCCTGAAGGATAAAACCTTTTACCGCAAAATAAAACGCATCCAGGCGTCGTGGAAAAAGCGGACGAAGTCCGAACCGCGGCCGGCTGAAGCCGTTTCCAACCTTGGCCTTTCGGGTCCGGCCGTTCCCGCCGAGCGCAAAAAGTAGCCCGCACAGGGCGAAGAAGCCTTGTGCGGGCCGCGTATACCGGCCGCCGTTATTTGCGCTTCGGGAGCGCGCGCACGTAGCGGTCGGAGATGTCCATCAGCTTCAGGACGTAATCGTAGTCCTTGCGGTATTTCGAGAAGTCCTTCACGGGCTTCAGCGTCCGGATCGACACCGCCGTGCCGTCATCGAAGCCTTTGCCGGGAACGAACAGGATGTCGTCATTAAAGAACGAGCCCGTCGGCAAATAATACCGCATGCCGAATACGTTGCGGTCGATGTTCAGCAGATCGTGGCCGAACGCGACGAATTTCTCGTCCTTCAGCGATATTCCGAGCAGGTTGGCGACGGTCGGCATAATGTCGAGCTGTCCGCCGACCTGATCGATCACTTTTCCCGCGGTTTCCCCGGGCATATGGATGATCAGCGGGATATTAAATCGCGTTATCCGCGGATCGTATGGAATGCCTAGCTGCTTCGTCACTTCGCCGGGATCGTTGTCCTGCGGCTGCAGCCCGAAATGATCGCCGTACAGGACGAGCACCGTATTGTCCCACATGCCGTTTGCCTTGAGCCGGTCGATCAGGGTGCCGATCGCATAATCGGTATAGTTGAGCGCCGTCAAATATTTGCCGAGCTGCGACCCCTCCATGGAAGCCGGGACGTCGATTTTCTTGCGGTCGTCCGGCACGTCGAACGGAAAATGGCTCGATACGGTGATGAACTGGGCGTAAAACGGCTTATGCTGCTGCTGCAGTGCGGACAGCTTGTCCACCCCTACCCGGTACAGCTCCTCGTCGGAAGCGCCGAAGCTGTTGAAGTGATCGTTATGGTAAAACGGCTTGTCGTAATAATGGTTGAAGTTAAGCGCCGGATACAGCTTGATCCGGTCCCAGAACACGACGTTGTTCACATGGAAGGTATCGGCTTCGTATCCCCGCTCCTGCAGCAGGCGCGGCATGCTTGGCAGTTTCCGGTCCCCGTACCCGGTGGACATCGCGATTTTTCCGGTCGGATAGATGGACGTGTTCGACATAAATTCCGCGTCGGACGTGTTCCCCTGCCCGATCTGCTGAAAGATATGCGGAAAATAGAAGCTTTCATCCGCCAGCTTGTTCAGCACCGGCGTCAGCTCCTTCCCGCCCAGCTTCAGATGAAGCGCAAAGTTCTGGAACGCCTCCATCTGCACGAGAATGACGTTTTTCCCTTTCATCGACCCGAAATAAACGGGCGTTTTGAGTCCCGGCGGCGAGAACGGATTGGCCGCCTCGAACGCGTCGTATTCCTTCACGATATCGCTCAGGCTGCCTTCCGCCTCGACGCTGTTATCCTCCGCGGACTTGATTGCGGAAGCGACCTGGTAGCCCAGAAAACCGACGTTCTCCGACTCGACCAGCTCGTTATCGATCGGCAGGCCAAGCTGTATGAAACGGGCACATACGGTCGCGCACAGGACGAGCGTCAGCGCCGCGCCCGTTTTCCAGACCGGGCGTGCGCTCGTCAAACGGCGGCCGCCGGCCGCCTTCCGCACGATCCCTATGACGGCGCCTGCGATCAGGTCCGCAAAATACAAATAGTTGCTGAGCCGGATCGTCGCCTGCACGCTGGACCCGATCTCCCCTACCTGATGCAGCTCCGTCAGCGCCGTATAGGTCGGCACCGAGCCGAAGTGGGAGAAATAGAGCGTCGATGCGAACAAGGCGAGCGAATATACGGCATTGAGTGCCCAGTAGACCGCATTTTTCGCTTTCATCGGAGACAGCAGCTCGACAAGGCTCAAGAGGACGAGCACGGAGGCCGCGTCCGCCGTCACCCGGCCCCAGGCGATCTCGCCGTAGAAGAAATAACGAAGCAGCACCATTTTCAGCACAAACAGCAGCGCCATGATATAAAAGAGCGGAATCCGCCCCTGCGCCTGCCGGCGAAGCGGCAGCGGCGCGCGGGATTTTCCGCTCATCGTGAGTGGTTTCATCGCTTTCGTCCCGTATTCCTTTCCTCGTCAATTAGACTGCCATGCTGCTCGCGGGCTTCGGTTTGCTCGTCACGCTTCGCAGCAAGATGAAACCGATCACCGCGGTTACGCACCCGAGCGCTCCGACGATGACAAAACCTTCGCGCAGCGTCAGCCAGTCGCCCGCCGCGCCCATGAAGAGCGGTCCCGCGAACATGCCCAGCCCGTAAATGGCCTGATAGAAGCCCATCGCCGTGGCGCGCTTGCCCGTGTCCATATGCTTGATGCTGAGCGACATCAGCACGGGCGAGGTGAAGCCGCGTCCGAAGCCCGCGATCGCCTGCGTCGCAATGAGCAGCCCGAGCGAGTCCGTAAACGGGATCAGCACGGTGAATACGCCGCTCAGCACGAAGCCGATGACGATGACCGTCCGCTCGCCCAGCTTCTCCGCGAAATATTTGCCGCCCATCCAGGCCGCCAGCGCGGTCGGAAACGTCGAGCAGAACGTCAGCAGCCCCAGCCCCAGCTTCGTTGCGCCGAGCGACTGCGCGTAAACGGGCGTAAACCCGAACACGGTCGCAAAGGTAAGCACCTGAAACAGGATCGACAGGAACGATACGGTCAGCAGCGTACGGTCGCCGGCCACCTCCATGACGCCCTGCAGAGTAATCTTCTGCTCGTTCTCGTCGAACTTCTCGACGATGAAGAGCGCCCCGGCCGCTCCGACGAGCCCGACGGCGGCGCCGATCAGAAACGCCGATTCCCAGCTGTAGTGGTCCGCGAACCAGCCGCCGCACAGAATGCCGCACATTTGGCCGAGCGAGTTGTAGACGGAGATCGTTCCCATCGCCCGCGTCGTCTCCTGCTTCAAATAGTAGCTGGCGAACAAAATCGTAAAATCGACCCAAGTGGCGGCCGCCACGCCGGCGATCGTACGCAGCACGAGAATCCAGGTCAGATCGTGCGTAATGAGAATGCCCGCTCCGGACAGGACCGAAAACAGCAGCCCGAGAATAATGAACAGCTTGCGCTTATGCAGCCGGTCGGACAGAACGCCGACCGGTACCCTCAGCAGCATTTGGCTGAGGCCGTACATGCCGACGATGAGGCCGGCCATTTTACCCGATGCGCCCAAAAATTCTACGTAGGCGGTCAAAATCGGGACGCAGGTATACATCGAAAACCAGAACAAGAACGTGACCGCGCAAAACAGCGGGATGCGGTAATTGACGCTGCCGGATACGGACTGGATGCTCATCGTGCTTCGATTGCCTTCCTTCCATTATAAAATCCACCGGTCTCGCGGACCGGCGGATCAAGGAAGCTCTCCGGGCGCACAATCGGGGTTCGAATAAAATCGGAACCTATTATCCGCCACAACCCGGCAAAAGTCAAAGCGCGTCTGCGCCGTTCTCGGCGCGAAAGCGATCGTTTTCACTGCTTGTTCCGGCGCCTTGCTGGCCCTGGAACTTGTTTTTGGCCTTACTCGGCCGCAGTCCGGCGCCCTGCCGCATCGCCGCCACCCGTCAGCCTGCGCAGCCAGTCCTGCATCGCCGCCGAGACGGCCTCCTGCTGCTCCGCCTCGGTCAAGGAAGAGGGAGCGTCCGGAGGAAACCAGCGGTAGGAGCCGAACTGGATGTGATTCCCGCCCTTTACGGAAACATACTCGGTATCGGCAGGCAGCCGGCCGATATGGTTTCGCCACAAATTCGCATGAACGATGCCGTCGTTCGTCGCCGCGATATGCAGCACCGGCAGCTTTTTCGCCCGCAGATCGCCCGTCTTGTCGGCAAATGAGGCGATCAGAAACACGCCTTTCACCTTCTCCGGATGGGCCGAGGAGAAGCGGACGGCGGCGGTGCCGCCGAGCGAGTGGCCGCCGATCACGAACGATTCGCCGGGCTGCGCGGCCATCACGTCGAGCGCTCGGTTTAGGCCGAGCAGCGAGAGACGAAGCGGCATGTCGACGAGGTACACGCGGTGCCCGGCGGCTGCGACCCGGCGGCCGAACTCGGCGTAGCAGCGCGGATCGGCGAACGCGCCCGGATAGAAGATGACGGAGGGCTCCTTCGCTTTGCCCGCCGGCTGCATCGAAATCCACCTGCCGTTATCGGTCACCCGGACCAGCCGGTCGCTCTTCATCGCAGCCAGCCCCCGTTTGCCCGGCTCAAGCAAATGGTACATGGCGGCAATCAGCGCCGAGCCGGCAAGCACGACGGCCCCAAGCCGCAGCGCAGCCCGCCGCATCTGAAATGGTTTTCGCATCGTGACGCCTCTTTCCTCATCCCGAGATTTCCGTTCGTTCCCTGTCCTGAAAATATGGTGCCCAAAAGGCGCATTTTCCAGCAAAATAAGGGTTTTAAGGCTTGTCCGGCCATGAGGGCTGAGGGCGGAATGGCCTTTCCTCCGGCCCGCATGGATCGCGCAGACCGAATAAGCCGTCCCGAGCCCCATGCAGTCTCCCGGGACAGCTCACGAGTCAGGATTGCTCCGGCAGGCCGGCCGCCTTGCGCACCTCGTTGGCCAGCCGGTTGAATTCCGCCTTGTCCTGCGGCGTCGTGGCGGCGAACCAGGCCGCCGACAGGAAACGAATGATTTTTTCCGCATCCGCCTGCTTCATCTTCGGTTTGACCTCCTTTTTCAAACTCCACCAGCCCTCGCTGCCGTACGATTCATTCAAATCGAGCGGGACCCCCGCCACGGAAACGCCGTTCCGGTATTGATAAATGTTCGCCCGCCCGCTCCTGCTCCCCCGGCTCCACGCGTACGTCTGCCAGAAGCGCTCGCACGCGCCCCGCCTGGCCATTTCTTCTATGACGGCGTAAGAGCCGTAAACGCCGGCGTCGTAACCGTAGATTTGGCTGCGCGCCGAGCGCAAATACTGTTCGATGGCATCGTAATCGGCCGGCTGCGCGTCGTAATCGACCGCGAAATAAATGGCGCTGCCTGCCGGCTGGCCGACAAGACGCGCTTCGGCAAGCGCCAAGATGCCGTCCTCAAAGCCTGCGGCCGCGCCCTGCGACACCCGGTTGGCCGACAGCTCGAAGACGGACACGATCCGCATGCCGGCGTCCGAAATGATCTGCGCCTCGGCAGCCGTCAGCCGCTTCCAGGCGTAAGCCGGCGGCACCAGGTAACGCGCCGCGAACGTCATGCCGGCCGCGGCAAGCGCTTTCGCTCGCGCGGCGTTCAGAGGTATGGCGCAATCGAAGCCTTTCATCGCGAGTATTCACCTCCCTCTCAAGCCTGCAGCGGCCGGGGAATACAAGCCGCCGCTTTATTTTTATCTATATGTACCAAGCTTTAGCAGCGCAACCGCTATATAACCCGTAGGCTCGGCACGACGGGATCGGGCTTCGTATTCCGGTGCCGATTAGCCGCTGCGTCCGGCATAAGGTTCCCCGGCCCGCCATAAACATAGATATGAACGTATCATGCATTCCATAAGGGGGGAGTGACGATTGCAGCAGGAGGAGATCAAGGCGCTGGAGAGAGCCATCGACGAAATCACGGAAATCGCGCAGGGCTTCGGGCTCGATTTTTACCCGATGCGGTACGAGATTTGTCCGGCGGACATCATCTATACGTTCGGCGCCTACGGCATGCCGACTCGGTTCAGCCATTGGAGCTTCGGCAAAACATTCAATAAAATGAAAATGCAGTACGATTTCGGCTTGAGCAAAATTTACGAGCTCGTCATTAACTCCAATCCGTGCTACGCGTTTCTGCTCGACGGCAATTCGCTCATTCAGAACAAGCTGATCGTGGCCCACGTGCTCGCCCACTGCGATTTTTTCAAAAACAACGCCCGCTTCAGCGCATCGAACCGGAATATGGTGGAAAGCATGGCGGCGACGGCCGAGCGGATCAGCCAATACGAGATCGAATACGGCACGCAGGAGGTCGAGCAGTTTATCGATGCCGTCCTTTCCATTCAGGAGCACGTCGATCCGACGATCATCAAGCCCTACAGGCTTGACAAATCGCGGTATATCGAGATGCAGAGCAAGGAAAAGGAGAAGGAGAAGCGTTCCCCGCGCCCGCCCGCGCAGTCCGGCTACGAGGATTTGTGGTCGCTTGACGACCTGGAGAAAGAAGAAGGCGACGGCAAGACGGAGGACCGCAAAAAGTTTCCGCCCCATCCGGAGAAGGACCTGATCTGGTTCATCGAGGAATATGCGCCGTACTTGCAGGACTGGCAGCGCGACATTATGTCCATGCTGCGGGACGAAATGCTGTATTTCTGGCCGCAGATCGAGACGAAAATTATGAACGAGGGCTGGGCTTCGTATTGGCATCAGCGGATTATCCGCGAACTGGACCTCACGAGCGAGGAAACGATCGAATTCGCCAAGCTCAATTCCTCGGTCGTGCAGCCGTCGCGCCACAGCCTGAACCCTTATTATCTCGGGCTAAAAATTTTCGAGGATATCGAGCAGCGTTGGGATAAGCCGACGAAGGAGGAGCAGGAACGGTTCGGCCGCAAGCCCGGCCAGGGCCGAGACAAAATATTCGAGGTGCGAGAGCTGGACTCGGACATTTCCTTTTTGCGCAATTACTTGACGAAGAAGCTGGTCGACGATCTCGACCTGTACATTTTCGAGAAAAAAGGCGCCGAATGGAAAATTACCGACAAGGCGTGGGAGGCGATCCGCGAACAGCTTGTATATTCGCGCGTGAACGGCGGCTTCCCGAGCATCGTCGTCTCGGACGGCGATTTCAACCGCATCGGCGAGCTGTATCTCGTGCACCAATACGAAGGCGTGGAGCTCGATCTGAAATACGTGGAACGAACGCTTCCTCATGTCGTGCAGCTGTGGGGAAAAAACGTCCACCTGGAAACGTTCGTCGAAGACAAACGAATCGTATTCAGCTGCGACGGCAAAAAAACGAGCCGGAAATTCATTTGACGTCCGGCGGGATATCGGATCGCGAGAACAGGGGGCTCTCCCCGGAACGAAGAGGTGAATGACAATCAAGAAGACGTTTGTTGTTTCTCTTGCTTCCGTGTTCATATTTTTGGTCGCCATTGTATTCCGATCCAGCCACTGGAAAACGATCCGATCCGTTTCGGGACAGCACACGGACGATTTGCGGGAAACGCTCGCGTTTCTTGAATCGCGCGGCATCCGGTGCCGGCTGCTGGCGGAAGAAGCAGGCGACGATTCAGCAGGCGATTTCCTGAAGCCGTTCGGCCTGGAGCTGCAGGTGCATGAAGAGGACCTTCAGGATGCGGCTCGCGCGCTCAGCCGGTACGAGCACAGCCGTTTCACGGGCAGCGGCATCGCGCCGTAGCTCCGGCATGGCTGTCGTGCGCGGCAGCGCTCGAATGACAAAGACCGGCACAGCCCCGTTAACGGCGGTTGTGCCGGTCTTTCATTATGCTCGGCCGTTGCTCAACGGCCGATCTCCATGCCCCTGCCTCCCCAATGATGCTTCCGTGACGGGTGCCGTGCTAGTGTTAAACTGTTCATCAGCGTCGCGACAGGCAAGCCCGGGAAGGTGGGCGCCCGATCGAACAGACCGGCAATACGGGGCGTGTCGCAGCCTCGCTGCCGAGCGTCTCGAATTTGGCAAACAGCGCAAACAAGCGGCAAAAGGGACAGCGGCGCCGATCCCCATCGGCGCCGCTGTCCCCGTTATATTTTTCGGCAGCGTTCTTTATCGATTCAGCAAGCTGCCCACATACCGCAGCAGCTCGTTAGAGCAGACCGGGCAGTAGCCGTGGCCGTCCATCAGCGTCTTCGTCACCTCGTTGATCCGTTTCAACTGCCGCTCATCCGGCGTCTTGGTCGACGTCGTAATTTTCACGATATCCTTCAAATCGGCGAACAGCTTCTTCTCGATCGCTTCGCGCAGCCGTTCGTGGCTGGAGTAATCGAATTTGCGCCCTTTGCGCGAGTAGGAGGAAATCCGGATCAGAATCTCTTCGCGGAACGCTTTTTTCGCATTCTCGGAGACGCCGATCTGCTCCTCGATCGACCGCATCAGCCTTTCGTCCGGGTCCATCTCCTCGCCGGTCAGCGGATCCTTGATTTTCGCCCAGTTGCAATAAGCCTCGATATTATCGAGGTAGTTTTCAAACAGGGTCCGGGCCGATTCCTCGAACGAGTAGACAAACGCCTTCTGCACTTCTTTTTTGGCCAGGCTGTCGTATTCCTTGCGGGCGATCGAAATAAAGTTCAAATACCGCTCCCGTTCGTCCTTCGTAATCGACGGATGCTGATCGAGGCCGTCCTTCAGCGCCCGCAGCACGTCAAGCGCATTGATGCACTGCAGATCCTGCTTAATCAGCGCGCTCGAAATCCGGTTGATGACATAACGGGGGTCGATGCCCGACATGCCCTCCTCCAAATATTCGCTCTGCATCTCCTTCAGGTCGGCTTCCTTGTAGCCTTCCACCTCTTCGCCGTCGTACATACGCATTTTCTTAACGAGATCCATGCCCTGCTTCTTCGTTTCCTTCAGGCGGGTCAGGATGGAGAAAATGGCCGCGGCCCGCAGCGCGTGCGGCGCGATATGAATATGCTTCATGTCGCTCTGGCCGACCAGCTTGTTGTAAATTTTCTCTTCGTCCGTCACTCTCAGGTTATACGGAATCGGCATGACGATCATCCGCGACTGCAGCGCCTCGTTTTTCTTGTTGGAAATAAACGCTTTATATTCCGATTCGTTCGTATGCGCGATAATCATCTCGTCGGCCGAGATGAGCGCAAAGCGGCCCGCTTTGAAATTGCCCTCCTGCGTCAGCGACAGCAGGTTCCACAGAAACTTCTCGTCGCACTTCAGCATCTCCTGGAATTCCATCAGCCCGCGGTTTGCTTTATTCAGCTCGCCGTCGAACCGGTAAGCCCTCGGATCCGACTCGGAGCCGAATTCCGTGATGGTAGAAAAATCGATGCTGCCGGTCAAATCGGCGATATCCTGCGATTTCGGATCCGACGGGCTGAACGTTCCGATCCCGACGCGGTTTTCCTCGGAGATTAGCACGCGCTCGACCATGACGTTTTCGATTTCGCCGCCGTATTCCGTTTTCACCCGCATTTGGCAGGAGGGGCACAGGCTGCCCTCGATGCGCACGCCGAGCTCGCGCTCCGCATCCGCCCTCAGCTCCTGCGGTATCAGATGCAGCGGTTCCTCGTGCATCGGACATCCTTTAATCGCGAAAACGGCGCCGCGTTCCGACCGCGAGAACTGTTCCAGCCCCCTTTTCAGCATCGTGACAATGGTCGACTTGCCGCCGCTGACCGGCCCCATCAGGAGCAGAATCCGCTTACGCACGTCAAGCCTGCGGGCCGCCGAATGAAAATACTCCTCCACCAGCTTCTCGACCGCCCGGTCGAGCCCGAAAATTTCCTGCTCGAAAAACTTATATTTCTTTTGTCCGTGTTCCTCGACTACCCCATACGACTCGATCATTTCATAGACACGCGCATGCGCCGTCATGGCCGGGGCTGGATCTTTCCTCAGCATATCAATATATTCCTTGAACGTCCCTGTCCATGCCAGCTTCTCGCTTTCCGCCTTGTACGCCGATATCCGCTTCAAAATATCCATGCCGTACCTCCTCTCGTCCCTTCCGACGATGCCTGATTGCATTCTTTGCCGAGGGCCCTTATCTATCCATTTCCACTCTAAATGGACTTTGAATTTATGAAGTAATACATACCTATGCGCGAACCTAAGGGAAATTGCTCTAAATTATATTTGAGATTTCTCCAAAATCCCCCATACTTCTTCGTTCCAGCCGGAATCCGCCCGCGGAGCAATATGGTATAATCTCGGAAGAAAGGGGCGCTGCCGGGAGATGGCCGTCAAGTACGAAACCGAATTGTACCAACCGATCAAATCGTATTACGAAGCGCGCGGATACGAAGTCAAGGGCGAAGTCATGCACTGCGACTTGGTCGCCGTTCATCCGGTAAGCGGCGAGACCGTCCTCGTCGAAATGAAGCGGACGTTCAATCTCGCCCTGCTGCTGCAGGGGATCGACCGGCTGCGGCTCAGCAGCCGGGTGATGCTGGCTGTCGAGCGCAACCGCAAAAAAACCGGCGCCGTGGGCCAGCGGTTCGGCGATCTGGCCGAGCTGTGCCGGATGCTCGGGCTCGGGCTGATGACCGTCACCTTCTTCAAGACGAAGGCGCCGCAGATCGAGCTGCTTTGCCAGCCGGGCGACCTGCCGGTACGCGGGCGGCGCAGGCTTCGCGGCGAGCGGCTGCTCGACGAATTTAACGAGCGCTCCGGGGATTACAATTTGGGCGGCAGCACGGGCCGCAAGCTGGTTACCGCCTACCGCGAAAAGGCACTGCGCGTGGCGTGGGCGCTCGGCGAATACGGCGAGCTGTCTCCGCGCCAGGCTGCGGAGCTGGCGGACGTTCCGCGCGCCGCGCATATCCTGCAGAAGGATTACTACGGCTGGTTCGAGCGGGCGCGCCGCGGCGTCTACCGGCTGCGCCCCGGGGGCGCAGCCGCCGTAGCCGAATTCGCGGACGTCATCGCCGGATGGCACCGGCAGACGACTGACGGTTCGTCAGCCGAAGGATAGCTGCAGCGTGGACGTTAAAACGAATCCGGACGGGTATATAAAGTCGAACGGGGAAGGTGCCGGGATACGGCACGCGTTTCCGGCCGCGGCGGATGCCGGGCAGGAGCCTTGCCGCATCGTTTGAATGTGTGCATCCTCGTAATCGAAAAAAACGGCTTCCGTGCGGTTGCACGGGAGCCGTTTGTTCGTTTGGGACCGATTTTGAACCTTGCGGTTCATGTAACGTTAAAATGCGCGGAACCGGGCGCAGCGCGGCGGCTACAGCTCCCAGTTCAGCTTCACTTCGTGGCCCGTCCGCGACGATTCGTAGATCGCATCGAGCACGAGGTTGTTCGCGAGGCCGCTCATCGCGTCGCTGATCGGCTTTTTGCCTTCCCGGATGCACTGCAGGAAATGGCGGCTCAGACGCACGCGCTCGCCTTCATCGTTATCCGGACGGCGAATGTCCGTCTCGGCCGGGCGGTCAAATTTCTCCGTGAGCAGCTTGCCGACGCTGCCGCGGTAAGCGGCGCCGCCCTCGGTGCCCATCAAGTGGATGAACGGCGTATTATCCGTATCCATATGAACGGCCCAGCTGACCTCCAGCGTCAGCGTGCTGCCATCTTCCATTTTAATCAGCGCGGAAGCCAAGTCCTCCACATCGTAAGTACCGTTCCAATCCGGGGTGCCCCAGCTGCCGATCCCTCTGCGCTTCGGGCCGAACTCCGCGTAGGTCGAGCCGAACACCGATACCGGCTTCGGGCTGCCCATCAAATAAAGCGCCAGGTCCAGCATATGCACGCCGATATCGATCAGCGGACCGCCGCCCGACTGATTCATTTGCGTAAACCAGGTGCCCCAGCCGGGAATGCCCTTCCGGCGGAACCAGCCCGTCTTGGCCGAATAGATCCGCCCGAGCTCGCCGCGGTCGACCTGCTGCTTGATCTGCATCGGCACCGATTCCCAGCGCATCTGATGACCGACCATCAGCACGTTGCCGGACTTCTGCGCCGCTCTGACGATCTGTCTTGCCGCTTCCGCATTGATGCCCATCGGCTTCTCGACCAGCACATGCTTGCCGGCTTCCAGCGCCTGCACGGCGAGCTCGGCATGATAACGGTTCGGCACGCCGATAATGACGGCATCGAGTTCCGGATTCCGGATCAGCTCTTCGTTCGAGCGGGCGACGACCGGAATGTTATAGTCGCGGGCGCGCGTTTCCGCACGAGATAAAATTTCGTCCGTAATCGCGACGATTTCGCATTCGTCCGCAAGCTTGGAAAACTGCGAGAGATGTACGCCGCCAATGTTGCCGGCACCGATCAGGCCGATTTTGATTTTACTGGCATTTTCCATCGTTTCGTCTCCTCCGTCTTCATATCAAATATCGGGTGCGCATCTTTTGCCTGCAGCCGCCGATCGATACCATCATGCTGCCGGTCGGCGATCGGACAAGCCGGGGGCATGCTGACACGTTTGTATGAACGCGCGTTTACGTTTCCATCATATAGACAATTGCAAACGCTGTCAATCATTTCTTCATCGTCACATTTTGACGAAATTTTTCGCCCGTCGGCCGGAGACGGGACCCTCGTACCGCGTCTCTGGCCCTGCGGGTAGGCTGCTGCTAGTGGCGAGCCGGAAACGGAACCGCCGTACCGCGTCCCTGGCCCTGCGAGCAGGCTGCTGCTACCGGCGAGGCCGGAGACGGAACCGCCGTACCGCGTCCCTGGCCCTGCGGGCAGGCTGCTGCTAGCGGCGGGCTGTAAATTCCTCCAGCGCCTCGGCGATGCGGGCGATGCCGACCGCCATACGCTCGCCGCTCGTCTGCGCGAAGCTCAGCCGGGCCGTCGAGCGGTTCGGACGATCCACATAAAACGCGGCGCCCGGAATAAAAGCCGCGCCTTTCAGGAGCGCGCACCGCAGCAGCGCTTCAGCATCAAGCGCCTCCGGCAGCTCCAGCCACAGGAAAAGGCCTCCCCGCGGCTCCGTCCACGATACGTCACCCGGCATGCAGCTGCGCAGCTGCGCCTGCATGTCCCGCATTCGCCGGCCGTATTCCTCTCCAATGCGCCGGATGTGCGCCTCCAGCGGAAACGATCGCAGCAGCTGCTCAAGCAGGCGCTGCTCGAACCCGCCGGTATCGGGAGCGGCAGCCCGTCTCGCCCGCTCCATCATCCGAACCGTCCCGGAACCGGAAGCCGCCCATGCCGTCTGCAGCGAAGGAGCGATTACGCTCGAGTACGTACCGATATAGATGACCGGGCCGTCTTCCGGATTGCCCTGAAGCGCAAAAAGCGAACGCTCTCCCGCTTCCGGGCCGAATTTGATCGCGCCGTACGGATCGTCCTCCAGAATGGAAACGCCGAATCGGCCGCACAGCTCCAGCAGCTGCAGCCGCCGCTTCTCGCTCCATGTCCTCCCGGTCGGATCGCCGAAGGTCGGCATCACATAGATGAGCTTCGTTTTTTTCTCGCGGATGAGCCGCCCCGCTTCCTCAAGGTCCATGCCGTCCTCGCCGCTGTCGACGGAAAGGATTTGCAGGCCGTTTAGCCTGAACAGCTGCAGAGCCATCCGGTTGGCCGGCCGTTCGACCAGCACGGTATCGCCCGGCTCCGCCAATACCCGTACAGCGAAATCGATCGCCTGCAGCGAGCTAGAAGTCACGATCGTCTGTTCCGGCTGTGCCGTCATCCCTGCAGCCGCCATTCGTTCGCACAGCCGTTCGCGCAGCGGCGCCAGTCCTCCCGCCGGCCCGGAAAGCAGTGCCCGCCCGCCCATGCCGAGCACGCTTTGCGCCGCTTCCCCAAGCGCATCGACAGGGATCAGCTCGTCTGCCGGGAGTCCTTCTTCGAACGAAACGACATCGAGTCCCGGTGTTTCCCGCTGCTGCAAGCGCTCGTTTTCCGGTATCATCCGCCGCAATTGTTCCGAATATCGGATTTTCATTTCACCGTCTCCTCTCCTCGTCATTCAAACTGCGTGTACGAACCCTTGCGGCTTCGTACACGCGCCAATTTGCACGCAGTTCCCTGCCGGATTTTGCTAAGCATGCGGTCCTGCGTACACTTGCCCCTGCAGTAGTGTACGCATCGATAGGCGGAGAAGCCACCGGAAATTCCCTTTCTCCTCGCCAAGCCGCCTCGTTCCGTTCGAAAACGCCGCTCATTCGCGCGAACGTAACAACTTGTTCACATCTTTACGCATTTTCTTTTTGAGCCCGGTTGGGTATAATAATGAAAGTACTGGAGGTGCGCAGGATGTCGATAAAATTACTCATCCTCGTGGTCATCACGGTTTTGTTTTTGACCGCCATTCTGACGGCGTCATACAATGACGACAAAACCAAAGGCATCTAAAATAAACGCCGAAGAGCTTCCGCCGTTTAGCGCATGCAATCCGGCCGGAAGCTTTTTGGTTTGCTGCACGACGAAACTTAAAACGAGCTTTGCATCCCGAAGGCTGCAAAGCTCGTTTTAAGTTTCGTATGCGTTCCCTATGTTTAAAAGGAAGTATCGAGTGCGAGTGAATCAGCCGCGGCGAAGCGCCGTCATATCGGACATGCACGCGGCACACAAATAACGCTCCTTAAATTCGCGGACATCTTCCATCGAACCGCAAAATACACAGCGAGGACGATAACGCTCCAAAATGATATGGTCCCCTTGAACGAGTATTTCGACCGGATCTCCTTCATTCATTTGATATCGTTTACGAAGCGATTTGGGCAGCACGATTCTGCCCAGCTGATCGACTTTCCGTACAACGCCAGCAGGTTTCAACGATTTCACCTCTCCAAGATCTTTTTACAATGCATAAGTTTACCTACGCCCCTATACCTTTCGATGGCGTGTCCTGTTTTCCTGCCCTCGCTTAGCATTTTCTTAATATCCTGCAAGTTATGGATGTTCTTTGAAGGATGCTCCATTTATTCCATTCCGGCAAAACCGGTTTGGCGCAGCGCCTCGTAGACGACGATCGCCGCCGAATTCGATAAATTGAGCGATCTGACCTTGTCCGTCATCGGCATCCGCATGCATGTGTCGGCATGCTCGTCGAGCAGCCGCTGCGGGAGCCCCTTCGTCTCCTTGCCGAATACGAACAAATCGCCGTCGCGAAACGAGAAGTCCGTATACCGTTTCGTCCCGCGCGTACTGGTAAAGAAAAAACGGCCGTCCGGATGTTGGTCTTTCACCTCCTGAAACGAATCGTAATAATGGATCGTAACCGCATACCAGTAATCCAGCCCCGCCCGTTTAAGCGTCTTGTCGTCGGTGTTGAAGCCGAGTGGCCGGACAAGATGAAGATGCGTTCCGGTCGCAGCGCATGTCCTGGCGATATTGCCTGTATTGGCCGGAATTTCGGGTTCAACGAGCACGATATGAAAGGCCACTTCTGATTTTCGCCTCCTTATACTTTTACACCCATTTTACGTACCCTTAATCTGCGGAAAAATGTCATTTGCCAAAATAGAGCCAGATTGAAAGAAAAGGAGAACCGGAATTATGAAGAAAAAAATATTGGTCGTCGATGACGAGCCTTCCATCTCCATGCTAATCGAATTCAATCTCAAGCTGGCCGGCTTCGACGTCCGGTCCGTATACGACGGCGAAGCCGTCTTCGACATGCTGAAGCCATTCCGTCCCGATCTCATTGTTCTCGATCTCATGCTGCCGAAGATGGACGGCATCCAGGTATGCCGCGAGCTCCGCAAGCAAAACAATGCCGTGCCGATCGTCATGCTGACGGCCCTGCAGGATGTGACCGATAAAATCGCCGGCCTCGATAACGGAGCGGACGATTACATGACCAAACCGTTCTCTCCGCAGGAGCTGATTTCCCGGATCCAGGCGATTTTCCGACGGACGCAATCCTTGCCCGGAGCCGCCGAAAACGTCGTCCATGAAATCGGCCGTCTGGCCGTATTTGCGGAGCAGCGCGATGTGCATGTCGACGGCAAGCCTGTCGAACTGACGCCGAAGGAATTCGAGCTGCTGCTCTTCCTGTGCCGCCACCGCGGTAAAGTGTTAAGCAGGCAGCAGCTCCTGCACGGCGTCTGGGATTACCATTTTCTTGGCGATACCCGCATCGTTGACGTTCATATCAGCCACCTGCGCGACAAAATCGAACGCAACGCCAGAACGCCGGAATATATTATGACCGTGCGAAACGTCGGCTACAAGCTGACCGGACCGAGCGCCGCCGATTCGTCCTCGCCTGCTTAGCCCGCAGGGGAACATTCGGTAAAGGATCTCCGTCCGGCCGTTACCGGTTCCTTATTTGTGCGAAGACCGCCCGGGCCTGAGATCGATCTCAGACCCGGGCGGTCCTGGTTTGACAGCTCTAGCTGACGGTCATCCGTGACGCCGCTGGAATTCGACCATAAAATCGGCCAGCGCCTTGCAGCTTTCGAGGGGCACCGCATTATACGCCGAGGCGCGCAGACCGCCGACGCTGCGGTGACCTTTCAACCCGACGAATCCGTTCTGTTCGGATTCCTTCACGAACTGCTTCTCCAGCTCTTCCGAAGGGAGCCGGAACGTAATATTCATCATCGAGCGGCTGCCGGAATCGGCAAATCCGCGGTAAAATCCGCCGCTTTGATCGATCTTGTCGTAAATAAGCATCGTTTTGTCGCGGTTAAGCTGCTCGATGGCGGAAACGCCGCCCTTTGCTTTGACCCATTTCAGCATCAGCCCGACCAAATAAACCGAGAACGATGGCGGCGTGTTGTAGAGCGAGTTGTTTTTGACGTGTGTTTCGTAGCGCAGCATGGTCGGCACCGATTTGGGGCTTTCCGCCGCGAGATCCTCGCGCACGATGACGATCGTGACGCCGGACGGACCGAGATTTTTTTGCGCACCGGCATAAATCAGCCCGAACTTCGGTACATCGACCGGGCGGCTCAAAATATCGCTGGACATGTCGGCAATGAGCGGAACGTCACCTGTCTGCGGAAAAGCTTTATACTGCGTGCCTTCAATCGTTTCGTTCGAGGTCACGTGCAGGTATGCGGCGTTGTCCGGCATTTCGATGCTGGCAAGGTCCGGAATGCGGTTGTATTTATCCGCCGCGGAAGTCGCAGCGATCGCCGTCTCTCCGAACAGCTTCGCTTCCTTCACCGCCTTGTCGGCCCACGACCCGGTATGCACGTACGCGCCCGTCTTGCCGGCCGGCAGCAAATTCATCGGGATCATGGCGAATTGGGTGCTTGCCCCGCCCTGAAGGAAAAGAATATGATAATGGCTCGGAATTCCGAACAATTCGCGGAGCAGCTCCTGAGCCTCGTTGTTGACCCGCTCATAAATCGCACTGCGGTGCGACATTTCCATAATCGACATGCCGCTGCCGGCATAATCGACAAATTCCCGCTGCGCCTGCTCCAGCACCTCAAGCGGCAGCGCGGCCGGACCTGCGTTAAAATTAAACGCGCGTTTCGTCAACATTACCCACTCCAGTCTCATAGATACATATGGCTACTATGATAGCAAGTTTGAAGTTTATCAGCAAGTATGAAGTCCCCACACCCTAAGGGCTTCCCCACCCTAAATCCCTCCCAAGGGAGGGACCCCAAGGGCTCCGCCCTCTGGACTCCCGAATATTTGCGGACCTGCCGCGCGGCCGTCTTCGATGGGCCTTTCGTGCCAATTCCCGCTCTTGCCCTCTGGGCAAAGCTTTGTGGCCCGCTTTTATTCGACACGTTTTGCCTTGTCGTGCGTCCTGCTGCTTTCGGTCCCTTATTGGTACAGGATCGCCGGCTGATCCGCTAATCCGGGCAATAAAAATCGGACTTCCCGGTTGGGAAGCCCGATGAGATAACGAATAAATTCGATTAGCAATCGAAGTACAGGCTGTACTCGTGCGGATGAACGCGGATCGATACCGCTTTGGCTTCTTGACGCTTGAATGCCACGTAGTTTTCGATGAAGTCCTTGGAGAAGACGCCGCCTTCCGTCATGAACTCAAAGTCCGCTTCCAAAGCGTCAAGCGCTTCGTCGAGGGAGCCCGGTACGGAACGGATTTCTTTCTTCTCTTCGTCGGACAGCTCGTAAATGTTCTTGTCGAACGGACCGTAGCCCAATGCGACAGGATCGATTTTCCGCTTGATGCCGTCCAGACCTGCCAACAGCATCGCTGCGAACGCGAGGTACGGGTTAGCCGTGGAGTCCGGCGTACGGAACTCGATCCGGCAGCCTTTCGGCGTAACTGCAGCGACCGGAATACGGATTGCCGCGGAACGGTTGCCCTTCGAGAAGACAAGGTTAACCGGTGCTTCGTAACCCGGAACGAGACGCTTGAACGAGTTCGTCGAAGGGTTCGTCAGCGCGATCAGCGCCGGTGCGTGATGCAGAATGCCGCCGATGTAATTCATAGCCATCGGGCTCAGGTTGGCGTATGCGCCTTTATCGTAGAACAGCGGAGAATCGCCGTTGAAAATCGATTGGTGCACGTGCATCCCGCTGCCGTTGTCGCCGAAAAGCGGCTTCGGCATGAATGTAGCGACTTTGCCCCATTGGCGAGCTACATTTTGTACGATATATTTATATTTCAACAGGTTATCAGCCGTTTTCGTCAGCGTATCGAAACGGAAGTTGATTTCGGCTTGGCCGGCCGTCGCCACTTCGTGGTGATGACGCTCGACTCGCATGCCGCTTTCCTGCATCAGGCGAACCATTTCGCTGCGGATGTCCTGCTGGGAATCGACCGGAGCTACCGGGACGTAACCGCCTTTGACGCCAACTTTGAAGCCAAGGTTGCCGCCTTCCTCTTTGCGGTTCGTGTTCCAAGCCGCTTCTTCGGAATCCACAACATAGGTAGAAGAATTCATCGTGCTTTCATAGCGAACGTCGTCGAAAACGAAGAATTCAGACTCAGGAGCAAAAAACGCGGCCGTGCCGATTCCGGAATTTTGCAGATACTCTTCCGCTTTTTGTGCAATGCTGCGCGGATCGCGGTCATAGCGCTCGCCGTCGGGCGTGAAAATGTTGCACATCACGTTAAGCGTCGCATGCTGCGTGAAAGGATCGACAAAAACCGACTCCGTATCCGGCATCATGACCATGTCGGACTCTTCGATACCGCGGAAGCCCGGGATCGAGGAACCGTCGAACGCAACGCCGTTGACAAACGTGTCGCCGTCGACTTCTGTCGCCGGAAGGGTAATATGATGGGCGCGTCCGGACAGGTCAACGAAACGGAAATCGACAAACTGGATGTTGTTTTCTTTAATCGTGTTCAAAACGTTTTGAACTGACATGAGTAAGCTTCCTCCATTTCCGAACATTTGCGTTGGTTTGAACGACGAACGTTCAATTTTTACACAAACTATGTGCCTATTATAAATTTCGCGCACTTTGTCGTCAATAGTTATGTAAGATATTTTTTGAGGAAGTGTCAGGTATCTTCACACATTTGTTGAATGTTTTCCCGCCGCCTGAGCCTTGAAAAATAGAAAGGCCGCAGCCCTTGTTCGACAAGGAGCCGCGGCCTTCGCTTAACGTATGAAAACCGTTCGCGCCAGACGTTTATACAACCTTCCAGGTGGCGAAATGCTCGGCCGGCTGCTTCGTTGTTTCGAACCGTTTGCCGACGAGCGGCGCGAGCTGCTCCAGCTCTTTCAGAAGTCTCGCGAACTGGTCCGGGAAAAGCGACTGAACGCCGTCGCCGGTCATCGAATTGTCCGGATCGGTGTGCATTTCGACGATCAAGCCGTTCGCGCCGGCCGCGACGGATGCTTTGGCCATCGGTTCCACCAGCTCGCGCCGGCCCGTGCCGTGGCTCGGATCGGAAATGACCGGCAGGTGGCTGAGCTCCTGAAGCACCGGGATGGCCGCCAGGTCGAGCGTGTTGCGCGTATACGTTTCAAAGGTACGGATCCCCCGCTCGCAAAGCATAACGTTCGGATTTCCGCCCGCAAGGATATATTCCGCCGCATTTAAGAATTCATCGTACGTCGCGCTGAAGCCCCGTTTCAGCAGGACCGGCTTGCGGATCGTGCCCAGCTTGCGAAGCAGGTCGAAGTTCTGCATGTTGCGCGTGCCCACCTGCAAAATGTCGGCGTATTCGGCGCAAATATCGACATACTCCGGCGTCATGACTTCCGTAATCGTCAGCAGCCCGTGCTTGCTGCCCGCATCGGCCATCATTTTCAGGCCTTCGACGCCGACTCCCTGGAAGCTGTAAGGGCCCGTTCTCGGCTTGAACGCGCCGCCGCGCAGCACCTGGCCGCCGGAAGCTTTGACCAGGCGGGCGATTTCGTCAATCTGCTCCGGGGATTCCACGGCGCAAGGACCGCCCATAATGGTCAGGTTATCCCCGCCGATGCGGACGCCTTTCACCTCGATGATCGTATCGTCGGGGTGGAAATCGCGGCTGGCCAGCTTATACGTTTTCGATATTTTAATGACGTTCTCGACGCCTTTCATTTGGCGCAAATGCTCGGCGAGCGTCGGATCCGCCTGGCCGATGATCCCGATAACGGTGCGGTCCGTCCCGCGCGATACGTGGGCCTGCACACCCGCTCTTTCAATGTGCTTCACAATTTCGCCGATACGCTCTTCCGAAATGTTGCTGTTGGTCACGACGATCATAATGGACAACTCCTTTTCCCGCTTCAACGCGTGTCCGCTTTTATGCTTTGCGGCTTTTATGCTTTTAATCGCTAAAGCAAATATACAGGAAAAAACCGATCTCGTCAAGAGACCGGATTTGAGCTTCCTATCATTCGGCGACCGGTTTCACATCGGTCATCGTCCGCCGAAGCTTCCGCTTCTCGCGGCGCTTGTTGGCGACATATCGGATGCTGAGCTTTACGGGAAAATAAAACAAGAACCCAAGCAGCACGCCGTCAATAATGCCGCCGACGATCAGCTTCAAATTGACGAGCAAAATATGATTGAGCCAGTGCGGCAGAAAATGCAAATGGAACCGCAGATGCCTTGGCAGTACCATACCGCCGACCATGCTGTTAATGAATGCGATCGGAAGGAAAATGATTTTGCCGAAGACAAAACCGACCAGCGCGCCCGCAAGGCTGGCGCGGAGCCAATAAATGAGCGGGAAAATAAGAAAAAATGCCAGACCGTACGTCGGGAGGGTAAACATTTCGACCGCAACGCCGATCGAAAAGCCGAGCGCCACGAACGAAGGACCTCCCGGCGCCCGCATCAAGCCGATATATTTCAGCTTCATCCAGCGGAAGATCGAGCGCTTTTTGTGCGGTGTTTTCATATCTGCGCCCCTTTCGCTCATATGGACGTCTTCGCGCGAACGGCCGGAAGCAGCTTGTTCCTGTTGACGGTTCGGCGAACCTCCCACGTTTCGGGATCGTTGTCGTCGTACCGCTCCAAATACGCGATGACCTCTTTTGTAATCGGCGTCGGCGTGGAAGCGCCGGAAGTTATCGCGACCCGCCGCTTGCCGGCCAGCCACTCGCGTTTGATTTCCGTTACGTCCGCCACCCGGTACGCCTTAACGCCGGCGATCTCCTCGGCAACCTGTGCCAGACGGTTCGAGTTGTTGCTGCGCGGGTCTCCCACGACGATGCAAAGCTCGGCCTGTCCAGCCTGCTCCGCTACCGCCTCCTGGCGCACCTGCGTCGCCAGGCAAATTTCGTTATGAATTTCGGCCGTCGGGAATTTTGCCAGCAGTTTATTCATAATATGCTTGATATCCCATTGCGACATGGTCGTTTGATTCGTAATGATGATCCGCGGCGTGTCCAGCGTCAGCCGGTCGACTTCCTCTTCCTTCTCGATCAGGTGGACATGCTCCGGCGCGATCCCGATCGCCCCTTCCGGCTCGGGATGCCCCTTCTTTCCGATATAAACGATCTCGTACCCCTCGCCCGTCTTCTCGCGGATGAGCTCATGCGTTTTGGTAACGTCGGGACAGGTGGCGTCGACGACCGTGAGTCCTTTCTCCCTCGCGCGTCTTCGCACTTCCGGCGAAACGCCGTGGGCGGTGAAAATAACCGTGCCCCGGTCCACCTGCTCCAAAATATCGAGCCGGTTCTCGCCGTCCAGCGTGATGACGCCCTCCTGCTCGAACGCCTTCGTGACATGGCTGTTATGCACAATCATGCCGAGTATATAGATCGGCCGCGGAAGCTCGAGATTGCGTGCCGTCTGCAGAGCAAGCACCATAGCATCGACAACCCCGTAGCAGTAGCCGCGGGGCGATATTTTGACAATTTCCATTGTTGCACCTGCTTTCCGAAAGCCAAGCCTGAAACCGGATAACCTTCTAAAGTCCCGGTCCTGTTTATTATACCTGATTCGACTGGCCAGGGAAAGCGAGCGGCAGCCATACGGTAAATGTCGTTCCTTCGCCCGCTCGTGTCGATACTTCCACCGAGCCTCCGTGCTCGTCGATAATCCATTTCGCAATCGATAGCCCAAGGCCGGTTCCGCTCGTTTTGCCGCGGGAAACGTCCGCCCGGTAAAACCGTTCGAAAATGTGCGGAATTTCGTCGCTGTCCATGCCGATCCCCGAATCCTCGACGACGACGCCGACCTGATCGGCCGCACGGAGCGAGCGCAGTTCGACATAACCGCTCGGCGTATATTTGAACGCATTTTCCACGAAAATGAAAAAAAGCTGGCGCAGAAAGTCTCCGTGCGCGTTCACATTGGCGCCTTCGAGCGGCTTCAGGTCGCCGATCCGCCATTCGGCGCTGCGCGGCAGCAGCTGGGCGCGGCGGGCGACGTCTTCGACGATCGGCAGCAGCGGCTGCACCTGCTTCTCCATCACGTAGCCGGCATCGGCGCGGGCCAGCGCCAGCAAATCGTTGACGAGGCTCGACATGCGCTTCGCCTCGGCGGCAATGTCCTGCAGCGCTTCGCGCGTCAGAGCGCTTCGCTGCGCCTTTTCGCGCAGCGCCGGAGATACGCTGCCCGCCTCCTCTCCCGCCGGTCCGGGCGCAGAGGATTCGAGCTCGGGCAGCCACATCCGCTCCAGCAGCTCGATGTTGCCGCGAATCGTCGTCAGCGGCGTGCGCAGCTCGTGCGAGGCGTCGGAGACGAAGCGCCGCTGCGCCTTATACGCTTCGTCAAGGCCGTTATAGGTCGTTTCCAGACGGCCGAGCATATTGTTCAGCGTATCGGCGAGCATCCCCATCTCGTCGTTCGGCCCTTCCCGGGAAATGCGCACGCTCAAGTCGGCCCCGTTCTGGATCTGATTGGACGCCAGGATAATATTTTCGATCGGCCGCAGCGCCTGGCGTGCCAGGAAGAGGCCGATCGTGAACGCGATCAGGACGGCGATCATCGACGAAAAGACCAGGATCGTGCGCAGGTCGGAGAGCAGTTTGTCCTCCCGGCCGGAGTAAGCGGCCACCTGCAGAAATCCGACCAGCTGATTTTGCACCAGGATCGGCTGTTCATCGATCAAAAACGGATAAATGCCAACCTTTGTATGCACAAATCTTTCCGAGAAAAGATTCGACTTTAAATCCTCATAGGACGGATAAGGAAACTGAAGATCCCCCAAATTGGACGTAGTTTTCACTTTGTTGTTGGAATAATTGACGATCTGAATATACTGCTCGTTGTCGATATTCGCTTGAGGATCGACAAACAGGTCCAGCGAATTGTTTAAATTCATGACGACCGTAAGATTGTTGTTCAGCTCGATCGCCTGGGCCCGGGTGCGCGTTTTCAAATCGTTGTACGAGTTATAATGAATAATAAAATAAACGGCCATTCCGAAAGCGATCAGCGTCGCCGCGAGCACGACGGAATACCAGAGCGTGAGGCGCAGCCGGATCGACATTGCGTCAGCCTCCTTCCCCTCTCAGCACATAGCCCGTGCCGCGCACGGTCTGGATGAGCCTTTTCGTCCCGCCCTCTTCCGTTTTTTGCCGGAGCATGGCAATGTAAACCTCCAGTACGTTGGACTCCCCGCTGTAGTCGTAGCCCCATATTTTGTCCATGATGGAATCGCGTGTCAGCACGCGCCGCGGATTTTGCATGAACAGGAGCAGCAGGTCGAATTCCTTCGCCGTCAAATCGATGCGGCGGCCGCTGCGAATCGCCTCGCGAGAGTCGAGATCGAGCGTCAGGTCCTCAAACTGCAGGCGCGACGTCTGCTCCTCCAGCTTGTCGGATTTGCGCCGGAGCAGGGCGCGGACGCGGGCAAGCAGCTCCTCCAGCGCGAACGGCTTGACCAAATAATCGTCGGCTCCCAGATCCAGCCCCTTCACGCGGTCCTGCACGTCGTCCTTGGCCGTCAGCATCAAAATCGGCACGCCGCTTCCGCCCTCGCGCACCCGCCGGCACACTTCCCAGCCGTCCACGTGCGGCATCATGACATCCAAAACGAGCAGGTCCGGATCGCAGGTCAGCATCAGCTTCAGCCCTTCCAGCCCGTTGTTCGCCGTCTCTACGACATAGCCTTCAAAGGTCAGGCTTCGGCGCAGCAGCGAGGTGATTTTTTCGTCGTCGTCCACGACCAGAATATGCGGTCTCATCTCATTTCCCCCATCGTTTGGCTTGCGGAACCTATAATCCCTATTATAACGCAAAGCACGGAGGTCCCGTAAACTTAAACGCCGACCGTGACGCCCGCAAAAAAGACGCAGGGCAGCCCTTCGACTGCCTGCGCCTTTCGTTTACGTTTCGTTATTGCTGCTGCGCCTGCGGAAATTGATTCTTGTCGCCGATCGTGACGGTCAAATCCATCGTTTTGCCGTTGCGAATGACGTTAAGCGTGATCTTGTCGCCGACTTTCTTCTTTTGGATATAGGCGATCATATCTTCTTTTGCCGAATACTTCGTACCGTCGATTCCGGTGATGATATCATATTGGCGAAGGTCTGCGTTATAGGCCGGCGTTTTGTACAGCACGTTCACCACGATGGCGCCGTCCGTATCCGAAAGTCCGAGCTGCTGCTGAATATCCGGCGTAATATCGCCGAGCGTCGCGCCGATAAACGGCTGCGGCGTTTTCGGAACGGGCTTGTTGGCTTTCAGATTATCAAGCACATCCTGAATCGTGCTGGACGGAATCGCAAAGCCGATGCCCTGCGCCTGCGTGCTGACGGCCGTGTTGATGCCGATCACTTCGCCGTTCATGTTGATCAGCGGGCCGCCGGAGTTGCCCGGGTTGATCGAAGCGTCGGTCTGCAGCAGATGCTGATAATGGCGCGTGCCTTGGTTATCCGGAATATCGAGCGGCCGCTCCTTCGCGCTGAGCACGCCGACCGTTACCGTATGGTCGAAGCCGTCCGGATTGCCGATCGCGACGACCCAGTCACCGATGGCACTGTTGTTCGAATTGCCGATCGGAAGCGTCGGGAAGCCCGTTCCTTCCACTTTCAGAACGGCCAGGTCGAGATCGTAGCTGCTGCCCAGCTTTTTGGCGACGAGCGGCTGAGACTTGCCTTGAACCACGACTTTGATCTGGTCGGCTCCGTCGATTACGTGCTCATTCGTCAAAATGTACCCGTTAGAATCGAAGAAAAAGCCGCTGCCGAGTCCGGTTTCAACCAAATTGTTGGAGCCTTGACCGGAGTCTCCTCCGTTGTTGCCCTGGCCCTGATCGCCGTAATTGTCGCCGAAAAATTGACGGAAGAACGGATCGTTGAAAAATTCGCTGCCTTGGTTTCCTGACTGCTGCTGCTGATTTTGATAGGTTTCGATTTTTACGACAGCCGGACTTGCCTGCTGGAAGATTTGCGCGATATTGTTCGGCCGTACAACGTCGGCCGCGGTCGAGACGTTTCCGCCGCCGGAAGCGGAGGTTCCGCCCGACGAGTTCGACGCGGTCGCGGCAAGCGACTGGTTGAACGTGAACCAGTTCCCTCTGTCGGCGGCGAACATCAGACCGCCAACGATGACGACACCAGCGAGGAACGAGGAGAACATCGCTCTGAACGACGTCCGGCGCGGCTCTTTCACCTGCCAGCCGCTCCGGGAAGGCTGCGTCGGCGCGAACGCCCGCAGCTGCGGCGGCGTCATTTCCACCGGGCCCGCGCTTCCGGCCTGGTCACGCTCCGCGTTCATCTGCTGCTCGCCCGGCTTGAACGGCCCGTAAGAGTAATAGTACGACGATTTGCCCGCTTCCTGGCCGGAAGCTTCTTCCTTATGATCCTCTCCGCCACTGCGGTCCTGCTCGGTATAGTGCTCATCTTTCCCGCTTTGTCCTCCGGTTTGGAAGAAATCGTCGAAAGGATGCTTTTTGTTCTGATCGTCCATTTGTCTTCTCCTCCTCATGTCCTCCCCGGCCGGGCCTCCGGCCCGTTCAAGGGAGTATTGACTACCCATGAAATGCTGCTATCATATCGCTTTCGTTGTTACTATCATGCACAATCTACCTTAAATCAAACTTAAAAAGAATTTAAACCGACATAAAAAAATAAATCCTTCTACGATCGGCAAATGAACAAGATTAGCCGCGCCGGACCTTGGACTTTCTATCAAAATGCCGGTTCGAGAAGGAAGAAACGTCCGATGCCGTCTTCAGGCAGCGCAGCGGAACGGGCGAAAAGCAACAAAAAATCCGGCGTGCGGGCGATGGTTCGGCCGCTGCCGGATGTCGTTCGTTTGTTACGGAAATAGCGGTTCAACGTGCTCGAGCACCTGTCTGGCCTTGTCGATCCATTTCGCTTCGATTTCGGCGTCTGGGTTTTCGGGATCCTGGAACTGGTTCAGCGTGCCGCCGATTGCCGGCGTCATGGCGTCCGGATCCGTCCCTTCGCGGTACAGATGCTTCAGTACAAACGGCTGCCCGAAACGGATTCGCGCGTTGTTGTCGTCCGTCTCGCCGTCGAGATTGCCGCTGAGGACGCGGAACGGCAGCCGCAGCCAAACCTTGTGCCCTTCGTCGAGAAAACGGTCGAACGAGCCGCGATCGTATTCCCATCCGCCGCCGAGCGCAAACTGATGCTCCTCCAGCTTCGCCATCGCCTGCACATACTCGTTCTCCACCGACTCCAGCCTGGAATGAAGAGGAATCATAACCGGCATCTCCTTCGCAAATTGTTCGCATGCCGATAGATTGCCCCGTTTTGTTCCCGCCTATCCCGTTTTTACCCAGCCTTTGCGGTGGGCGTAGACGGCCAGCTGCGTCCGGTCCTCGAGCTCGCATTTCATCAGCAGATTGGAGACGTGCGTTTTGACGGTTTTAATGCTGATGTGCAGCTCGTCGGCGATCTCCTTGTTCGAACGCCCTTCCGCGATCAGCAGCAGCACTTCCTTCTCCCGCTCGGTAAGTCCCTCGTCCGCCCCTTGCGCAGACCTCTGCCGAAGACCGCGGGTAAGCGCCTGCGAGACATCCGAGGTCATGACCGGCATGCCTTTGACGGCGCCCTGCAGCGCGTAGATCAGCTCTTCAGCGGAAACGGTTTTGAGCACGTAGCTGACCGCTCCGGCCTCGACGGCCGCAACCACCTTTTCGTCCTCCAGAAAGCTTGTCAGCATGACGATTTTCAGCTCGGGAAACTCCTGCATGATCGCGCGGGTCGCTTCGACGCCGTCCATCCGGGGCATCATCAGATCCATTAAAATGACGTGCGGCTGCCCGGCGGGAACGCCTTCCCGCAGCATCTTAAGCGCGTCCTCGCCGTCGCCCGCTTCGGCTACGACGTTAAATTTCGGCTCCAGCATCAAATAGGTGCGCAGGCCGGCCCTCACCATATCGTGATCGTCCACGATCATCACGTTCCACTGCTCATTCCCGCTCATCGACAGTCTCGGCTCCTTCATTGATATAATTCGGCAGCGTCACGCGCACGCGCGTTCCGCTTCCCGGCTTGCTGATAATCGAGGCGTCTCCGCCCAGCTTGCTTGCGCGCTCGCGCATCGTCGACAGCCCGTACGAGCCCCGCTTCACCTGATCGGCCCGGAAGCCGGCGCCGTCGTCCTGCAGCGTCATGACGATTTGCCGCTCGGTCTCGGCGACGGTCAGCAGCGCGGTTTCAGCCCCCGCATGCTTGACGATATTCGCCATCGCCTCCTGAATAATAAGGAAAAGCTGGTGTTCCTTCGCCTCCGACAGCTTTTCCTTCACCCGCCATTCCAGTACGCCCTGAAGCCCGTTCTGCCGGCAGTAATCGGGAAACCACTTGTCGAGCGCCTCGCGCAGCGAGCGCCCTTCCAGCTCAAGCGGCCGAAGCTGCGCGATGAAGCCGCGCATCTGCTTCTGCGCCATCGAAGACATCTGGATGAGCTGGTCCATAACCGCCCCGGCGCGCTCTCTGTCGAGCTCCAGCAGCTTCGGCAGCGAGGAAGCGGACATATGGATCGCGAACAGCTGCTGACTGACCGTATCGTGCAAATCCCGGGCGAGCCGTTTGCGTTCCTCAAGCACCGCGGCTTCGTTGGAAGCCGCCTCCCGCATGACCTGCTCTTCGCCTGAGCGCTGAATCCACTGCATCCGCTCGTCCATCGACTGCAGCATATCGTTAAATTCCTGGAACAGCGCCGTAAACGAACGGGCCCCGTCCTCCGGCAGCCGCGTAGCGTAATTGCCGTGCGCCGCCTGCTTGATGCCGAGGTAGAGCACATCGATGCGGCGCTGAATGCGCTGCGCGGCAAAATAGCCGAACGCCGCACTGACAAGCAAAAAGGCGGCGGCCACGACGATCCACAAATCGCTGTTACGCTCGGGATCGATCGTGCCGCAGCCAAATTCCCAAATAAGGACGGAACAAGCCGAAGAGGCGAGGAACAGCAAAATCATTTCCAATTTGCCGCTTCGGAGCAATTTAACCATCATCGCTCTGCGCTACCCCACCTTCGAGACGCGAACGTCGCCGATAAACGTGCTGACGACCAGCTTGATTTTTTTGTCCGTTTCATGAAAATACGGCGTTTCCACGTTCATATTCCGGAACATGCCGCCTTCCTTGCGGTCAAGCACCGCGACGTCGCCGATGAACGCGCTCGATACGACGTTGACGCCGATTTCGAAATCGTTCGGCAGGAATACTTTGACATCGCCGATAAACGACGAGATGTTGATGCGGGTCTCGCCGGGCAAAATTTGCGCCTTCGTCAGATCGAGCACCGTATCGCCGATAAAATGGGAGATGTTCATCGGCTTCAGCTCCCAGTAATCCTGCCCGACATAAATATCGCCGATAAAGCCGGACCGGTTCTGCACGTTCGGATCGTAATTCCACCATTCGGTCCGATTATGGCGGCCCGCATGCCTCCGGGCGTGATATTCGAGCCGCTCGCGCATCCGTTCGGCTTTTCGCTCCCAGCGGTCCATCTTGCGTTCCATCCGATAGCCGCGATGCATGCCGTGAAAGCCATGCTTCCCGTAGTAGCGTCCGCCCGAATCCGGAATACCGGACGACTGCTGATCATACCCGGTGCGGGTGCCAGCATCCGCCGGCCCCGCTTCTCCCTCGGAAAAGGGCGCGCCTTTCTCCCGATCGTCCGGCGACGACTTCGTCGGGTCGGGATGAAGCGGCGGAGCCGGCGGCACGGAATCGTCCGTAGGCCCGTAACTGTATGCCTTCCATTCGTCGGAAGGGGCGGCTGTGTTCCGTTTCCTCGGTCTCATGATCATGCGGAGCCCGAACAAAATGATGACGAGCGGGACGATGGACTGAACCAGGTCGTGCGTCTGCCAATTGAAGAAGAAACCGAAATTGCGGCTGAGAAACGCCGCGCCGACAATCATCAGAATCCAGCTGCCCCAGTAAGAGCCGCCGCCGCTGACCGCCCGCCGAAGCAGCCCCTGCAGACCGAGAAAGATCAGAAACGCCGGCCAGAACAGGCGAACGACTTCCCCGATGTCGATGTGGATAAAGCCGGTCTGCCTCATCAATAAGCCGATCCCGATTACGATAATGAACAATCCCCACATTAACCGGCTTACAAATTGTCCGTTCATATGCTGCACCAGCTCCCAATCGCGCTTTTACAAATTTGTACGCACCCGCTTTGATAGGGCCGCCGGAGGCCGTTCCGGTCCGGGGCCGTCGTCAGGTTGTATTCAAAGTATACCCGATGCCGATGTGAGCCTAAAAGGGTCTGACGGTTGAAACCGTCCTACATCTCCAGACGGAGAGCGGGCGGCGCCGAATTCGTTGACATCGTTTGCGCGGCGCCTATATAATGATGGACGGACTGGAGCTCGAGATAAAACCTTACAT